>VBEZ01000028.1 GCA_005882255.1 Chloroflexota bacterium | reverse complement strand
TGGGCCCGCCGCGGTGGCTCCGTGCGCGACGATCGCGGTGCGAACCCGCGGGAACAGCTCCATGAAGAACGCGCCGAGCCCGCTCTGCGCGACGATGCGCCGGACCGTCAGCGCCCGCCGCGGCTGCAGCTCGACGATCTCGATGGGCGCATCCATCAGACCCGTGGGAAGTCTCCGTGCTCGCGCAGATAGGCGATGACACCACCGGCGGAGAGGATCTCCTGCGCGAATGAGGCGAGCGGCCGCACCGCCGCGGGCCCCTGCGGGCTGCGCAGCGCGCCTGCCGCGACGTCGAGCGTCACGTCGTCGCCGTCGCGGACGATCTCCACGGCACCCGCCGACTCGATCGCGGGGATGCCGAGGTTGATGCAGTTGCGGAAGAAGATGCGCGCGAAGCTCTTCGCGACCACCGCTCC
>VBEZ01000027.1 GCA_005882255.1 Chloroflexota bacterium | reverse complement strand
CGACCATGAACGGTGCGTAGCGGCCCGGCACCATCTGGTCGGTGTCCAGGTCATCGCCGAAGACCCAGGCTCTTGCCATCTAATCGTCGATCTCGACGACCGGACCGCTCCGCGCACTCGCCATGACGAGCTCGCGCGAACGGTCACCCGAGCGCGACGATGCGGCACCGCGCTCCGGGCGCGCGGCGCGGCGCCGCGCGACGAGCGCGTCGAACTCCTCGTCGGTCGCTTCGAGATACGGACGCGGATCGTCGATGACACCGGTCAGCGCGGCGACGGCCGCGACGTAGGGCGAGCCGATGTAGATGGAGGCCTCGGGCGAGCCCATGCGTCCTTTGTAGTTACGGTTCGCGGTCGAAAGGCAGATCTCCTGCGCGGCCAGCACGCCGCCGGTGCGCCCGAGACACGGGCCGCAGCCGGAGGATCCGATGACCGCGCCGGCCGCCGAGAGCGCCTGCAGCGTGCCGTCCTGCATCGCGAGGTCGAACTGTCGGCGCGACGAGGGAACGACTTCGAGCCGGACGTGCGGCGCGACGCGGCGGCCGCGAAGCACGCGCGCGGCTTGCTGCATGTCGACCAGCCGTCCGTTCGTGCACGACCCGAGGAACACGATGTCGACCGGCTGCCCGACCGCGGCCGAGACGTCGACGACCTGGTCGACACGCGGCGGCACCGCGATCTGCGGCTCGAGCTGCGTGAGGTCGATCGTGACCTCCCGCACGTAGCGCGCGTCGGGATCCGGCCGCAGCCACGCCGGCGCCTCCGGCGTGCCGACCACGATGCCGGCCTTCGCGCCCATCTCCGTCGTCATGCCGGCGAGGGTGATGCGGTCGCCCTGCGGAAGATCGCCGACGCCGTGGAACTCGACGCAGGCGTAACGCGCGCCGTCGGTGCCGATCTCGCGGACGACGCGCATGATCGCGTCCTTCATCGTGATGCCTTTGCGGAGCTTGCCGGTGAAGGTGACCTTGATCGATCCGGGCACCCGCAGCCAGGTCCGGCCCAGAGCGAGCGCGACCGCGACATCGGTGGCGCCCATCCCGGCGCCGAACGCGCCCACCGCGCCGTACGAATTCGAATGCGAGTCGCTGCCGACGATCACCGTCCCGGGCTCGCAGTAGCCCTCCTCGACCATGATCTGGTGGCACACTCCCTCGCCCGCGTCGTAGAAGGTGGGGATCGCCTGCTCGCGCACCCACTCGCGGAGCACGCGGTGTGAATCCGCGACGACGGGCGTGGGTGCCGGGGCCGCATGGTCGACGAAAACGCAGACCTTCGAGGTGTCCCAGACGCGCTCTCGGCCGAGGTCGCGTAAGCCGGACATGACCGCGTCGATGACCGAGTCGTGGACCATGACGCGTGACACGGGAACGATGACGAGATCGCCGGCCCGGACGTCGCGCCCGGAGACGCGCGACAGGATGACTTCCGCGAGGGTCCGCGTCATGCCACCACCCATTCGCGTAGCAGCGCGTCGAGCTGATCCATCGAGAGCGGTCCCGAATCGGCCAACGTCTTGATCTTGGTCGTGATCGCGCGGAGCTCGTCCTTGCCGAACTGTAGCCCGAGCTCCTCCGCCCTGCGCCCGACCGCGTTGTGCCCGGTGAGCCGGTGAGCGATGTTCATCGTGCGGGTCAGGCCGAAGTCGGCCGGGTCGAGGATCTCGTAGCTGTTCGGGTTGATGTAGATCGCCTTCGTGTGCATCCCCGCCTTGTGATGGAACGCGTACTTCCCCGTCACGAAATTGTTGTACGGGATCTCGATCGCGACGAGTGACGCCACGAGCTCGTCGAGCTCTTTGAGCTTCCGTAGGTCGTACTTGCGCTTGATCGCGGCCGGATCGTCGGCATACATGCGCGCGACGAAGCCGCCGAGCGGCGTGATGCCGTTACGCTCGCCGATGCCGAGGACGCTGGTGTCGATATGTGTCGCGCCGCCCTCGAGGATGCTGTACGAGTTCGCGATCGCGCAGCCGGCATCGTTGTGTCCGTGGAACTCGATGTCGCAGCGCACGTGGTGGCGCAGCTCGGTCGCCAGCGCGTAGCACTGACGCGGTGTCGCGATGCCGACGGTGTCGGCCACACCGACGCGATCCACACCCATCTTGTCGACGGCGGTGTAGACCCTCAGGAGGTCGCCCTCGGTCGAGCGGAAGCTGTCCTCGCTCGAGAAGCGGACCTCCTTGCCGTGGTCCTTGATGAACTCGATGACCGTGCCGGCCTCGCGGATGATGTCGTCGACGCTCTTCCCATGGGAGAACTCACGCAGGTACGACGATGTCCCGAAGAGGATGTCGATGCCCGTGACGCCGGTCTGCACGGCCACGCGCGCGTCGTCCAAGTGACACCGCACGTGCGTGAGCACCTTGGCCCGGAGCCCCAGGCCCGCGACGATCTTGAGATCCTCGCAGGACTGCGGTGACGCGACCGGCGACGTGAGCTCGATGTACTCGACACCGAACTCGTCGAGCGTCTTGGCGATCAGCACCTTCTCGGCGGTCGTGAAGTGCGCGCTCGAGAACTGCTCCCCCTCGCGGAGCGTCGAGTCGATGATCGCGAAGCGCTCGACCGGCATCGCCACGTCCCTTTCCCCACGCGCCGGTCAGCACCGTCGGGCTTCAACAAAGAAGCCCGGCAGCGCGTACGCGCACACCGAGCCTCATCGCAGGCTTGGTCGCACGGTAGCGCTTCGACCCGAGGTCACCCTCGAGCCGACAGCCCGTCTCCTTCCGGTGGACGAGCCAGCCGATGATCGCGAAACCGATCACCGACTTCGGCGATCGCCCCGTTCCCGTCGCTTCGGTGGAAGCTCGTTCCTCCGCGAGCGGTACTCCTGACGATCGCGCCTCTGGCCGGCAACGCGATATGAAGTTGTTCGCCGCAGCATACCCTCAAGCGATGGTGGTCCGCTACTCGGTCCGGCCGGCACGGGCCGAGGACGCCGAGACGATGAGCGTCATCTACAACGAAGGCATCGCCGATCGCGCGACCCTCGAGACCGAGCCTCGTACGCCCGCCGAGCGTCGCAGTTGGCTCGCAGCCCGCGACGCGCGACACCCGGTCGTCGTTGTTGAGTCTGACGGTGTGGTGGTCGGATGGGCGAGTCTCAACATCTTCAACGCGCGCGATGCGTATCGGCATGTCGCGGACATCTCCGTGTACGTCGCGCGCAACTCACGCGGGAGGGGCGCCGGCACGATGTTGCTCCAGCGTCTCGTCGAGCTCGGCCGCGAGCTCGGCTTCCACAAGCTGGTGCTCGCGGGTTTCCCCACGAATGCCGCGAGCGTCGCGCTCTATGGGCGGCTCGGTTTCCGCGAGGTCGGCATCTACCGCGAGCAGGGCCTCCTGGACGGTCGCTGGGTCGATGTCCTGCTCATGGAGAGGCTCCTCTAGCCGCACAGCGCCTCGAAGTGGGCCTGAAATAGCCCGTTCGGGGGCCTTACGCCCCCCGGATGGCACCCCTAGCGTCCAGGCGATGACGCCGGTGAACGGGTTCCCGCGCTCTTTCGTTAGGTGAAGCAAGGCGACGCCGACGTGGTCGTAGGCCGGGCGCGCCCCGCCGATCTTGCAGGAGGTGGGTCCGGGACCGATGGAGCGCTCGTTCGTGCCGCGAAGTCCGGCGACGCCGCCGCGTTCGGTGAGCTCTACGAGCGATACCGCGACGCGATCTACCGCTACTGCTTGTCGCGGACGGGCACCGCGCACGATGCCGAGGACCTCACCTCGGATGTATTCGTGAAGGCGCTGCATTCCATCGACCGGTACCAAGAGCGCGGGCTTCCATTCGTCGCATTCCTCTACCGGATCGCACGCAACGCCGCGATCGACCGGTCGCGCACGC
>VBEZ01000183.1 GCA_005882255.1 Chloroflexota bacterium | reverse complement strand
CGCTCGCGCAGATCGTGGTAGAGACGTCCGTTCTCGATCGCCATGGCCGCCTCGAACGCGAGCGTTCGGGCGAGTGCGAGCCGACGGTCGTCGATCGTGCGGTACGCGGCGGACGTGAGCTCGGCGACACCCACCGGATCGGAATGCGCGACCAGCGGAAGCAAGAGCATGACCGTGCGACCGAGAGCGGTCAGATGAGCTCTTTCCGCGGGATCCGCTTGCTCGTTCACGACGTCGACGGTCATGCGCAGGCGCTCGTCTATTACGCGCTGGAGCATCGGCCGCTGCATGAGCGCCTCAGCATCGGTCTCGAGCGCGCGCTGCGCGGGGTGCGAGCCGAACGGCGATAGGCGGCTCGTGTCCGCCGCCCGCGCGTAGATCACGCAGTCGTCCATACCCGTCGCCTCGCTGAGATGGCGCGCGATGAGATCCCCGAGGACTCCAGGATCCGTAGCTTCGGCCAGATCCGAAGAGAGACCGAAGAGCCGGCTGAATTCTCGACTTGACGCCCTGAGCCTCTCGCTCGATCGATAAAGAAGGAAGAGGACGAGGCCGGATACGAGCACGGAACCCCAGAGCCGACTGAGTCCGGCGTCGGCGCTCGGCGGCGCCGGATCAGGCAGCAGGCTTGCCGCAGCCGTGGCGATGCTGGCCACCCAGGCAAGGATCAGCAAGCGACGGAGTGACTTGACCTCGAGGTAAGGCACCGCGGCGACGATGGGAATGAGGAGACCAGTCGCGGCAATGATCGCGGCGGCGGGCGAGATGATGGCGACGCCGAACATGAGGGCTGCGCTGGCCAAAGCCACCGTTGTCACGGCCGATTCGACGCGGCCACTCGCGAGCATTCGACGGGGCCAGGCTTGGACGAGCGCCGCGAAGACGCCAAGCATGATCACGATCGCCCAGGATCGCCACTCGCGATTCGCGACTGCCTGCGAAGCGACCAGCACACCAGACACGACCGCAGCGGCAGTTATGAGGTCGAGCGACAGCCTGACCTGATCCCGCTGCGTCGCTTCATCCGGAGTGAGAGGCGCTTGCTTCACGTGTAAGCGATGGTAGGAGGCATGTCGACCGTCGCGGTCGCAAAAGCGCTTCTACGCCGCGGTCGTCGCGGGATCTGAAGGTCGATGCGACAGCGACTTCCACGCCGCTGACGGATCCGACAGAAGCTTGCGCATGCGCGCAACGAGCTCGCCGTTCAGGGTGGCGCCGCGCTCGGCTTCGAGCGGCGCGCCGAACGCGATGCGCACGGTCACGGGCCGGCAGCGCGCGTCGATCATCTGAAGGAGCGTCGCGACGCGCTGGCGGTCGCGTGGCGTTCGGCGGATGCGCGTCAACGCATGAGCGAAGGCGCGCTGTGACAGAACGCCGCTGACCGCCGCCGGCACGATCTGCGCGTCTGGCACCAGGCGCGCGATGAGACCGACGCTGTCGGACCACGACAGGAGCGCGCCTTCGGCGCCGAGCACGGCGGGGTCGGGCTCGAGTCCACCCGCGGGGAACAACAGCACGACGCTGCCCTGACGCAGGTCCCGACTGACCGCTCGGATCCACCCGAGCTGCGACCCCCGTGATACCTCGAGGAAGATGAGCCGCGGCGCGAGTCCCCGCATCGCATGCAGAAATGGATAGTCCGCCGCGACGATGCGAAGGTCGGCTCGGTCGAGCGCCGCGATGAGTGCCATCGCGTCGGTGAGGCCGGGGTGATTCGCGACGAGCAGGATCGGACCGTGCCCTGGGACGCGATCGAGACCGGCGACCTCGACGCGCGCTGAAAAGTGATCGAGGATCCAGCGCGCCGCATCGGGAAGCGGGCGCGACTCGAGCATCGCGTCGGCATCCGCGAACTCGCGCGCGATGCGTCGTGCCGCCGGCCGCAGCAACGCCCGAGCCGCGGCACCACCCGGGCGGCCATGCTCCCAACCCAGCGCTTCCGCACCCTCGCGCGCGAGGATGTCCGTGAGCAGCTCGACCTGACTCACAGGATGCCCAGCACTCGGCGCGCGAGGTGCCGCAGCGACGGCCTCGAGCCCGCGGCCGCGCGGCGCGCGCCGCGCTCGAGCGCACGGATCGCCGTGCGCGTGTCGAGATCGTCGTCGAGCGCCGCGAGCACCTCGCGCGTCGCGGCATCGCGGCCGAGGGGACCGATCGCGCCGCGGCCGAGCGTCTCCGCAAGCGCCGACGCGCGCTCCTCGGCTCCAACCAGCTTCGCCTCGTCGTGATCGAACGGGCGGCGGTAGTGGCTGTCCAGGAGATAGAGCCGCAGCGCCTGCGGCGTCGTCGTTTCGAGCGCGGTCCGCACGAAGACCATGTTGCCGAGCGACTTCGACATCTTCTCGCCCGCGAGCCGCACCGGACCGGCGTGCATCCACCAACCGACGAACGGGCGCTGTCCCGTCGCGCATTCGGACTGCGCGATCTCATTCTCATGGTGCGGGTAGATAAGGTCGCTGCCACCGCCGTGGATGTCGATGCGCGGACCGAGATAGCGGAGCGCCATCGCCGAACACTCGATGTGCCAGCCTGGGCGACCTCGCCCGTGGCGGCTTGGCCAACGCGGACCGCTCGGCACGCGGCGCCACAGCGCGAAATCGACCGGATCCCGGCGCTCCGGGTCGTCGAGCGCGGCGTCGTCCTGCGCTGCGAGGATCCGGAGCATGCGCGCCGCGGAGAAGCGCGACAGCTCGCCGTAGTGCCCGGCACGCGACGTATCGAAGTACACGCCACCCTTGATGTCGTACGCGCCACCCTTCGCGACGAGCGCGTCGATCATCGCGCGCATCGACGGGATCTCGCGCGTCGCGTGTGGCATCACGTCGGGCGGGCGCCAACCAAGGCGACGCATGTCGGCGAGGAATTCGCGCTCCTCGCGCTGCCCGAGGTCGCGCCAGCTCACGCCGTCGCGCGCCGCGCGCTGGAGGATCGATTCGTCGATGTCCGTGACGTTCTGCGCGTAACGAACGGGTCTCCCGCCCGCCTCGAGATGACGAACGAGGACGTCGAAGGTGAGGAACGTGCGCGCGTGACCGAGGTGCGTCGTGTCGTAGGGCGTGACACCGCAGACGTAGAGAGTGATGGGACTGGAACGCGGACGGAACGGGAAGACCGCGCGCCGGCGCGTGTCGTAGAGACGGAGCACTGACCGCTGACGATATCCTCGCGACGCATGCCGCGCTTCTCCATGCCCGACATCGACACGACGCTCGCCACGATCGAGCGCGTCGCGTCCGCGCCGACCGCGCCGTACCACGAGTTCCGCGCGCTCCGCGCGATCCGCGGCGAGCTCGAGCGGAACGGCGTCGCGGTCCACGAGGACGCCTACGGCCAGGTTTCCGCGCGCGTGACGCGCGGCCCCGCGAAGCGGTCGCTCGCGCTCATCGCGCATACCGACCATCCCGCGTTCGAGGTGACGGAGGCGTATGGTCGCGAGGGTCGCGCGCGCATCCTCGGCGGCCTCTATCCAGAATTCTTCGCGGCCCCGGTCCCGGTGCTCGTATGCGACGACGGCGACGGGACCCCGTTCGCGGCGACCCTCGACAGCTACGTCTCCGCCCCGGACTCGGTGCACAACTCGCCCGGGCATTGCCGCATCCGCGCCGATCGCGAGCTGCGCGCCGGCCAGTTCGCGGTGATGGATCTGGTCCCGTTCGCGGTGCATGGCGACGAGCTGCACCTTCGCGCGGCGGACGACCTCGCGCTGTGCGCCGTCGTCGTGCTGGTGCTTGCCGCGCTGCGCGACGACGCGAGGCCGCACGACGTGCACGCGGTCTTCACGCGCGGTGAGGAATCCGGCCTCTACGGCGCGCGGCTCGTCGCGGAGGACGGCCTGCTACCGCGCGACGTCGTCGTCGTATCGCTCGAGGCGAGCCGCGCGCTCGCGCACGCGGCACCCGGACGCGGCGTCGTCGTTCGCGCCGGCGATGTCTACAACACCTTCGACAACGACGCGGAACGTTTTCTGCGGGTCGCGCGCGAAGAGCTCACCTCCGCCGGCGTCGCGACGCAGCGCGCGCTGCTGACCGGTGGCACCTGCGAGTCATCGGCGTTCGTCCGGCTCGGGTGGAGTGCGACCGGAATCGCGGTCCCGAACGTCAACTATCACAACCAGGGCGAGCATTCGCAGACGTTCACTCCGGAGGTCGTTCGCCTGTCGGACCTCCGGAGCGCCGTCGCCTTGCTCGTCGAAGCGGCCGCCGCGGCCGGCGTCGACGCGGAGGAGTCGTGGTGGCCCGACGTGAAGGTCGTTCCGCGCCAGATCCGCGAGCTGCTGCGGATCCGGCGTTAGCTGGGCGACATCGCCGCTACCGAAAATGTCTGACCCGGCCATCCTCTTGACTCGACCTCCCTGAGCGGGTGTAGAACAGAGGTGTTCCGCGGAACGGAGCAGAGAAGGCCTAGCACCAACGTCACTGGAGGTGTCATGGTCCGGCTGCATAAGGTGTTCGGAGTCCTTCAAGTCGATCGATGACGCCCTCGGCGGAAGAGGGCCACACCGTTCGAGCGCTCCCGAGCGGTTTTGATGTCGGAGCATCTCATCACACTTTCGTGTGATCGCCCACATCTCGGCCGGAAGTGAGGCCTGTAGCTTGGGGGCGCGAAGGGATCCAAACGCGAACACAAGACGACCCCCGGACGCGGGGGTCGTCTTTTTGTACTGTCCGAGCGGTGGAGAGCACCGGGGAGCTCGCGTGGTTCCGCGGCGAGATCCTGCGTTCCATCCTTCATCCCTTCGACTTCGCCCGGTCGCTGGCACGCGAGCACTACGGGATCGCCGGTGTCCTCGTCGCCCTTCTCGCCGGTGTCGCGCTCTCGTTCGCGATCGACGCGATGATCCTGACCTCGAAACAGTTCTCGGCCCTCGATTACCTGCCTCAGGTCCTCGTCGACTCGCTGTTCCTCGGCGTCCGCCTCGCGGTCACCGTCGCGGGCGTCGCGACGGTCGGGTACTGGGCCGCGCGGCTCCTGCGCCGGGACGAGCTCACCCTCGACCAAGCCTTCACCGCGTTCAGCTTCGCCCTCTCGCCGCTCCTGCTCGCGCCGATCGGCATCGTGCTCGTGCTGCTCGTGCCGGATCTGCTGCCGATCGCGGGCGTGGTCGCGGCCGTCGCCGTGGCCCGCGGCATCGTCGGCCTCGCGATCAACCTTCGCGCGCTGCTCCCGCCAGCGGTCGCTGCGGTGCCGTTCGTCGTCATGCTCGCGACGAGCGCGCTCGTTATGCCGGACCAGATCTCGCGGGTCCGCTTCGCCGCCTACGCGATCGCGCCACAGCTCGTCGGCGATTTCACCGCGACGGCCATGACCGGCACGGTGTTCGAAGCGGCCGACTTCACGATCACGCTGCCCGCCGGCTGGAAGAACGTGACCAGCGGCGTCCCCGGGGAGGCAGCGCGCTACGCGTCCGATGTCGCGGACCTGCGCGTGGCGCGAGCGGGCGGTGTTCCGCTCGCGACGGCGGACACCTACGCGGACTCGGCGTCGATCGTGGAGCGTCAGGGTCTTGAGAATGGATTCCGCGAGCGCTCCGTCGTGCGCATAAACGGCGTGATCGCGGTCGACGACCGCTACGCCGGCACATACGCGGGGCGGCGCGTGCTGTACCGGCAGTTCACGGTGGTGCCACGGACCCAGGGCCTCGCGCTGATCTTCCACTACGTCGAGCCGGCCGACGAGCCGGCCGCGCTCGCGGAGGCCGCGGCCATCGCCGCGACGTGGCGGATACACGAGTCCTCGCGCTAGGACTGACCCTAGGCGCTCAGCGTGACCTCGCCGATGAAGTCGTCCGCGCCGATGCGGAACGCGCGTAGCTCGGGCGTGCCGGTGCGGAGCGACACGAGCAGATACACCGCGTCGGGGTAATGAGCTTCCGCGCGGTCGGTCGGCGAGGGGTACGGCTGGCTCACCGGATGGCTGTGATAGATCCCGATGAGCTCCTCGCCCGCGGCGTCGATGGTGCGGAACGCCGTCAGCTGTTCGCGCGGGTCGATGACGTACCTCGTCGTCGGCGTCGGATGCACGTTCGCGCAGCGGATCACGCGCGTGACGGCGCCGTCGCGCCCGGCGAGGAGGCCGCACGCTTCGCGCGGCGCTTCTTCACGAACATGCGCGACGATCTCGTCGCGCGCCGCCTGGCGGAGCTTCAGCGCGTCGGCGATGCGGCGCCTCCGGCCATCGCGGGGATGACCATGACCTCGCTGCCGTCGGGCACCGCCGCGCTCGTGCCACCCGCGTCGCGCGCGTCGGATTCGCCGATGTACACGTTCACGTAGGTGCGAAGCGCACCGCTCTCGTCCAGAACGCGCGAGCGGAAGCCGGGATGCCGCCGGTCGATGTCCGAGATCACGTCCGCCAGCGTTCCGGCGCGGGCCTCGAGCTTGGTCTCGCCACCGGTCACGTCGCGCAACGCACCCGGCAGACGCACCGTCACGGCCACGGTCTCACTCCCATAGCGGCGTACTCAGGTAACGCTCTCCCCCATCAGCGATCAACACGACGATACGGCCCGGTTGTTCCCTCGCCACCGCCGCTGCCGCGGCGACCGCGGCACCGCCGGAAACGCCGCTGAAGATCCCCTCCTCGCGCGCGAGTCGTTTGGTCATCGCCGTCGCGTCGTCGGTCGCCATCACGCGAAGCTCGTCCGCGGCGCGCTCGTCCCAGATCGCTGGGCGGAGCGCGGTCGGCATGTGCTTCCAGCCATCGATGCCGTGGAATGCGTTGTCGGGCTGCACCGCGACGATCCGGACGCCGCGCGGCCGCAGCGCCGCCGACACGCCGACGATCGTGCCCGAGGTGCCGACGCCCGCGACGAAGTGCGTGACGCGACCGTCGGTCTGCGACCAGATCTCGGGTCCGGTGGTGAGCTCGTGGGCGCGCGGGTTCGCCGGGTTCGAGTACTGATCGAGGTAGGCGTACCGCGTGTCGGTTGCCGCGAGCCGGCGCGCCTCGCGGATCGCGCCGTCGGTCCCTTCGAGCGGATCGGTCAGCACGACCTCGGCGCCGAACGCGCGGACGATGCGTTTGCGTTCGAGCGAGACCTTGTCCGGCATGACGAGCTGCGCCAGGTGGCGACGGACCGCACAGACCATCGCGAGCGCGATGCCGGTGTTGCCGCTGGTCGCATCGAGGATGACCGCGCCGTCGCGGAGGCGCCCCTCCTCCTCGGCGGCGATGACCATCCAGAGGGCCGCCCGGTCCTTGACGCTGCCGCCCGGATTCGCCGACTCGATCTTCGCCCACAGCTCGCCGCGCAGCCCCGCGCCGATGCGGCGCAGCGGCACGAGCGGCGTGTCGCCGATCCGACCCAGGATCGTTCCGCGCACGCGCTCGCGCACGAGATCGGCGGTGAGGGTCACGCGTGAAGGCTAGGCGGGCCCGCGCGAGCCTATGTGCGAGCTGTCTCCAGCGCGCGGCGCGCGAGCCGCAGCGCCTCCTCGCTGTCGCCGGTGGACTCGGCGGCGTGGGACCAACGATCGAAGATCACGCGAAGCAGGTGCGGCGCTCGCTCTTCCGCGAGCAGGCGCGCCTCCTGGAAGGACCGGCGCGCGGCGGCCGCGTTGGCGTTCATGCGGAGCTCTCCGAGAAGTACGAGCAGCCTGACCTGCGCATCGGGCTGATCGACCTTGCGCGCGAACTTGAGCGCTTCCTGCGCGATCTCGAGGGCCTGCTTCGGATCGGTCTTCGCCGCGACCTCCGCCTCGGAAGCCTTGACCGACGCGAGGGTGCCGTCGCGCTGGGTCTCGATCGCGAGCGCCGCGGCACGGGCGAGGCATTCGCGAGCGCGCTCGCGGTTTCCGTACTCGGCGTACAGGAGCGCGGCGTTGTCCAGCGTGCAGGCGACCTGATCGAACAGACCGAGCTCTTCGAAGATCTGGAGGCTCTTCTGGTTGTAGACGATCGCGGCCTCGAGGTCGCCTTCGTTCTGGTGCGTCTTCGCCATTCCGGCGTAGAGGTTGCCGAGCGCCGGCCGATCGCTGAACTTTTCACCGAGCACGATGGCGCGCTCGTAGGCCGCCAGCGCCTGTTTTGGCTGGCGGAGGTTGGTCAGCACGACCGCAAGATCCACCAGGCGACGGAAATGGAAGGCCGGGTCGTTCGGGACGCCATCCTCGCAGGCCGCGACGATCTCGCGGAGCAACCGCAGCGCTTCCTCGTACGCGTACGTGCGCGAGTACGCGCTGGCGAGCACCGCGTTCACGCGGACCTTCTCTTCTTCGTCCTCGAGAAGCTCGGCCATCCGCTGGGCTCGCTCGATGAGCGGGAACGCTGCCTTCGGCTGTCCGGTCATGTTGAAGGCCGTTGCCAGAAAGCGAAGCCGCACGAGCTGGTCCGTCGCGCCGAGGCCCTCTTCGAGCGCTTCGAGGATCGGGATCGCCTCCGTCGGGCGCTGCTGCTCGATATAGCGGCGTGCCTCGAGCAGCTGGTACTGGGGGGTCGCGGGCGCTGCCACGCCGCCAAGGAGATCGGCCGGCTTGACACCAAGCACGCCGGCGATGTGCTCGAGAGCTTTCATCGAGGCCCGCGTGCGGCCCGACTCGAGCATCGAGATGTAGGCCTTGGTGTAGTTCGGCTCCGCGACCTGCGCCTGGGTCATTCCCTTGGCCGTCCGCAGTGAGCGGATGCGGGCGCCGACGTCGGCGACCATCGGGGAACGGACGGCAGGCATGGCCCGGGCACTTTACGTCGCGGCAAGCGTGAGGTCAAACGAGGCTTTACCGGCCTTTTTCGGACCGAGACCGGGGCGTTGCCGGTCAGGGGTCCGCGCGGGCCCAGGTGCCCGCATGTCTCGGTCGGCCGAAATGCCCTCTCTGGCTACGGCCGTTGGTCACGCATGTTCCTAGCAGAGTCCCCCACCGGATGTGGGGTCGCACGCGTTGGCCGTGCCAGCCGCGATGTTCGTAGAGAACGCGAGTCCGAGAGCAACGACGATTGCGAGGATGAAACGACGGATCGACATCAGTGGGCCTCCCGACCCCACCGGCGAATTCTGTCGCTGGGCCCGTCGTGGCGACTATCGCGGCGTGGCGCTCGGAAGTAAAGGCGGGTTTGCCCTCAATCGAGTGAAGATCCGGCCGCGTCGTCAGTCCGCGGGGGATGCCACCGGAGCGGGCTCGGATCGGGAGCCACCGCCAGCCACGGCGTTGAGCGCGACGGCGACGACCACCAGGGCCGCGCCGGCGACCATTCGCCAGGTGATGTTCTCGCCGAGGGCAAGTGCGCCGATGAGCAGCGCCTGCGCTGGGATCACGACCTGCGCGAGCGTCATCGTCGTCGGTCGGAGTCGGCGGGTGAGCCACATCTGCAGCACGAGCCCGACGCACGACCCGAAGAACACGAGGTAGCCGAAGGCGACTGCCGCGCCGACGTTCCAGCTCGCCGCCTGGCCAGCCTGAGCCGCCGCAAATGGCAGCAGGAACAGCGATCCGGCGGTCGTACCGATCGCGACGAGCGGCAGCGGCGAGCCCTGCCGCAGCTCGCGCGCCTGAAGGATCGAGCCGATCGCCCATGTGACCGGCATCACGGCGAGCAGCACGCTGGCCGTGAGAGCTTCCGGTCGGCCGCTCGTGTCGGGAGCGCCGACGAGGACGCCGATGCCCGCGAGTCCGAGCAGCAGACCGAGCACCTTCATCGGCGAGAGCCGGTCGCCTCGGATCAGGAAGTGCGCGAGCAGTGCGGTCCAGATCGGAGCCGACGCGCCGAAGACGGACACGAGCCCGCTTGGCACGTATTGCTCCGACCAGAAGATGATCGCCCAGCTCGATCCGGTATTGAAGATCCCGACGACGATCGCGGAAGCGATCACGCGGCGATCGCGCGGGAATGGATGGCGCATTGCCAGCGACAGTCCGACAAGGACGATCGACACCGCGACCGCGCGCTCGAACGCGAAGACGAATGGCGGCACGGCCTCGACGCCGACCTTGATCGCGGCCCAGGTCGACCCCCAGAGCGCGATGAGCAAGACGTAGCCGGCGCTGACAGCGAAGGGGGGCATCGCCGCGATGATGGGCCATATGCTCGGACGGTGATCCGCCCCTTCGTGCTCGCACTCGTCTGCGCGCTCGTGATCTCGGCGTGCGGTGCGGACCATCTTCTCGGCACGGAGCTCGAGCCAAACCCGGCGCCCGATTTCACTCTCACCGACGGCGTGACGGGCAACAGCCTCACGCTGTCGTCGCTGCGCACGAGCACCGTCGCGCTCGCGTTCCTCTACACGCGCTGTCCCGACGTGTGCCCCCTCACCGCCGGTCAGTTCCGCGCAGCGCAGCGCTCGCTCGGCGACAACGCAGCGAAGGTCGAGTTCGTCGCGGTCTCGGTCGACCCCGAGGGAGACACGCCGGCGGCGGTCCGAGAGTTCTCAGGCCTCCACGATCTGAGCGAGCGCTGGCACTACCTCATCGGGCCTCGCGCGCAGCTCGAGGCGGTGTGGGCCCGGTACGGGGTCGGCTCGTTCGCCTCATCCGGTGCACGGGCGGTCGAACACAACGACGCGATCTATCTCATCGACGCCCGAGGGCGCGAGCGCGCGATCGTGCATTCGAGCGATCCACCGAACTGGCTGCTTGACGATCTGCGCACGCTGATCGGAGAGGGCGCGGGCTAGGTCGCGCCGTATCTCAAGCGAAGATCGGACCTCAACCGATGATGTAAATGACCGTGAAGAGGCCGATCCACACGACGTCGACGAAGTGCCAGTAGATCGACGCGGCCTCGACCGCGAGGTGCCGCTGCGCGCTGAACTGGCCCTTGACCGTCCGGAAGAGCACGAGTGAGTTCATGAGGATGCCGCCGGTGACGTGCGCGCCATGGAAACCGGTGAGCGTGAAGAACACCGCGGCGAAGATCCCGTTGTCGGGTAGGAAGCCGAGACGCGTGTACTCGTAGAGCTGGCCGCTGATGAACCAGATACCGAGGATGACGGTGGGGATCAGCCAGTTGCGAAGACCGCGGCGATCGCCGCGCTTGATGGCGTTGACGGCGAACTGCATCGTGACGCTCGACGCGAGCAGCGCGATCGTGTTGATCGCGACGATCGGCACCGGCAGGCCGAAGATGTTCGTCGTCGAGTTCCAGTGCGGCTTGTCGCATTCCTCCGCGCAGCGCTGGAAGATCGGCTGCCAATTGGGGATGCGCGCTCGTAGGAAAAAGTACGTGGTGAACAGCGCGAAGAAGAACATCGCCTCGGTCGAGACGAAGAGGATGCAGGCCCACATGCCGTGGGTGAAGCGGCCGGGCTGTGCCTCGAGGCCGGTGTCGTTGGTCGGAAGGCGGTCGCGTGGGCGCTCGCGTCGTCCGCGGACGATCGGCCGCTCTTCGGTGCGCGAGCTCATCGGCTAGTGTCGCGTCCCGGAAGTCATGTGCAGGATGCGCGGCCCGGGACGCCGAGGCCACGGAGCCGAGGAGGACGCACCGGAGCGTATCCGCAGATACGTGAGGAGCGCCCGGACGAAGGCGACACGGGCATCGGCGGTGCCGGGCCGATGCAGCTGCGCATGAATGCCGGGAGGCGACACTAGTGGCCGCCGTGCCCGGTGGGATCGCCCGCGGCGACGTAGGCGCGGGCGTCATCGATCAGCCAGGTCGCGAGCCCGACCACGAGGATCACCGCACCGACGATGATGAAGACGAGCCCCGCGAGGACGCCGAACGCGAGGATCGTGACACCGAGACCGATGATCGCGGGTGAGGGGCTCGGCGCCGGCGCGTGCGGCTCGTGCTCGGCCGCCGCGGTGGTCTCATCGTGTCCGGACACGCGCGCAGTGTATGAGGGCGATTGGCGCGTGTCGAAACGACGCCCTAATCTTTGTCGCGATGTTCTCGGTCCGCATTCGCGTGGCCTTCGGCGTGATCACCGCGCTCGTCATCGCGCTTCTGTCGTCGACCGCCGCCCTCGCCGACGGTCCGTGGCCGAACGATCCGCAGGGCCCGCAGGCGAAGGCGATCGCCGATCTCTACTGGATCATGTTCGTCGCGGCGGTCGGGGTGCTCGCGATCGTGGACGGCGCGATCATCTACGCGGGGATCAAATTCCGCGAACGCCCGGGGCACGTCGCGCAACAGTTCCACGGCCACAATTTCCTCGAGCTGACCTGGACCGTCGTCCCCACGCTCATGGTCGTCAGCTTCGCGGTGTTGTCGTGGCAGAAGCTCGACTTCATCAACAACACGCGCGGCGGCGACGTCGGCATGGTCATCCAGGCCCAAGGTCAGCAGTGGCAGTGGACGTTCAGCTATCCGCACGAAGACCGGTTCAAGCTCCTCGATGGGACCTATCTGCAGACTTCCGAACAGCTCGACATCACCGTCGGGACGAAGGTGCGCGTCGAGCTCTCGGCGAAGGACGTCATCCACTCGTTCTGGGTGCCGTCGATCGGCGGGAAGAAGGACGCGGTGCCGGGTCGCGCGACCGAGCTCTGGATCCAGGCCGACAAGCCCGGCACGTACAAGGGGCAGTGCCTGGAGTTCTGCGGCGACGGCCACGCCGACATGCTGATCACCCTCGTGGCCCACCCGGTCAGCGACTACGACGCGTGGGCGGTCGCGGCCGTGAAGGATGCGAACCGGCTCATCGATCCGCTCACCAAGGTCGGCCACGATACGTTCCTCTCGCTCGCGTGCGTCGGCTGCCACACGGTCAAAGGCACGACGGCCGGCGGCAAGATCGGACCCGAGCTGACACACGTCGCGAGCCAGAAGAGCATCGCCGGCGGCGTGCTCTCGCCGGTGGACGAGGCAAACCTCACGCGCTGGATCAAAGACCCGCCGGCGGTGAAGCCCGGGACGAAGATGCCGAACTACAACCTATCGGACCAGCAGATTCACGACATCGTGCAGTGGCTGCTGACGCTGAAGTGAACGCGAGCTCATTGGACCGTTAGCGCGGCGCGCATCCCGAGCTGATAGTGGCCCGCGACGTTGCAGAGGACCACGTATTTCCCGGCGGCGAGATCCGCGGTCACCACCGACACCTTGCCCACCGGGAGGCTCTTCACCTGCTTCACGAGGCCGTCCTCTTTCGCCTTCGCGTCGCCGGTCGTCGGCAGCTGATCGAAGGGCAGATCGGTCTTGATGAGCTCGAACGAGTGCTCCATGTTGCCCTCGTTCTTGACGCCGAACCGCACGGTCCCGGCCTTCACGGTGGCGGTGCTCAGCAGTACCCGGTAGTCCTGCATGTGGACCGCGACGTCGACGTCAGCTGGGATGTTCTCGGCCGCAGGCGCGCACGCCGCGACGGTCACGGCGAGGCCCAGGAGTAGCCCGAGGGGAAGTCTCACGACCGCAGCGTACCGCGCTCGCGACGGCGCTGCGTTTCCTCCTCGTACGCGAGCCAGCGGAAGAACGCGAGCGACACGCCGAGCAGGAAGACCGCGTCGCCGACGACCCACATGAGCGCTCCCCCGATGCGCTGATCGGAAAGCGCGTCCAGCCCGTAACGCGCGGCGCGATCGGCGTAGTGCGGATACAGCAGCCGCGTCGAGAACGACAGGATGCCGCCGAGCAGCGTGTTCTGCGCCGCGCCGGCGAGCAGCAGATAGAGGATGCGAGCGGCGTAGGGCAGCGTTCCCCGGAACGGTACCGGGTCGATCACCACGCTCCAGAACAGCAGCGCGGCCCCGAAGAAATGCGCGTGCTCGATGACATGGACCCGCGCGTCCTCGACCGCGGCGTCGTAGAGCGACGGCCAGTGCCAGAGATAGACCCCGCCGACGAACAGCAGGACCGCGACGAGCGGATGCCGCAGGACGTGGACGACGGTCCGCACCGGCCCGCTCCGCGCGAGCGGCCGCACCACGCGAGCGCGCACCGAGTCCGGCAGACCGAGGAGCACCGGGCGCACGGGCTCGCCGATGAAGAGGAGCGGCGGCGCGATCGTGGTGAGGAGCACGTGCTGCAGCATGTGGACGCTGAAGAGGTCGACCGCGAGTATCTCGAGGGCGGGTACCAGCGCGGCGAGGAACGTCGCGATCCCGAGGAAGAAGACGCCCGTGCGCCACGCCGGCCAGCGCCGCCGCTTCATCCGCCGCACGCCGCGCGCGTAGGCCGCCGCGGCGAGAACGGCGACGACGACGGCTAGAGCTTCAATGAGGTGTCCACCATGATCGCGACGAACAGCAGCGCGAGATACAGGAGCGAGTACACGTAAAGGCCGCGCGCGATCGCGCGGCGGCGGGACGCGGCCGCGCGGATGAGACGCACCGACCAGCCGACGAACACGAGCCCGAGACCGACCGCGGCGACGAGATAGAGCGGCCCGAGGCCGCCACCGAGGAAGAGCAGCAGCGAGAGCGGCACGAGCGAGAGCGCGTAGGTGAAGATGCCCCAGGTCGTCGCCTCCTCGCCGCGGACGACGGGCAGCATCGGGATACCGGCGCGCTTGTAGTCATCGGTGATGAGAAGCGCAAGCGCCCAGAAGTGGGCGGGGGTCCAGAAGAAGATGATCGCGAAGAGGAGCCACGCCGAGAGGTCCAGCGATCCCGTGACGGCGGCCCAACCGACGAGCGGCGGGATCGCGCCGGCGGCGCCGCCGATGACGATGTTCTGCACCGTCGAGCGCTTGAGCCACAGCGTGTAGACGAGGATGTAGAAGAGCGTGCCGGCGATCGCGAGTGCGGCGGCGAGGATGTTCGCGAACACCGCGAGCACCGCGAAGGCGACGATGTTGAGGACGATCCCGAGGCCGATCGCCCATTCGTCAGGCACGCGGTGCGCCGGCAGCGGCCTGCGGCGCGTGCGCCGCATGAGCTCGTCGATGTCGCGATCGAAGTAATGGTTCAGCGCCGATGCGCCGCCGCTCGCGGCCGCCCCTCCGACGAGCGTCGCCGCGAGCAGCGGGAAGGGAGGCACGCCGCGCGCGGCCAGGAACATCGCGCCGATCGCGGTGAGCAGCAGCAGCGACATGATCGCGGGCTTCGTGAGGGCAACCATGTCCGAAACGAGCTCGCGCGTCGGCAGCGCGGGATGCCACGCCACGACGGTGAGCGCGACGGTGAGGCACCAGACCAGCGACGCGAGCGCGGGATGCGCGCCGAGCGCCCAGGGTGAGAAGCCGGACAGCGGATTCGCCGCCCCGACCGCGATCTGCGCGACGAACGCGACCGCGGTGCTTATCGCGAGCGCGCCGAGTCCCGGCGCCTCGCGGCGGTGGCGCCAGGCCTGCCAGCAGGCGGCGAGCAGCACCACGCCGACGACGGCGGCGACCCAGCGGTGCGCCATCTGGATCGCGGCCGCGCCGAAGATCGGGAACGCGCCGTCATCGCAGAGTGGCCAGGTCGCGCAGGCGGTGCTCGCATCGGCGCCGCGCACGTACGCGCCGGTGAGCATGAGGACGAAGGTGCCGACGGCCGCGGCGAGGAGCAGCGCGGTCCACGGCGCGCCACGACCGCGCGTGGCGAGGGCGGGCCAATGGATCTCGACCGCGAGCACGGTCAGCACCGCGAGGAGCACCTCCGCATTCGCGAGATGCGCCGTCACCCACGTGCTCGGGAGCTCGAGGAGCACGACGATGCCGCCCAGGACCGCCTGAAGGACGTAGAGGACTCCGGAGGCGACGACGAGCGTGAGGACGCGGCGCTGGGTGCGATGCGACACGATCGTCACCGCAACGAGTCCCGCGAGACTCAGACCGCCCGCGACGCCGAGGAAACGATGGAACCACTCGATACGCGTCGCGGTGTCGAGGCCGGCCGAACCGCTCACGCGCACGACGCCGCCCCACACCACGACGAGGAACGACAGGGCGAGCGTCAGGTAGACGAGAGCGCGGTAACGCGGGCCGAAGCTCATGCGGACTTCACGACGTGCTCCCTAGTGGGGCACGTCTTCCTTCAAAGGACGTGCGCTGTGCACGACCGGGATGCGCGCGAAGTTGTAGGGCGGCGGCGGCGAGCTTGTCGCCCACTCGAGCGTGTCGCCCTCCCACGGGTCATCGTCGGCGACCTTCCCGCCCTTCATCACGATGCTGCTGAGGAAGTTGAAGATGAAGATCGTGATCGACAGCGCGATGAGGTAGACGCCGATCGTCGCGATGAGGTTCAGCAGTCCCCACTCGGGCGACTGGACGTAGTGGTACGTCCGCCGGGGCATGCCCTCGATCCCGAGCTGGTGCATCGGATAGAAGGCGAGGTTGAAGCCGAGGAAGAAGATCAGGAACTGGATCGTGCCGAGCTTCTCGCTCATCAGGCGCCCGCTCATCTTTGGGATCCAGTAATACGCCGCGGCAAAGAAGCTGAAGAGGGCGCCGCCGACGAGCACGTAGTGGATGTGCGCGACGACGTAATAGGTATCGGAGAGCTGGATGTCCACCGGCACCGAGGCGAGGAAGACGCCAGAGATTCCACCGATGGTGAAGACCGCGAGGAAGCCGAGCGCGAAGAGCATCGACGTTTTGAAGCGCAGCGAGCCGCCCCACAGCGTGCCTACCCACGAGAACACCTTCACGCCCGTCGGCACCGCGATCAGCATCGTCGACGACATGAAGAACACCTGTAGCACCGGATCGATGCCGGCGACGAACATGTGGTGCACGAACACGCCGAACGAGAGAAAGCCGATCGCGACGGATGCGTACGCGATCATCTTGTAGCCGAAGATCGGCTTGCGTGAGAACACCGGGAGCACTTCGCTGATCACGCCGAAGCCGGGCAGGATCATGATGTAGACCTCGGGGTGGCCGAAGAACCAGAACAGGTACTGCCAGAGCAGCGGATCGGCGCCCTCACCGACCGAGAAGAAGTTCGTCCCGGCCAGGCGATCGAAGAGGAGCAGCACCCCCGCGACGGTGAGGAACGGCATCGCGAGCACGAGCAGGAAGCTCGTCACGAGGACGCTCCACGCGAACAGGGTGATGCGATGGAACGTCATGCCCGGGGCGCGAAGCGAGAAGATCGTCACGATCATGTTCAGCGCGCCGAAGATCGACGAGAAGCCGAGAACGGTGAGGCCGATGATCCACAGGTCCTGCCCGAGCTGCGGCGAGAACGGCTTCGTCGAGAGTGGCACGTACGACGTCCAGCCAGCGGCGGGAGGACCGACGAGAAAGCTCGAGTAGAGGAGCATTCCGCCGGACAGCAGCAGCCAGTACGAGAGCGCGTTGAGTCGTGGGAACGCCATGTCGCGCGCACCGAGCTGCAACGGGATGATGTAGTTCGCGAATCCGGTCCACACCGGGACCACGAACAGGAACACCATCGTCGTCCCGTGCATCGTGAACGCGGCGTTGTACTGCTGCGCGGTGAGGATGTGCCCATCCGGCGTCGCGAGCTGCGTGCGCATCGCGAGCGCGAGCAGACCGCCGGACAGGAAGAAGAAGAAGGTCGTGAAGAGGTAGAGGACACCGATCTTCTTGTGGTCGGTGGTCGTGATCCATTCGAGGATCCCCGTGTAACGGGGTCGGGCGATCGGAAAGGTCTGTTCGGCGGTCGCCATCACCGTCCATTGCATCGTGCGCAACAAGGGGTGTCAAATGCCTAAACTGCGCCGCGAAACCGCATGAGCCTAAGCCTTCGTTCGGTCCCCATCGCCACGGCCGCGGGCCTCGCCATCATCACGCTCGCGGCTTGGGCCGCGCTGCTCGCCGGCCTGCCGATGACCGACCCCGCGACCTTCCTCGTCGCTTGGATCGTGATGATGGCCGCGATGATGCTGCCCTCCAGCGCGCCCCTATTCCTCCTGTACCGCCTGTCGGCCGGCGACGGATCGCGCAGCGAGCTCCGGACACTCGCGCTGGTGGCCGGCTACCTCCTGGTCTGGGCGTTCGTCGGCGTGATCGTGCTGATCGCGCAGCGCATCCTTGACGCCGCATTCGATCCGGGCTCGCGGCCACTCGGCGTCGCCGCGGTCTTCGTGGCCGCGGGCACGTACCAGTTCACCCCACTGAAGGCGACGTGCCTGCGCGCCTGCCAGACTCCGGCCGACTTCCTGGTGCGTCACTGGCGGGGCGGGATGCTCGGTGCCATCCGCCTCGGCGTCGATCACGGCCTGTACTGCCTTGGGTGCTGCTGGGCGCTCATGACCTTGCTCGTCGCGGCGGGCGGGATGGGCCTCGCCCCCGTCGCGCTCATCGCCCTGATCGTCCTGGTGGAGAAGCTCGTGCCGCGAGCGATCTGGTTCAGCCGTGCGGTCGGCGTAGCCTTCGTCCTGGGAGCGCTTGCTGTCACGCTCCGACCGGAGCTCGTGACGCCGATGGCGATGTAGCGGAGGGTCAAAGATGGCGATAACGATCGCGACGAAGTGGACGATGAAGGGCCGCGTGCTCATCGCGTGCAACTGCGACTGGGGCTGTCCGTGCAACGTGAACGCCTTGCCATCGCGGGGGAACTGCGAGGGCGGCTGGACCTGGGAGATCGAGGACGGCGCGTTCGGGGATACAAAGCTGAGCGGCCTGCACCTCAGTCTCTACTGCGACTGGCCCAAGGCCATCCACGAAGGCAATGGCGTCGGGACGGCGCTGATAGACGACCGCGCCGATGCAAATCAGCGGAAGGCCCTCACCACGCTCGTCGAAGGCGGTGCAGGCGGACCGTGGGGCGTCTTCCGCAAGACGCTCAACACGCTGCACGGGCCGACGTTCGTTCGCTACGAGACGAATTTCTCCGACGAGCTGCCGGGGTTCAAAGCTGGCGACGTGGTCGAGTGCCAGACGACGTTCATCCGCAATCCGGTGACGAGCGCGACGAGCCATCCGCGGATCGTGCTGCCGGAGGGGATGATCCTGAAGGATGCCGCCCTCCTCGCGTCGAAGCGCTTCATCGTGCGCGACAGCGTGAAGTACGACCACTCCGGTCAGTACGCGGCCTTCGGGTTCTTCGCCTACACCGGGCCCTAGCTCAGCGCGTGCGGATCAGCAGCAGCTTGTCCTGACCCGACATCGCGCCCCAGACCTCGCCAGGCCGTCCGAGCAGCTGGCGCACCGCGGCGTTCGGCTGCGCGTGCGGGTACGAGGTGAACTTCTCCGTAAGGGGATCGAAGCGCACGATCGCGTTCGCGCCGAAGTCCGTGAGCCAGACGATGTCGGACTCGTCGACGTACACGGCGTACGGCATCGGGTTCGCGCCGGGCATCCTCCACTCTTTCCACAGATTGACGTGGGCGGAAAAGAAGCCGAGCTGTCCGGCGTTCCACTCGCTCACCCAGATCTGACTCTTCGAGTCGGACCATATGCGGCGCGCGCCTTGGCCAGGCGTCGGCGGATCGATCGGGGAGGCGATGTCCTCCTTCAGATCGATCCAGGCGATGTAGCTGCCTGCGAGCGACGCGTAGAAGATCCTGCCGTCGGGCGTCGCGGTGATCCCATACGGCCCCGCGCCGCGCGGTGAT
>VBEZ01000026.1 GCA_005882255.1 Chloroflexota bacterium | reverse complement strand
TTCGAACCGCCCCTTCCAGAAATCCTTGCTCACGTGGTCTTCTTCTTCGTCTTCGGCGCCTCGAGCGCCTTCTTCGGCACGTCGAGCATCGCCTCGCTGCCCTCGCCCCAGAGCGCCTGCGTCCGCGCCTGCGTCCGCAGCGGCAGACCGAACACGGTGATGAAGCCCTCCGACGCCCTGTGGTCGAACTGGTCGCCCTTCCCGTAGGTCGCGAGCGCGGTCGAGTAGAGCGAGTGCGGCGAGCGGCGGCCGGCGATCGTCGCGGCGCCGCGATGGAGCCGCAGGCGGATCTCGCCGCTCACGAAACGCTGCGTGCTGCGCACGTACGCCGCGAGGTCCTGGTGATGCGCGGTGAACCAGAGGCCGTTGTACACGAGGTCCGCGTACTCCTGCGCCAGCTTTGCCTTGAGGCGCAGCGTCTCCTTCGATAGCACCATGTCCTCGAGCGCGCGGTGCGCGGTGTGGAGGATGACCGCGGCCGGCGCCTCGTAGATCTCGCGCGACTTGATCCCCACGAGGCGGTTCTCGATCTGATCGATGCGGCCGACGCCGTACTTCCCACCAAGCTTGTTGAGACGCTCGACGAGGTCGACGCCGCCCAGCTCATCGCCGTCCAGGCTGATCGGCAGACCCTCGCGGAAGGCGATGACGATCTCGCGCGGCTGCGCCGGAGCCTCGTCCGGATCGACCGTCCACTGGAACACGTCGCGCGGCGGGACGCCCCACGGATCCTCGAGGACGCCGGCCTCGACCGAGCGGCCCCACAGGTTCTCGTCGACGCTGTACGGGCTCTTCGTGGTCGCCTCGACGGGGATGCCGCGCTCGCGCGCGTACTCGATCTCCTCGTCGCGCGTCATGTTCATGCCGCCGCGCATCGGCGCGATGACCTTCAGGTCCGGGGCGAGCGCGCCGACCGCGAGGTCGAAGCGGACCTGGTCGTTCCCCTTGCCGGTGCAGCCGTGCGCGACGAAGCGCGCGTTCTCGTCGCGTGCGACGTCGACCAGCAGCTTCGCGAGCAACGGGCGGCCGAGCGCGGTCGCGAGCGGATAGCGCTCCTCGTAGAGCGCGCCGGCCTGCAGCGCCGGCCAGACGAAGAACCGCACGAAGATGTCGCGCGCATCCTGGACGATCGCCTTCCGCGCGCCGCTCGCGATCGCCTTCTTCTGGATGGCGTCGAGATCGCGCACCGACCCAAGGTCACCGGTGCACGTGACGACCTCGAAGCCGTGCGTTTCGCGGAGCCACGCGACCGCGACGCTGGTGTCGAGGCCGCCGGAGTACGCGAGGACGCACGTCTCCCCTTTGTGTTGCTGCGCGGTCATGCCCGCTCCTTCCGAGCGATGCCGAACGCGGTGAGACGCGTGAGCAGGGAGCGGGCATGGCGCTCCGTCGAGGTCGCGACGAAGACGGTGTCGTCGCCCGCGAGAGTGCCGAGGATCTCGCTGAGCCCGGATGCGTCGAGCGCGGCGCCGAGCGCGTTCGCGGTGCCGGGCGACGAGCGCAGCACGACCATGTTCGCCGCGACCGCAGCCTCCACCGGGTAGTCCTCGCTGAAGCGGCGCAGCCGATCGGTGCCGCCGCCCTGGCTCACCGCGGACGGCGGCGCGTAGATGTGCGCGCCGTCGCGCGCGACCTTCACGAGACCGAGCTCGACGATGTCGCGGGAGACGGTGGCCTGCGTCGCCGGGAAGCCCGCCGTCTTCAGCGCGCGGACCAGCTCCTCCTGGGTCGACAGATGCTGCTGCCGCACCAGGCGCACCAGCGCCTGCTGCCGGTGGTGCTTGCGCGCGAGGCCTTCCCTCATGCGGCTGCCTCGAAGACGGTGCCCACCTGCTCGCCGGTGAGCAGCTTCTCGATCGCGTCGGCACCGCGCGCGGCGACGATCGCGGCCCGGCAGCCCGCGCTCGCGGCGAGCAGGCACGCCTCGACCTTCGGCACCATGCCGCCCTCGATCGTCCCGTCGTCGACGAGCGTCTTCGCGCGGGCGGTGTCGAGCGACGCGATCACCTTGCCGTCCTTCGAGCGCACGCCCGGAACGTCGGTGACGAACACGAGGAGCCGCGCGCCGAGGCTGGCCGCGAGCGCACCGGCGGCGCCGTCGCCGTTCACGTTGAGGATCTCGCCGTCCTTTTTGTCGAGCGCGGCCGGCGCGACGACCGGCACGCGGCCCGCGTCGAGAAGCTCCTCGAGCAACCCGCTATCGACGAGCGTCACGCGCCCGACCAGACCCAGCTCCGCGTCCTCGCGCTCGGCGCGGAGCATCCCGCCATCGACGCCCGACAGTCCGACCGCCGGCACACCGCGCGCGACGAGCGCCGCCACCAATCGGGTGTTCGTCAGCCCCGTCAGCGTCGCGAGCGCGACGTCTCGCGTCTGAGCGTCCGTCACGCGCAGTCCGCGGACGAAGCGCGTCTCGAGGCCAAGACGTCCTGACCACTCCGTCGCGAGCGGACCACCGCCGTGAACGACGACCAGCGAATGTCCGGAGTCGTGGAGCGCCCCCACGACATCGAGCGCTCCGGCTTCCTCGCCCAGGACCGCGCCGCCGATCTTCAACACCACGACATCGCTCACGTCATGTACTCGGCGTTGATGCGCACGTATTCCGCGGACAGGTCGCAGCCCCACGCCACCGCCTGACCATCGCCGAGGCCGAGCGTCACCTCGATCTCGACCGGATCGGCCGCGAACAGCGAGCGAACGTCGGCATCGGCGACGGGCAGCGGCGCGCCGTCGCGGTAGACGAGGAGCGTGCCGATCCGCACGCTGGCGCGGCGGTCGTCGACGCGCGCGCCCGAGCGGCCCGCCGCGGCCAGTACCCGGCCCCAGTTCGGATCGCCGCCGTGGATGGCGGTGCGCACGAGATTCGAGTTCGTGATCGTCCGCGCGGCCAGCCGGGCGTCCGCGGCCGAGGCCGCGCCGCGCACGCGCACCTCGAACACCTTCGTCGCGCCCTCGCCGTCGGCGACGATCATCCGCGCCAGGTCCGCGCAGACGGTGTGGATGCCCTCCTGGAACGCCGCCAGGTCCGCGCCCTTCGGCGCCACTCCCGACGCGCCGTTCGCGAGCACCAGCAGGGTGTCGTTCGTGCTCGTGTCGCCGTCGACCGAGATCGCGTTGAACGTCGTGTCCGCGCTGTGCGAGACGATCCGTCGCAGATCGCCGACCTCCACGGCCGCATCCGTCGTGACGAACGCGAGGAGCGTGGCCATGTTCGGATGGATCATCCCGGCGCCCTTCGCGACCCCGCCGATGCGCACCGTCCCCGCCGCGAGGTGGACCTCGCGCTCGCTCACCTTGGGTCGCGTGTCCGTCGTCATGATCGCGCGGGACGTGTCGTCCCAGCCGCTTTCCGTGAGCGCGATCGTCGGGAGGACCGCGGCGATGCGCTCGACCGGCAGCTTGAACCCGATCACGCCCGTGCTCGCGACCGCGACCTCGTACGGCGAACATCCGAGAATGGCCGCGGCCGCTTCCGCCATCGCGATCGCATCGCGCTCCCCCTGCTCGCCGGTGCAGGCGTTCGCGTTGCCTGAGTTCACGACGATGGCCCGCAGCGGTCCGCGCTCGACGTGGCGGCGCGTCACGACGCACGGCGCGGCGATGACCTGATTGGTCGTGAATACCGCGGCCGCGACGCACGGCCGCTCCGACACGATCAGGGCCACGTCCAGCCGTTCGGGTCGGCCGTGCTTCACTCCGGCCTTCGCCGCGCCGGCGCGAAAGCCGCGCGCGTAAGTGATGCCCCGACCGCCGCTCATGGCCAGAGCGGCAGCGACTCGAGACCCATCGTCTCGGGATAGCCCCGCATCGCGTTCAGGTTCTGGATCGCCGACCCGGCAGCGCCCTTCACGAGGTTGTC
>VBEZ01000025.1 GCA_005882255.1 Chloroflexota bacterium | reverse complement strand
CGCGACCGCATCAAGCTCGCCATCGACCAGCTCGAGGAGGGGTTCCACCGTTACGACGAGCGGTCGAATCAGGACATCAACGAGTCGTACGAGGCCGCACTACAACGCGGCAAAGCGATGGGATACCAGGAAGCGGCTCACCTCGTGAAGTCCGCGCTTCACGACATCGACGTCAAGAGTCTTTAGGCCGCGATGATCACCGCCGTCGTGCTGATCACCGCCGAGCGCGGCGCTCTTCCGAAGATCGGCGAGGACCTCGCCGCGATCCCCGGCGTCTCCGAGGTGTACTCCGTGACGGGCGAGATCGACTTCGTCGCGATGGTCCGGGCGC
The DNA here is from genome assembly GCA_005882255.1 of Chloroflexota bacterium. Classification (GTDB taxonomy): domain Bacteria; phylum Chloroflexota; class Limnocylindria; order P2-11E; family P2-11E; genus CF-39. The sequence continues at coordinate 3,680 of VBEZ01000025.1, read as the reverse complement.
GCGAGCACGAGGAGCTGGCGGACATCGTGACCCGGCGCATCGCGCAGGTGCCGGGCGTCGCGCGGACGTTCACCCACGTCGCCTTCCGCGCGTACTCGCGCCTCGACCTCGAAAGCGTCTTCGGCCTGGGCAACCCGCGCTAGGTCGAACCGTCGCGTTTGACACGGCTGCGGTTTGCGATTAAGCCTAGCCGCGCTAGGTATGCGGACGTGAAGGGGGAGATCCTCCGCGGCCATCTGGACATGCTGTTGCTGGCCGCCCTCGCGCGCGGCCCGGCCCACGGGTACGCCGTGATCGAGCTGGTGAACGCTGACAGCGGCGGGGTATTCGACCTGCAGCAGGGCACGGTGTACCCGATCCTCCACCGCCTCGAGCAGGAAGATCTCATCAAGAGCCGTTGGGTGAGTCATGCCGGACGGCAGAGGCGGGAATACGAGATCACGAGCGACGGCCGTGACCGGCTCGACGTCGCTCGCGCGGACTGGAAGCGGTTTTCTCGCGGAGTCCGGGGCGTGATCGGTGAGGCGACATGACGGCGACGACGCAGATCCTGCGGGACTACCTCGAGAGGTTGGAAAGCGAGCTCCCGTTCGGCAAGAAAGAGAAGCGCGAGATCCTGCTCGAAGCGGAGGACCACCTCATCGAAGACGCCCAGCGCGACGAGGCCAGCGGCATGGACGCCAGCGAGGCCGAGCGTCGGGCCACGCGACGTTTCGGAGAACCGCAGGCCCTCGCGCGCCGGTTCGCCGAGGAGCGCGCGCCGGCGATCGAGCTGCGCGGCGTCACGAAACGCTTTCTCACGCCGGCCGGCACGGCGTACACCGCGCTGCGGGACCTGGATCTGAGCGTTCACGTTGGCGAGTTCTGCGCGGTCGTCGGCCCGACCGGCTGCGGGAAATCGACGACGCTGGCGCTGATCTCGGGGCTCGAGCCGCCGAGCGAGGGCGAGGTGCTTTTGGACGGCGAGCCGGTGACGGGCGTCAGTCGGGCGGTCGGCTACGTGTTCCAGGTCGATGCGGTCTTCCCGTGGAAGAACGTCCTCGACAACGTCGCGACCGGGCCGCGGCTGCGGGGCGTCGACCGCGCGCAGGCCAACCGCCTGGCGCAGGACTGGATCGGGCGTGTCGGGCTCACCGGGTTCGAGCGGTACTACCCGCATCAGCTCTCCGGAGGCATGAGAAAGCGCGCCGCCCTGGCACAGACGCTCATCAACGAGCCGCGGATCCTGCTGATGGACGAGCCGTTCAGCGCCCTCGACGTGCAGACGCGGACCCTCATGGAGAACGAGCTGCTTCAATTGTGGTCGGCCACTAAGTCGTCTGTCGTCTTCGTGACCCACGACCTCGAGGAGGCGATCGCGCTCGCCGACCGCGTCGTCGTGATCACCGCCGGACCCGGGACGGTGAAGGGAACGTACCGCGTCGATCTCCCGCGCCCCCGGAACGTCAGTGAGATCCGCTTCCATCCGGAGTTCGCCCTGATCTATCAGGAGATCTGGAACGACCTCAGAGACGAGGTGCTCGTGAGCTATGAGCGTTCTAAGCGCATCGTCTCGTAGCCCATTCGTCGGCCCCGAGCCGACCAGCAGCGATCGCGCGCGGGCCCAAGCCCGCACGAAGCGCCGCGTGCTCGTCAATGGCTTGCGGGTCGGCGTCGCGGTGTTGGTGCTCGGCCTCTGGGAGCTGGGGACTTCTCAGGGCGAGGCCGGCCTCATCGATCCGTTCTTCTACGGAAGGCCGTCTGGGATCGCGTCGCAGCTCTGGACCTGGATCCAGAACGGCACCGCGCAGGGACCGCTCTGGCTGCAGGTAGCGACCACGCTCGAGGAAGCCGCGCTGGGTTTCCTGATCGGCGTTGGTCTCGGCATCGTTTTCGGAGCGGCGCTCGGCCGCATCCGACTGCTGGCCGACGTGTTCGCCCCGTACATCAAGGCACTCAACGCGATGCCACGCGTCGTGCTCGGATCGATCTTCATCATCACCATCGGCTATGGCATCTGGTCGAAGGTCGCGCTCGCCGTGGTACTCGTGTTCTTCGTGGTCTTCTTCAACGCCTTCCAGGGTGTGCGCGAGGTGGACCGCGTGCTGCTCAACAATGCCCGGATCCTGGGCGCGAGCGAGCGCCAGCTGACGACGCACGTCATCTTTCCCTCCGCGCTGTCGTGGATCCTCGCGAGCTTGCACACGAGCTTCGGGTTCGCCCTGGTGGGAGCCGTCGTTGGCGAGTATCTCGGGGCGATCCACGGCATCGGCATCGTCATCGCCACCGCGCAGTCCACCTTCAACCCCAACGGCGTGTTCGCGGCGATGCTCATCCTGGCCCTCGTCGCGGTGACGGCCGAATTCGCGATGACCTGGCTCGAGAACCGTCTCATCAAGTGGCGCCCGAACTCGTTCACCGACATCCAGCACATCTAGAGAAAGCAGGAGGTACGCGCATGCGTCGTAGGTTCGCAACACTCGGACTCATCGCGACGGTCGTCATCGCCGCCTGTGGCGGCGCGGCTACGCCAAGTCCCAGCGCAACCACCAACGCGACCGCGAGCGTCGCGGCAACCGCGGAGCCGTTCGCCCTCACGATCATGGTCGGCGGGCTGAACAAGCAGATATATCTGCCGAACAAGCTCACCGAGGCGCTCGGTTACTTCAAGGAGCAGAACCTCGACGTGACGCTCATCGACGAGCCGTCGGGGAAGGACTCGACCACCGCCCTCATCGCGAGCGAGGTCGAGGGCGCCTCAGGCTCCTACGACCACACCATCGACGTGCAGGGCCTCGGCAAGAACCTCACCGAGGTCGTCCAGCTCCTGCGCGCGCCCGGCGAGGCCGAGATGGTCGCGACGGCCAAGGCGAGCGAGATCAAGTCCGCCGCGGACTTCAAGGGCCGCAAGCTCGGCGTGACCTCGATCGGGTCGGGCACGCACGGGCTCACGCAGTACCTCGCAGTGAAGAACGGCATCGCGACCGATCAGTTCACGCCGATCGCGGTCGGCGCCGGCGACACGTTCATCGCCGCCATCAAGCAGGGCACCATCGACGCCGGCATGACCACCGAGCCGACGATCTCCCGGCTGCTCAAGACCGGGGACGCCAAGGTGCTCATCGACCTGCGGACGCCGGACGGCACGCGCGCCGCGCTCGGCGGCGACTATCCGTTCATCTCCATCTACATGCGGTCGGACTGGGTCGCCAGCCACAAGCCGCAGGTCCAGCGCCTCGTGAACGCGTACGTGAAGACGCTGAAGTGGATCGGAAGTCACACGCCGCAGGAGATCGCGGACAAACTCCCGGTCGACTACTACGCGGGTGACAAGGATCTGTACCTCGCCGCGCTGACCGGGAGCATGCCGATGTTCAGCCCCGACGGGAAGATGCCCGCCGGTGCGCCTGACTTCGTGCTTAAGGTGCTCCAGACCTACAACAACAACGTCAAGGGAAAGACGATCGACCTCACCAAGACGTTCACCAACGAGTTCGCCGACGCGGCGAAGTGATCTAGCGCTGTAGCGGCGCCGAGGGAACGACCGCGGGTGCGCCTGCTGGTCGTTCCCTCGCGCGCACTAAACTCGATCTGATGCAGGCCGTGGTCATGGCCGGCGGCGAGGGGAGCCGCCTGCGCCCCCTGACGATCAATCGGCCCAAGCCGATGGTCTCGATCGTCAATAAGCCATGCCTCGGGCA
>VBEZ01000024.1 GCA_005882255.1 Chloroflexota bacterium | reverse complement strand
CACCTCGCCGCCCATCGCGAAGACATCGGACATCGCGTTCGCGGCCCCGATGGCGCCCGACGCGTACGCGTCGTCGACGATCGGCGGAAAGAAGTCGAGCGTCTCCACGATGGCGGTGTCCGGCGCGACGAGATACACCGCGGCGTCGTCGCTCGGTGCGAGACCGACGAGCAGCTCCGCGGGAGTCGGCTGTTGCTGCAGAGGGCGCAGGACCTGCGCCAGTGGGCCGGGGCCCAGCTTCGCGCCTCAGCCGGCGCAGGTCGCGAGTGTCGTGAGGCGCACCTCTTCGCGTGTGAACACGAGGTCAGTCTAGGTAGGCCGGCCGGAGAACGAGACCCTGCGAGACGCCGACGAAGAGTCCGAGGATCGCGCCGAACGAGGGCACCAGGTTCGCTTTCAGGACCGGCAGATCGAAGAGCTCCAGCGCCGCGGCGGCCGCCCCATAGCCCAGCGCTCCACCGACCACGCTCGCGACGATCCACCAGCGCCCATGGGACAGGCCTCGTCGCAGGACGAGCCACTGCGCAAATCCGATCCCGAGCCCGACGACCGCGCCGGACACGGTTTCGATCGCACCTTCCCCGATCACGACGTTCAGGCTTGGATTGATGGTGTTTCCCAGGATCTCGCCGACGACTGACGCGAGGACGTAGCCAGCTCCGGCACCGAGCGGCGTCGCCAGGATCCACATCTTCCAGCCGGCCGTACCGCGCGGGATCGCCAGGCATTGTGTGAGGCCGACGACGATCCCGATGAGAACGCCGTACGACAGAACGAAAATGATGCCGCCGAGGAGTGGACTGAGCGGTCGCGCAGTTGCACCGACGAGAAACGTGCTGACCGTCGTGCCCAGCGAAAGACCGACCGTCGTCGCCGCGGTCCATCCGATCCAGGTCGGCGCTCTCACTGGTTGATGGCGCCCCAGCGATAGAGCGGATGGAGCTCCGCCCACGCATGGTGCTGCGAGTCGAGGATGTAACGCCCCTCCATCCAGACGTGTTCGCCAACTCCGGGGAGCCCACCGAGGAGAGGATCGGGATTCCCGGGTCTCAGCACGCCCTGATACGGAGGATCGAGTCGGATCTGGAGGTGAACGTCCCCATCCGCCTCGGCAGAGCTCGACACGACCGTTCCGACCACGCGGACGCAAGGCTCGACCACCTGCAGGCGCGCCGGCCGATAAACATATTGGGCTTGGTCCGTTGGACTGCAGGTCGTATCCAGGCTCCCCGCCTGACCGCCGCCCCCTGACGGGGTCACTTGCGTCGCCTCGGCCAACGGCTGGTTGCCGCAGGCGACGGTCACAAGCACCACGGCAAGTACGAAGAATGTGCGAACGATCATCTCCCGCGTGCCTGAACGCCCGCCCTCAGGGCAGCGCGGCGGGCGCGCGGATCGTCGTGTACCAGACGCCGACGGCGAGAACGATGAGCAGCGCAGCAAGGGCGAGGTACTGGACGGAGCGTCCGCGGCCGATGACGACGAGCACGAGGAGCACGGCCGCCGCGGCGACGAGCGCGAGATCGAGAACGAGGAACAAGGCCAGCGCGTTCAAATGACGTTGTGCTCCTTGATGAGGTCACCGCGACGGAACCGATCGTACGCGAGCGGCGCGATGTCGAAGGAGGTCCGGCCATCGACGACGAGCTCGGCGATCGCCTCGCCCGCCGCGGGAGCGTGCATGATCCCGTGCCCGGAGAATCCGGCGGCGCACAGGAATCCCTCGAGGCCCGGGATCGCTCCGATGATCGGATGCTTGTCCGGCGTGTCCTCGTAGAAGCCGGCCCATCCGGTCTTGACGTTCGCGCGCTCGAGGATCGGCAGTCGGTAGAGCGCGCGCTCGACGAGCGTCGGCAGGAAGTCCCAGTTCACGGTTGCGTCGAACCCCGGACTGTCGGTCGGGTCGGCCATGCCCATCAGCACGCCGCCGGACTCCCGGTGGAAGTAGAGCGAAGTCGCGAATTCAACGGTGAGCGGGAAGTCGCGGTCCAGACCAGCGACCGGCTCGGTCACGAAGATCTGACGCCGCAGCGGTCGGATCGGCAGATCTACTCCGGCAAGCTTCCCCACCTCGGCCCCCCAGGCGCCGGCGGCATCCACGAGGGTTCCGCAGGTGATCTCGCCCTTCGCGGTGCGGACCGCGGTCACTCGGTCGCCCTGGCGCGTGATGCCGACCGCGGGCTCGTGTTCGCGGAAGCGTGCGCCCTTCTCTCTCGCGCGTGCGACATAGCCGTTGAGCAGGCTGGTCGGGTCGCAGTACCCGTCGCGCATGCAGAGGGTCGCGAATCGGACGTCGTCCACGCGCAGCTGTGGAAACAGCTGATGCACCCCGGCGGCGTCGAGACGCTGCGCCGGCACACCGAGGCGTTTCCACATCGCCAGCGACTCCTCGAACGGCCCGACGTCGCGCTCTTCGGTGATGAGGAACAGGTAGCCGACCTGGCGGAGCTGGGGATCGACACCCATCTCCTCGGCGAAGTGCTCGATGCGCGGCAGCGACCGCAGCGACAGGCGAACGTTGATCTCGGTCGAGAACTGCAGGCGCACTCCACCCGCGTTCCGCGTCGTCGAGCCGCTGCCGAGCTCGTCGCGCTCGAGCACGACGACGTCACGCACGCCACGGGCGGCGAGGTGGTACGCGATCGACGCTCCGACGATGCCGCCACCGACGATGACGACGTCCGCGCGCTCCACGCCGGGCGGCACGTCCTCCTAGGTCTGCTCCGGCGGAACCGCCGCCGGAGCGATGCGGACCATCGCGAGCATGGCCTTGTACAGCTCGAGGTAGTCACGCGACGCGTAGGACACCGCGCGCGGGCCGCTGCGGCGCGTCGTGGGGATGAGCTCGGCCATGTCGGCCATCGCTGAGGTCAGGAAGACCAGCTCGATCTCGTTGCTGCCTTTCGGGACGAGTGGCTTTGATCGTGTCGCGGCCTCGACCGCGCGCGTCGCGCCCTCGCGCAGGGCTTCCTGCACGCGACTGGGATGGAGCATCTTTGCGGAGAAGCGGCCGGTCGCGTCCTTCGTCTTCACCGTGACGACGTTCGACACGAGGGCACGCGCCTCGCGGCAGGTGGCGTCGTCGCCGGACACGAGCGAGACCGTGGCGCCGAAGTGGCCCGCGAGGTACGCGTTCAGCGTCGTCTCGCCGACGGGCTTGCCGTTGAGGCGGCACTCGAAGATCGCGCGACTCGCGTAGGTGTGATCGAGCACCGCCTTCGGATGCCCCGCACGGCCGTGATAGCCGACGAAGAAGCAGGTGTCGTATCCGCCGTCGATGCCCTGGCCCATGCTCCACGGCTTCGCGGTGCCGACGACGAGCTCGGCGCGTGGGTCGAGATCATCGGCGAAGATGTTGTGCATCGCGCCGTGCGAGTCGTTCACGCAGAACCGGCGCGCTCCCCCGTTCGCCGCACCGTCGATGCACGCGTTCGCCTCGTGCGTCATCCACTGGCGCGCGCGCTCGTACTCGATGCCCTGCATCATCACCTGCGAGTACGCCGCGATGCCGCCGATGCCTTCCATGTCGATAGAGATCCACACACTCGTGGCGCGCTTCGGCACGAACGCGATGGTAGGAGGTCCAGACCTTGGACGCGGCGAGGGTAGAATGTGGTCTCGAGCGGATGTGGCGGAATTGGCAGACGCGCATGGTTCAGGGCCATGTGGCCGAAAGGTCGTGAGGGTTCAAGTCCCTCCTTCCGCACAGTTGATCAGCGGCGCGCGGTCCTCACATACCAGTCCTCGGCGTTCCACAGGCGCTCGCGCGGATCGTGTAGAGCTCGCGCCGCTTCGTTTGATCCGTCGTGCGACGCGCGGCCTCGAGGCTACGGTCCATCGTGAACGTGAAGTAGCCCGAGAAGTTGCGACCGGGATCCTTGACCTCACTCGAATGGAAGAACGAGTACGGATCGGGATCGCCGCTCACGTTCACGCCGATGAGCAGGGCGTCGTAGGTGCGGTCGGGTACCGCGTTCTCGATGAGCTCCGTGAACGGCATCGCCTTCAGCTCCACGCGTATCCCGATCGCGGCGAGGTCGTCCGAGATCTGCAGCGCCGCGGCTACGCGCGCGGGCTCGTTGGACGTCGTGATCGCGAACGAGAGCTTGACCCCGCCACGATCGCGGACGCCATCGCCGTCGTGATCCTTCCAGTCCGCGGCATCGAGCAGCGCCTTCGCATCGTCGTACGACCGCGTGTAGCGCGTGATGTCGCGGATGTACGCCCACGACGACTGCGGCACGAACTCGTCGGCGACGGCGCCGCGGCCGTCGGCCGCCACCTGAAGCACGCGACCGCGGTCGATCGCTGTCGCGATCGCCTGTCGCACCGCGCGATCACGGAACATCGCCTTATCCGGCCTCACGTTGAGGAACAGCGCGGTGAAGTCGTTGGTCCCGAAGCTGAACAGGTTCACGTTCTTCAGGCCGCGGGCCCGTTCCGCATCACCGGTGGAGAGGCCGCCGACTCCGTCGATCTCACCGCGGCCGAGCGCGGTGAGCGCTTCGGACGTGTCCGGGTACGAGCGGAGCACCAGCCGATCGAGATACGGCCGCGTGCGGTCCGGCAGCGTGCGATAAAAGGAGTCGTTGCGCCCGAGAATGGTCTGCCGCGCGTCGGCCTCGATCACGCGGAACGGGCCGCTGCCCACGGGATGCTGATTGAAAGCGACGCGCGGGAGTCCGGTGTAGTCGACCTTGGCGAGAAGGTGCGACGGTAGGAGCGGGACCGTGGTGCTCGCCGCGAACGGGCCGTAGGCATCGGGCAGCGTGAAGCGCACCACGCGATCGTCGACACGCTCGACCTTCACGCCACGGAACGCATCGCTGTACGGGCCGACGTAGGCCTTGTCCTGCAGCAGCGCGACGGTGTACACGACATCGTCCGAGATGACCGGCTTGCCGTCCTGCCAGGTGGCATCGTCGCGGATATGGAACGCCCAGACTTTGCCGTCCTCGCTGGTCGAGAAGCTCTGAGCGAGATCCCCCTCGATGGATCCGTCGCTGCGGAAGCGCGTGAGGCCACTGAACACGAGCCGCACGACATCGTCGTCGACCGGCGTCGCCGCGAGCACCGGGTTGAGATACTGCGCCGCGCTGGTCACGCCCTCTACGTAGGTGCCGCCGTATGCGGGGACGATCGTCTTGGTCTCCGCGCGATCGATGGCGATCGCGGCGCCACTGACCACGACGAACAGCGCGATCAGTGCGACGACGATGAACTTGTCGCGGGCCCTCACTTAGGCGCTGGCTGAACGAGCGCCCAAGAGCGATATGACCACGTAGACGACGATGAGGACGATCGTCAGCCGGAACAGCGTCCGTTCGAGGCCGCGACGGCTGCGGTAAGCGGTCGACTCACCGCCGAAGGTCGAGGACAGCCCGGTGCCGCGCGCCTGCAACAGGATGGAGGCGCCGACGGCGATGGCAATGACGATCTGGGCGACCTGCAGAAGATCCACGGGATCACATCATTCTAGGGCTAGCGACGCGTGTAGACGTACAGCTGCTGACAGCGCACGAGTGGCTGACACAGACCGTACCTGCGCGTCAGCATCTGGTAGCGCTCGAGGACCGCGGCGACCAGGTCGGCATTCCACCTCTGCCGCTCGTAGCCCGGCCCGGCATCGATGTGCTCGAGCTCGACCTCGCTCACGATCGCGTCGAACGTACCGGCTCGGACCGCGGCCACCAGCCGGCCGCCCTCCAGAAAGGAACGGCCGGTCGCGTAGATCCTCGACCACAAGAAAAGATCGTCGACGACCGGCTCGCGTCCATTCGCGACGAGAAGGCCGCTGTCCTCGACCAGCAGGATGCCGGGCAGATCGCGTACCAACGTCGCGCGTGACGGATCGCTCCACTTCCCCGTCGGCTGCAGCAGGCTGGGCACCGAGGGGAACGGGTTGAGCAGCGCTGCCCCGATCACGAGCTGCGTGAGCGAAGCGATCGGGTACGCGCGGCCCGACGCGAGCCGAGTCGCGACCGCCGCTGCGCCCAATGCGAGAGCGGCGGAGAGATCGAGAAAGTAGTTGATCGTGGCGCCCTCACGGCCTCCGAGGAACAGCACGCCGACGGCGGCGATGCCGTACGCGGTGAGCGCGGGATCGACCGGCCGCGTGGCGACGAGCGTCGCGGCCGGCACCGCCAGAACGAGAACAGCGACGACGACCAACCCCGCGAGCAACTCGATCCGCCAGGGGAGCGCGTTCCAGTCGAAGACATGGACGTACAGGGCCTTCGACGGTCCCTCGGTCACCAGCGCGACAACGACCGAGGCCGCGACGCCGGCACCGAGAGCGCGCAGCGCCGCGATCGGATCGCGGCGTGCGACGAAGATGAAGAAGACGGCCGCGGGCAACAGCGCGGTCGGCTTCGCCATCGCCGCCATGCCGATCAACGCGCCAGACAGCGAGTGCATCGGACGGTCGCGCCCGAGCGCCAGGACCGCGCCCACCGTGAGAGCGAGCGCCACGGCGTCGGGCTTGAGCGCGGCACCCCACTGCATGACCGGAACGGATCCAAGCCACGCGAGCCCGATGGTCGCGGCAACCGCCCCGCCGGCCGCGCGCGCCCGCCACACGATCGCACCGGCGACGCAAAGGCTCGCGAGGATACTGACCGCGCGCCCGGTGATGAACGGATCGCCGATGCCCGCGAGGTGGAAGTACAGCGGCGGATAGTTCGCCGCGGTGAAGATCGGCGTCACGTCTCCATAGCGCGCGGTGAACGTGTACTCGAGGTGATCGCGCGCGAGGATCGCGGCGTGCGCCACCGCTCCTTCTCCATAGAGCAGCGGCCCGTCCCCCGCGAGTGCCCACAGCCAGTGACCAACGGTAAGCGCTGCGAACGCCGCCGCGACGACCGCGTATACCCACCACGAGCGACTCGCCCGCATCACTGCGACCGCGGCTGGAGCAACGAGCGGCCGGTCATGCGCGCAGGAACCGGCAGACCGAGAAGCGTCAGCAGCGTTGGCGCCACGTCGCGCAGGCCGCCGTCGCGCAGCGAGTAGCGCTCCGCGTCGCGGGCGACGAACACGACCGGTACGGGATTGAGTGAGTGCTGCGTGTTCCGGCTGCCGTCGGGGAACAGCAGCTCCTCGGCATTTCCGTGATCGGCGGTGACGATCACGCAACCGCCCGCGGCCATCGTCGCATCGACGACGCGCCCGACCGCGCCGTCGGTCGCGGCCATCGCGGCGCGGGTCGCCCCGAAGTCGCCGGTGTGTCCGACCATGTCGGGGTTCGCGAAGTTCACGATCGCGAAGTCGTAGGCACCACCCGTGATGGCCTTCACCAGCGTGTCGGCGACGCCCGCGGCGCTCATCTCCGGGCGCAGGTCGTAGGTGGCGACCTTGGGCGAGGGCACGAGCACGCGGTCCTCGCCGGGGAACGGCGGCTCGCGGCCGCCGTTGAAGAAATACGTCACGTGAGCGTACTTCTCCGTCTCGGCGGTGTGGAACTGCTTCAGGCCCGCCTCCGATAGGACCTGGGCCATCGGCACCACCTCGGCGGGCGCGAATGCCGCCGTCACGCCGGGGATCCCGACCTTGTATTCGGTCAGCGTCACGAACGTGAGGTCCTGCGGGACGCGCGCGCGCCGAAAGCCGTCGAAGTCCTTCTGCATCAGCGCCCACGTGAGCTGCCGCGCGCGGTCGGGTCGGAAGTTGAAGAAGATCACCGCGTCGTGGTCTCGTATCGGCGCGCCGTCGCGCACGACCTGCGGTTTCATCAGCTCGTCGCTGCACGAGCTCTCCTCGTAGCACCGCTCCACAGCCGCGGTCGCGCTTTCCGCGCGCGGTCCCTTCGCGTCGACGATCGCGTCGTACGACAGCTCGGTGCGCTCCCAGCGCTTGTCGCGGTCCATCGCGTAGTAGCGCCCGTGCACGGTCGCGATCGGGGCGGTGATCCGGGGCAACAGCTCGAGCGCGCTGCGCGGCGGCATGTCGCGGCCGTCGAGGAACGCGTGCACGACCACACGCGCGACGCGCTCGCGCTTCGCGAGCTCGATCAGCGCGGCGAGATGTTTCATGTCGGCGTGCACGCCACCGGTCGAGATGAGACCCAGGAGATGGAGCGTCCCGCGCTCGCGAGCGGCGGCACACGCCTTACGGAGCGCCGCGTTCTCGAAGAAGGTGCCGTCGTCGATCGCGTCGCTGATCCGCACGAGCTCCTGGTAGCTGATGTAGCCGGCGCCCATGGTGAGATGGCCGACCTCGCTGTTACCCATCACTCCCTCCGGCAGCCCGACGGCGCGGCCGCTGGCCTCGAGCGTCGCGTGCGGATACCGCTCGAAGAGCGCGTCGAGACGCGGGGTCTTCGCGCGCGTCACCGCATTCCCCGGTCCATCCGGCGCGATCCCCCATCCATCGAGCACGCAGAGCACGACCGGTCGGTACGCCGCCGTCACGCGAAGGCCCGCACGATCGCTCCGAACTCCTCGGTCTTGAGCGAGGCTCCGCCGACGAGTGCGCCATCGATCCCGTCCGCAGTCGCGAACTCGCGCGCGCCCGCTGCGGTG
>VBEZ01000023.1 GCA_005882255.1 Chloroflexota bacterium | reverse complement strand
GGCTCGGCTGGCTGGGGATCGCGAATTACGCGCGCGGCCAGACGATCGCGCTGCGCGAGCGCGAGTACGTCGTGGCCGCGCGGACCGTCGGCAGCACGCCCGTCCGCCTGATGGTCCGCCACATCGCTCCGAACATCCTGCCGCTCATGATCGTGCTCGCGATGATCGAGGTCGGACAGCTGATCCTGATCGAGTCGGCGATCTCGTTCATCGGCTTCGGTATCCAGCCACCGACGCCGTCGTGGGGGAACATGCTGACGAACGCGTCGCAGTACCTTGGCAAGGCGCCCTACCTGATCTACCCACCCGGCATCGCCGTGCTCGTGACGGTCCTGTGCCTCTACCTCGTCGGCGACGGGCTACGCGACGCGCTCGATCCGCGCCTCCGAGGCGCGGTCGGCGGAGGTGCTCGCAAGTAACCCCTTGCGCTCCGGCAAACCTCGTGATTACATAATTACGAAGCTTACGAGGTAATTGGAGGCAAGAATGAGCGCAAATGACGAGCTGAAGGGCTGGTTCGCCGGCCGTCTTCCCAAGGACTGGTTCACCGGCGCGCCCGAGGTGCGAGCGGATCGTGACGAGATCTGGATCATCGGCACGCTGGCGGACGTCCAGCTGCCGGGCGACGCGGGCCCGGAGGCCGCGAACGCCGCGCGATCGGGCCGCATCAAGCAGTTCCGCGAGGACACGCGCGAGCTGCGCATGCAGATCTCCGAGGAAGCCGAGAAGCGCTTCGGGCGCAAAGTCTCGTGGGGCGCGCGCTGCGGCGATGCGAAGGAGATGTTCACGCACCTCACCGTTCCGGCGATGACACGACTGCGCCTGCCCGAGCGCGAGGTCCTCGACGCGCTGGTCGACTCGGGTGTGGCCCGCAGCCGTGCTCACGCGCTCGCGTGGTGCGTCAAGCTGGTCCAGCAGAAGCAGGGCGAGTGGCTCGAGGAGCTGAAAGCCGCCGTCGAGCAGGTCGGCGCGGTCCGGCAGCAGGGCCCGCTGAACTGAGCATGGCCACAGAGATCCGGCGCGCGGCCAACGCGGACTCCGACCCGGCCAGCGCGCTCCTCGACGCGTACTCGCAAGCGGTCATCCGCGTCGTGGAGCGCGTGACCCCGGCCGTCGCCCACGTGCGACGCGGCCGCGGCGGCGGCAGCGGCCTGGTGATCACCCCGGACGGCTACGTGCTGACGAATGCGCACGTGGTCGAGGGCGTGGCCGAGGTCGAGGTCGCGTTCGCGGAAGGCGCGAGCTATCGCGCTCCCGTCGTCGGCAGCGACGCGGCGACCGATCTCGCGCTGGTGCGCGTGCTCGGGCCGTCTCTTCCCGCGGCGGAGCTCGGCGATTCGGACGCGCTCCGTGTCGGTCAGCTGGTGATCGCGATCGGTGATCCGCTGGGTCTCCAATCGACCGTAACGACGGGCGTGGTCAGCGCGCTGGGCCGCTCGCTACGCGCCAAGGACGGCCGGATCATCGAGAACGTCATCCAGACCGACGCGGCGCTCAATCCAGGCAACTCGGGCGGTCCGTTGGTCGACACGCACGGCAAGGTCGTCGGCGTGAACACCGCGATCAACGCCATGGCGCAGGGCATCGCCTTCGCGATCCCGGCCGCGACCGCGCGGCTCGTCGCGACCGCGCTCATCCGCGACGGTCGCGTCCGTCGCGCCTACCTCGGCATCTCCGGCGCGGCAACACCGATAGGACGGCAGCTGTCGCTGTCGCTCGGACTGGGAGTGGAATCCGGCATCCGAGTCCTCGAGGTCACGTCGAATTCGCCGGCCCGACGTGCCGGTATCCGGGAGGGCGACATCCTCGTCGCGCTCGACGGCGCGGGCCTCGCGACGCTTTCGGATCTGCAGCGCGCGTTGACCGCGGAACGGGTCGGCGCGTCGATGCTCGTCACGGTCGTGCGCCGCGGCGAGCGCCTCGCTCTCGGCATCACGCCTGAGGAGTCGCGCTAGCCCGTCGCGTCCTTCAAGTACTGGACCCAACCAGGGATGCGCGTGTAGCCCATGGCTTCGTTCAGATGCAGGATGGGCGCGTTCTCGCCGTCGTTCTCGGTGCGCACGTTCTTCACACCGAGCAGGGTCGCCTGCATGACGGTCTCGAGCTTGAGCGCGCGCGCGACGCCGCGGCCGCGCACCTTGCGCGCGGTGGCGGTCCAGTCCGTCCAGACGTTCCCACGCGTAGGCGGATACGAAAGGACCGAGATGCCGACGATGTCGTCCGCCTCGCGTGCGATCCACATCCGATCCAAGCGCACGGTCGGCGCATCGAACCAGCGGACGAAGACCTCGAACGCCTCACGGACATGCGGGATGGTCGTCGGAACGTCCGACGCGGCCTCCTCGCTCATCTCGTGGATCTTGTGGAACTTGTCCGGATCGCCGTCCCGGTCGATGGTGTGGATCGTGATGCCCGCCGCGCGCATCTTCTGACGGCTTTCCGCGGCCAGCGTCTCGATCCGTCCACGCTGCGCGACGAGGTCGAGCTCCCACGCCTTGCTTCGCCGCTCTTCACGATACCCGCGCTCGGCGAACCACCGCGCGAGCCAGTCGTCGTCCTCGCGCGCGTAGCCCGTGAAGATCCGCGTGCCGGACGATCGCGCGCGATCCTCGATCACGTCGAACACGGTCCGGAGCTGCGCGTCGGTGCGCTCGGCGGGCAGGATCTCGAAACCGATGCGCCCGTAGCGCTTCTTCATCTGATCCCACGGCGCGTGTTTGTGGCGCGCGAAGCCGATGGGGGTGCCGTCACGGAGGACGATGAAGCGCTCGTTGGTCCAGGCGGGGTCGTCGGTGGCCCACCAGTGTCGCCACGACGCGGCGTCCTCGGGCTCGTCCGGGCGCGACGCGGTCGCGACGTCAGCCGCGAACGCCGCGTCGTCGAGCGTCGCGGGCCGGAACGCAAGGCTGCCACGACGCAGCGTGACAGACGGATCGGTGATCGTGGGCACGTTGGCAGTGTATGTGCGGGACAGGGCGGGAACACGCTGTCCGGGATGCGTGTTCTGTCAAGATGGATACATTCCGACGCGGAGGGATGACATGACCCTTGATCGTGCGCGCTGGGATACCGGCCTCACCTACGACGCATTCAAAGCCGCGATGACGCGCAACCAGGATCGCTTCGCGGAGAACGAGGCGCGGGTCGCCCTCGACCCGGCGACGGTGCGGACCTTCAAGTCGCTGCCGAAGGGTGTTCGCGTCCTCGTGCTGGCGGAGGACTGGTGCGGCGATGTGGTCGCCAACCTGCCGATCCTCGGTCGGCTCGCGAAGGACGCGTCCACGCTCGACGTCCGCGTCTTCTATCGCGACCAGAACCTCGATCTCATGGAGCGGTGGCTGAATCAAGGCAAATATCAATCGATCCCGGTCTTCGTGTTCTTTGACCAGGGTTTCCGCGAGCTGGGGCACTGGATCGAGCGACCGGCGTCGGTGACCGCGCGTCGCGCCGAGGAACGGAAGAAGATCTTCGCCGCGCATCCGGAATTCGGTTCGCCCGACGCGCCTGTTGACCAACTGCCGGAAGAGGTGCGAACGAGGCTGCAGGCCGAGCTGCGAAAGATGCGCGAGAACATGGTGTCGTTCGCCAACGCCGAAGTGCAGCGCGAGCTGCGCGAGCTTGTCAGCAAGGTTGCGGTGTGACCGAGAAGCCGGTGAAGGTCAAGATCACGTACTGCGCCGAATGCGGGTACGAGCCGCAGG
>VBEZ01000182.1 GCA_005882255.1 Chloroflexota bacterium | reverse complement strand
CCAAGCGCGCGCACCGCGATCACGACGAGGACCCACACGATGAGCCCGATGAAGATCGGCGACGAGTACGCCTCCGCGTAGCTGACCGCGTACCCGAGCGTCGGGATAGCGATCCACGGCTTGCCGACGACCGGCGAAGGCTGAACGACCACCGGATCCGGCGACGCCGACGCATCGCCGCGCAGCATGAAGACTTCGCGGCCGTCGTTCTGCTCGATCGCGACGACGCGATGCGTGAGGACACGGTCCGGAAGTGTGATGGTCACGAGATCACCGACCCGCACGGCAGTGGATGGGATCGGCGCGACCAGCACGAGCGCGCCGATCGGCAGCGACGGCTCCGTCGGTCCGCCTTGAACGACGTAGGCGTCGAGTCCCACGAAGCGGACTGCGAGAAGGCCGAAGGACAGCGCGACGATGGTCGCGGTCACGGCGAGCGCGACGACGGTCGCGAACGCGTGCGCTATCCAGCGGACGTGACGATCGGCCCCCCGTCGTGTCACCGCGCGCCTCCCCTGCCTTGCCACCGCTGCGCGGTGGCCGCTACCCGAACTCTCCGGCGGAGGCCTCGGCGATGCCATAGCCGAATCGGTACCGAGAGCCGACTCCGTTGGTACTACCCCGTCCGAGGCAGATAGGCTGCCGCGCGTGATCGTCGTCGTCGAGGGCCCGAGCGGCGCGGGCAAGACGACGTGGTGCCGCACCCACGGCAGGGCGCACGCGCTGCTCGAAGAGTTGCCGGATCAGGCAACCGTGCCCGAGGACCCCGAGGCGCAGGCCCATTTCTGGGTGGAACGGAATGTCGATCGGTGGAAGCGGGTACTCGAGCGCGAACGACGCGACGGACTCGTGGTGGTGGACGTCGATCCGTTCAAGCTTCATTACGTCTGGACACTGTGGCGGTCGGGGCAGGTTCCAAAATGGGAGTGGGATCTGCAGCGCGAGGCGTCGCGCGTGGCGTTCAGCGCCGGCGAATACGCCCTCGCGGATCTCTACCTCGTGTCGGACGTCACGGAAGAGACACTGCGTGCTCGACGCGATGCCGATACGACGCGCCGGCGTCGCGGCTTCGAGCGACACGTCCTGTTGCGCGACTCGCTCCTTCGGTGGTACCGCGCGATCGACGCCCTCGAGCCCGGGCGCGTTCGCTTCGGGCTGCCCGAATCCGGTCTCACGCTCGATCTGCTCGCGATCGGTCCTCGCCGAGTGCGGAGCGGCGCCGCTGTCTTCGATCGGCTGCTGGCGCTGCTGTCCTAGCGGCCGAGATCGACGCGGACGATCGCGCCCGGATACCACGGCAGGCGGAATCCACCTGCCGACGAGCCGTCACGCGTACGGATGATCGCGATCGTGCTCCAGGCGTCGGGCGTGATCACGTACATCCGTTCTCCGTCCGGGGAGAGCGCGAGCGTGTCGTAGCTAGCGTCCTTGGCGAGGACCGCGCTCTCCACGAGCGTGTCGGTGTCGATCGCGGCGATCCCGCGCTCGCCCGCGGCGTAGAGCGTGCGTCCGTCCGGCGAGAGCGTCGCTCCCGAACGCAGTAGACGCTTCGCATCGGCCACGGGGAACACGGCCTGCCGCAGCGCGGCGAGCGCGCCACTGTCGGCGCGACTGACCGGGAGGTGCGCGGTCCGGCGGACGGTCATCGCTGGGACCGCGATCTCGTCGATCGCGCCGATCGCCGGGTTCACCGCGTAAAGGATCTTGCCGTCGTTCGAAGGCACGAGCGACCACAGCATCGCCTTCTCGAAACCGGCCGACTGATCCGCGGGGAGCTCGATGCGCTGCGCGCGATCGTTGACGGCATCGAGCGCGAGGATGAACGATGGCTCCTCCGTGCCGGTGTTGACGCTGTACGACCAGCGCCCATCGGCCGAGGTGACGATCCCGCTGCGCCAGCCACCGGCCTGCCACTTGTTCCAGGCGGACCCGGCCACCGGTGCCGGCGCGAGCGTGCGCGTCGTCAGATCGAACCCGCGGATCCCCACCGGCTGCGAGGAGGCGGAGAGATCGGTGAAATAGATGCGCTTGCCATCGGGCGAGACCGCCACGAACTCGTATGGCCAGTCGCCGCGGAGCTCGAGGCTCGACGCCGCTCCCGTCAGCGTGTTCACGACGGCGTAGCGCGTCACGTACTTGTCATCGAGCTTGATCGGGTCGCCGGTCAGGACGAGCCAGCTGCCGTCGCCGGCCGGGCCGACGGGTGCGTAGTAGTCGAAGAGCGTGTGGAAGTAGCCATCGATCGTGAACGAGCGCGTCTCGCGGCCGCTCGCCAGCTCGAGCACGCGGATCTGCGTCTGCGTGCCGCCCTTCATGGTCTCGGTCGTATAGAGCTGGGACCGGTCGCGCGACAGCACGCCGTTCGGTAGCTCGCGCACGACGGTGCCAGTCCGCGCGTCGATCACCGCGATGCGGGCATCGGCACCGCTTCCGGATCCCTGGATGTATAGGACGTCCGTCGTCGCGTTCGTCGCCGAAGGCTTCGCCGACGCCGACGGTGACGGCTCGGTGTCGCGCGGCGCGGCGACCTGCGCGGCGCAGCCGGCCAGCAGGAAGGCGAGCGCCAGGCCGGTGACGCGCCAGTGCCGCTTCATGTCACCGTTGATACAGCGCTGCGGCGTCGTTGGTTCCCGTCACTCCGTCGAGATCGTTTGATCCACGATGTCGGCGCCCGGCCGCACGACGCGGAAATGGGTCGCAGCGTCGTCGAGCAGCGCGCGTGTCGCCGCAGCGGTCTCGGTCTGCCCGCTCTCGTGCAGCAGTGTCGCGTAGCTGCCGACGAGATCGCGCAGCGCGACGAGGTCCTCGTCGGATGCGGGCGGCCGCAGGCTCACCTTCGCGCCCTTCGCGAAACGGTCGCGCAGGCCGCGCTCGTCGAGGCCGCGCGCGGGCTCGTGGCGGAGGAACACCACGCCGCCACTCATGCCCGAGCAGATCCAACGACCCGGATCGCCGAGCACGACGGCGCGGCCGCCGGTCATGTACTCGAACGCGAAGCCGCGGAGGTCGCCACCGAACAACACGTCGGCCCCCGACAGTCGGATGCCGGCGCGCGCGTCCGCGCCGCCCTGCACGTAGAAGCGTCCGCGCTGCGCGCCGTAGCCAAAGCATTTCCCCACCGAGCCGTCGACGAAGTCGCCGTTCGCGTTGCGCGCCTTGAGCACGGCGAAGGTGCCGCCGAGCGCGGTCTTCGCCGCGCCGTCCTGCGCGCCGCCGGCGATGCGGAGCGAAACGCCGTCTGTCGAATACGCGCCGAAGCCGTTCCCCGCGACGGAGCCCTGTCCGAACGAAGAGGCGAGCTCGGTGACGACAGCACCGGCGATGCGCTGCCGCGCGAGCTGACCCGCGGTCGCGGTCGCGACGAACCGATGCTCGCTGCCGAGCCGTGGGCCCTCGGACTCGTCGCCGGCGTGCGCCTCGACGCTCGGTCCGCCCGCCGCGGCGAGCACGCGCAGCTCGCGGCCGCCCCGCCGCACCGGACCCGCTGGCGCGAGGAGGCCGGAGAGATCGATGCGGTCCAGGCCGCGCGCCTGCGCGAGCAGATCGGTGCGGCCAACGAGCTCCTCCGTCGACGACACGCCGAGGAGCGCGGTGATGCGCGCGAGCTCGTCGCGCAGCGCGCTGAAGAAGCGCACGAGGTTCGTCACGGCTCGCTCGAATTCCTGCGGCTCGAAACGCTTGAGGCCGCGCTCCGTCGCCTCGACCGCCGAGGCGATCTGCGTCGCGATGCCGACGTGACAGGTGTCGAGCTGGCAGCCGCGGCAGATCGTGCAGCCGATCGCGACCATCGCCATGGTCCCGAACCCGACGCGGTCCGCGCCGAGGCACAGCATCTTCGCCACGTCGAGCGCGCTCTTCATCCCGCCGTCGCACCACACCTGCACCTGGTCGCGCAGGCCGTTCGCGACGAGCGCGCGGTGCGCCTCGGCGACGCCGATCTCGGCCGGAAGGCCGGCGCGCCGCAGCGCGTGCTGCCGCGCGGCGCCGGTTCCGCCGTCATAACCCGACAGCGTGATGATGTCGGCGCCCGATTTCGCGATGCCGCACGCGATGATGCCGACGTCCGGCGTCACGGGGATCTTCACCGCGACGCGCGCGCGCGGGTTGACGGTCTTCAGCTCGTGGACGACCTGGGCGAGGTCCTCGATCGAGTAGATGTCGTGGTTGTTCGAGGGCGAGATCAGGTCGACGCCCGGTCGCGCGTTGCGCGCGAGCGCGACCTTCACCGAGACCTTCTTCGCGGGAAGATGTCCACCCTCGCCCGGCTTCGCGCCCTGACCGATCTTGATCTCGAGGTAGTTGGACGAATTCGCGAGCAGCGCCGACACGCCGAAGCGGCCGGAGGCGATCTGCTGGCCACGATTGCGCGGGTACTTGCCGATGAGATCGGGCAGCTCGCCGCCTTCGCCGTTGATGCACAGGAGATCCATGCGCGCCATGGCTTCCGCGTACGCGCGATACGCGGTCTCGCCCTGCGAGCCGAAGGACATCGACGAGATGTAGACGGGCGCGTCGTGCTCCCCGGAGACCGGATGGGTGCGCTCGAACTCTTCGAGCTTGTCCGCGAACGTCCGGTAGGGCTGCTCGCCGTTCGCGACCGCGAGCCCGGCCTTCCACACGCGCGGGTAGATGCGGAACACCGGCTCGATGCGAGCCGGTCGCCGCTCGCGCAGCATCGTGGCGCGATCGAAGCCGTCCACGCCGATGCGCTCCCACGACAGGCCGCTCTCGTCACTCGCGCAGAACGTCGTAAGGCCCAGCATCCGCGCGACCTCGGGCGCGACGCCGATCGCGGAGAGCTGCCGGCCGTAGCCGCGGATCTCGTGCACACCGAGGGTGGAGATCACCTTCTCCATTCCCTTGCGCAGGGCCTCGACGAGGTTCGGCAGCGCATCGGGATCGCCGAGCGACAGCGCGTACTCGAGCAACAGGTACGGGTTCACCGCGTCGGCGCCCAGAGCGAGCGCGACCATCAGGTCGTGGAGGTTGCGGAGACTGCCCGCCGACACGACGATCGCGCACTCGCGCCGCAGCGAGCCGTTGCGCGACGGCTGCGTGATCAGCGCGCGGTGCGCGGCGGCGACGACGAGGAGCGGATCGAGCCAGGCGCGCCCTTCGTCGACGACGTGGCGGTCCTGCACGACGACGAGCGTCGCGCCACCGCGCACGCCGCGACAGGCTTGCGCGCCGAGACGCGCGAGCGCGTCGCGTGGGTGCTCCTCCCAATCGCGGTCCGCCTCGAGGATCACCGGCACGCGCGCGCCGTCCGCGGTGAACTGCACGACGACGTCCTCGACGATCCACGTCCCGAGCTTCCGCGCGAGCGCCCGATGATCGTCACCGCGTAGGCCGGTCTCGGGCGCATGACCGCCGAGAAGGATCGGCATGCGCAGCTCGATCCAGCGCCCACGATCGCGACCACGCGTCGAGGCCGCGCGCGGCAGCGGGCGCGGGCCGAGGAGCGCGCGCGTCGAGAAGTGCTCGATCTCACGCTCGCGGTCGATCGCTGGATTGGTCACGACCGCGACCGTCTCGTGCAAGTAGTCCGCGAGGTTCGGGCGCGCGGCCGACAGCGCCGCGAGCGGCCCGTCCCAGCCGAGCGAGCCGATCGGCTCGTTGGCGGTCTGCGCCGCGAACTGCGCCATCTTCAGGTCGTCCCCTTCGAAGCCGAGCGACGCGAACTGGTGCTCTCGTCGCTGTGAGGGGTCGTCGAGCTCGTCGGGCGGTGTCGCGATCTGCCAGCGCGCCGTCGGCTCCCGGCGGGCGCCGGGGCGGCGGACGCTCTCGAGCTCTTCCTCCGGACCGCCGCACTCGATCCGCTCGCGGATGCCATCCACAGTGACGCCGCGCGCCGTGCGGTCCGCGACGAACGCGCGCCGCAGCGCGTCCTGGTCGAGAAAGCGCCACCCCGCGCTCGTGCGCCGCAGACCGACGCGCTCGCCGGGCCCGAGCGGATACGGATCGCGGACGTATCGCTCGAGCGGGACGAATCCGCGCTCGCTCGCGAAGACGTGCTCGTCCGGCGTCTCGACGTGCCATAGCGGACGCAGACCGAGCGCGTCGACGCCGAAGAGACACGTGTCGCCGACGCGCGAGAGGAACGCGGCCGGTCCCTGCGCGAACGGACCGAACGCCGCGCGCGCCTGGATGTATAGGTCCTGCAGCTCCGCGGGCATGCGCTTGATCTCGTTGACGATCGGCGGGAAGAGCAGCTCGATCGCCTCGATCGGTGTGAGGCGCATGCCGAGGACCATGCCCCGCAGCACCGCGTCGACGTCCTGCGAGTCGCTGCCTGAACGCGAGAGCGGGATGCGCAGCGCCTTCGCTTCTTCGCGCAGGCGTCCGATGGTGTTGATCTCGCCGTTGTGCGCGAACGAGGCGAACGGCTGAACGCGATCGAAGCTGGTGCTCGTGTTCGTGGCGTAGCGGTTGTGGCCGAACGCCATCGAGGTCGCGAAGCGTGGGTCGCCGAGATCGGCGAAGTACCGCGGCAGCTGATGGCCGGCGCCGCGCAGCTTGTAGACCGCGGTATGGCGCGACAGGCTCACGACCGTGGCCGCGGTGAGCCGCTCGATCTCGACCGCGGCTTCGTAGAGCGCGCGCGAGCCGGGACCGTCGCGCGACGGCGCGAGAAGCGCGAGCTGCCAGAAGCGCGGCTCCTCGGTGCGGCCGCGCGGACCCAGCGCGCTGCTGTCGGTGGTGCCCTCGCGCTCGACGAGGATCTCGACGCCGTGACGCACCAGGCTGCGACGCACGGCGGCCTGATCGGCGTCGACGTCGGCCGGCGGGATGAAGAGATGACCGACGGCAAAGCGCGCGCCGCGAACGAGGCTCGCGTCGCCACCCGACAGGCGAAGGACATTCGCCCAGAGGCCTCGCGGGATGTCGGTGAGCACGCCGGCACCGTCGCCCTCGCCATCGACCAGACCGGAGCGGTGCGCGAGCGCGGCCATGCCGTGGAGGACGCCGTCGAGCACGTCGCGCGAAGGCCGACCGTCCTTGCGGGCGACCCCGACCAGCGCACAGGCATCGCGCTCGTCGCTCACCGCTACCTCCTTAGAAACAGAAAAGCCCCCCGGTCCTGGGAGGCTTCGTCGGTCTCGACGTTTCGCTCAGTCGACGCGACTCAGCCTCCACCTCCTGCGGCGGTTGCTGCTGCTGCGGACGAGCGAACCTTTGTCACTGCCGGAATTTGTACCGGAAGCGAAGGTTGCGGAACAGCGCCCGGACGGTCGCGAAATGGCGCTAGACGCCCACGCGTGCAGGCAGGACCTCGACGCCGTCGCCGATCCGCGCCGGACCGTCGACGGCGATCACGGTGCACTCGGCACCGCGTCGTCCCGCCAGGCTTGCTTGGAAGGCCACGGCGTCGTCGCTGCCGACCAGCTCGCCGATGTGCGTACAGGGCGCGGCCTCGCCGTTCACGCGGAGCGTGATCCCGCCGACGCGGATCTCGGTGCCCGGCGGGAGCGTCGTCACGCCCGGGAGCCCTTCGACGGTCAGCTGTTCGCGCAGGTCGCCGGGCCGCAGACCGAGCCCTTCGTACACGGAGCGGTCGACGATCACGACGGCGCGCCTCGCGCGATGCGCGTGCGAATCGCCTTCGATCCCGCCGCCGACGCGCCCGAGCACCTCCGCGACGGGGCGCGGATGCTCGCCATGACGCTCGTGAAGATGGAGACCGACGATGCGGGCATTCATTCGGATCGAGATTACAGGGTGCGTCGAACGACGCCTGAGCCGTCGTTCGTCTCGACGACCTCGAAACCCGCCTTTTGATACATCGAGAGCGGACCGAGGTAGTTCACCTGGCTCCAGCGCGTTGTGTCGATCTCGCCGAGCACCGGGTAGGCCTCGACCGCGGTCATGCCTCGCTTCCGCAGGTGCTCCAGCGCTGCCTCGAGCAGCGTCGTCGCGACACCCTGTCTGCGCTGGTCCGGCGCGACGACGAAACACACGATCGCCCCGACCTTCGGGTCTTTCGTGCCTTCGACGTTCAGTAGCTCGAGCTTCGGTGCGGCGTGACACCAGCCGACGATGCGGCCGAGCCGGTACGCGACCAGTCCGTTGGCTTTCGCCGAGAGGATCAGCGCGCTGCGTCGCGCGCGGTTCTGCTGCTTCGTGCTCGACTCGTAGTTCTCGACGAGCCTCTCCATGCAGAAGCAGCGAGACCAGTTCGGATTGTCCGCATAGGCGACCATGTCGAAGTAGTGCATCACCGCCTCATGTTGGTCGGGCGAGACCGCGCGCACGGTGATATCGCTCACGGATCCACCTCCACCACGTCGCCGAGACGGACGGATCCGGCGCGCTCGACGTGTGCCCAGACACCGAAAGCGAGCGGTTCGGTCGTCGTCACGCCAGTGCGGTAGCGCGCGAGCAGCTCCAGCGTGTCGAGGCTGGGTTCGGCCGTCTCGGGATCCCGCGTCGTGACGACGCAGCGGCCGACGTTGCCCGCCGGCACGACGATGGCGTCGCCGACGCGGACGCGACGGCCGATCCATGCATCCTCCTCGTGCGCGCTCGCGCCCGACACGCCGATCAGCATGCGGAAGCGTCGTGGGTCGACTGGCTCAGCGGAATTCGCCTCCTCTCGCAGCCGCTCGAGCGATCCGGTCGAGAGCAGCGTCGCGCCGGCCGCGTCGTCGGCGCGATCGTGGCCGTTGCCAGGACCATCGAAGCGGACGAGACGGACCGGGCGCCCGAGCTCGTCGCTGAGAGCGGCCCCCCACGCACCCTCGACGAGGTGACCGGGCGCAGCGTGCCCGTAGATCGTCACGGTGATGGGCTCGCCGACGGCGACGGTGCCGCCGACCGACGATCCATTCGGCATGCGCAGGTGGAGGTGGCCGGTCTGCATGTCGAAGCGAGCGGCGATGGTCGTCAGCGGCGCGAGCCGCTTGCCATTGAGCAGCCGACCGGTCTCGTCAACGACGCAGAAACGGCGATCGTCGTCGACACCGTGTAGGCCGAGCTCGACGCTTTCGCGCTCCTCGATCCGCAGTCCTTTGACGGGCGCGACGTGCAGCCACGCGACGTTCACGAAACGAGTCTTTCACACCATATCGTTGGGCCATGAGCCGCCGCCTCGTGATCGTCGCCGGCGCGCCCGCGACCGGAAAGACGACGCTCGCGCGCGAGCTTGGCGAATCGCTCGAGCTGCCGGTGATCAGCAAAGACGACATCAAGGAGGCGCTCGCGGCGCCGTTCCCGACGGGTGACCTCGATTGGTCACGTCAGCTTGGCGTCGCGGCATACAGCGTGTTGTTCACCGTCGCCCACCACGTGCTGGCGGGCGGGCAGGGCCTCATCCTGGAGAGCAACTTCCGGTGTGGCATCTCGGAGCCGCCCCTACGAGCCTTGGCCGCGCTGGCACCCACGGTCCTGATCGTCTGCCGAACGCCGGTCAGTCGAGAGCGCTTCGCGGAGCGCGCCGCGCGCGGCAGACACCGCGTCCACATCGACAGTGCCGTGCTGGAGGAGTGGACCGGCGACGACTCGGTGTTCCAGATCGACATCGGGACGCCACGTCTCGTTGTCGAAACGACGAAGGGCTACGAACCCGATTTCGAGAGGATCGTGACTTTCACGCGAGACGCTAGCGTTCCCGAGCGATGAAGCGCGGGTGGCCGGCGGACTGGAGCGAGCGCGTCCGCGGCAAGAACTGCCCGATGTGCGATGAAGGACGCCCCGACGAGGTCCACGGCAACGTCCGCATCGTCAGGGGCAAGGTGTCCGACGCGTTCCTGGTGCGCAACGAAGTCGGACAGCGAGGCTACTGCGTTGTCATCTGGCGCGGCCGCCATGTCGCGGATCCCACCGAGCTGAGCAGGGACGAGGCGAGCGCGTACTTCGAAGAGGTCCTTCGCGTCGGCCGCGCGATCGAAACGCAGTACCAGCCGATCAAGATGAACTTCGAGATGCTCGGCAATTCGCTCCCGCATCTGCACACGCACGTCGTGCCGCGCTATCTGAACGACGGCGAGCCGGGCCATCCGCCGCACTTCATGCGCATCGACCTGCAGAACGAGCCGCTGATCCCCGACGAGGAGTACGCGCGAGATGTCGCGGCCCTGCGCGATTTGTTGGCGAGGGCTTAGGCCGCCCAGCGCGCGGACATCAGATCGTTATCAGCAGTCACGGCCTCCACACAACACGCAGACGACCTGCGTTCTACGTCTAGATGAACAAGGCCTGCATCGACGCGAGA
This sequence comes from Chloroflexota bacterium, assembly GCA_005882255.1. Taxonomy (GTDB): domain Bacteria; phylum Chloroflexota; class Limnocylindria; order P2-11E; family P2-11E; genus CF-39. The sequence continues at coordinate 27,175 of VBEZ01000182.1, read as the reverse complement.
TGAACAGGACTTAGGTCCTCCCGCATGGTGCATTCGTCCGGGGCCGCCGAAAAGATGAACCGAAGAGGAATGGCCACCCGCCGAAAGCTTCTCCGATACTCGTTGCCGTGAGGAAGCTCGCTGCCGTGATCGTCTATGTGTTCGCGCTGTCTCTCGGTGCGAGCGCGCGACCCGCCGCCGCGGCAACGATGACCACGGGCGCACCGACCGCGTCGGCAGCGGCATGCGGCACGCCGGGAACGCCAACGACGACGGTGTTCCTTCCGAACATCACGAAGATGCTCGGCGGGCCGTCGGGCTGGGTGACGCCCTTCATCGTTCAGAACGTCGGCGTCAAGAAGGCCACGCTCGAGGTGTCGTTCTATCGCTTCTCGGATGGTGGCCTCGTCGCGTGCCGGAAGGTGAGCGATCTCGCACCGGCGACGAGCTTCGCCGACTACCCGAACAACGATGCCGACCTGCCCGCCGACGCGCAGTTCTCCGTCGTCGTCAAGTCGTTCGGCTCTGAGGTCGTCTCGGTCGTCAACGAACACCAGGGACTGGGCACGCCGGCGCGCGCCGAGGCGCTCTCGTACAACGGACTGACGACCGGCGCGACGACGGTCTATCTGCCGTTCGTCGCGAAGCCGGAGCCGGCCCCGTGCTCGGCCGTTCCGCAGACCGACGCGACGTGCAACGCTCGCTGGGTCACGACGTTCGTGATGCAGAACTTCGGCACGGTGGACGCGGTGGTGACGGCACGCTTCGTGAGCTACGACGGCGCGTCCGTCGCGACGCTCAACCGGACCATCGCCCCGGGCCGATCGCGTTTCGTCGATCCATCGGTCGAGGCCCTGGTCCGCGCCGGCCGCTACTACTCGGTGGTGCTCACGTCGACGCAGCCGATCGGCGTGATCGCGAACGCGCACGACGATGCTCCCACCACGAGCGCTCCCCGAGGCTTCAGCTACAACGGGACCCCGCAGCCGTCATTCGGCGACGTCTTCCTGCCGTACCTGCGACGCGACGGCGTCGTGCCGAGAACGTACGCGAACGGACTGCTCATCCAGAACGGCGGCGCGGGTGACGTGACGCCGACGATCACGTTCCAACGGCTCGGCGGTGGAAACCCGTTCACCATCGCGGCGCCGGCGCCGATCAGGGCCGGCTTGACGTGGTACTTCGATCCTGAGGCATATCCGGTCATGACCGTGGGCGAATACTCGGTCGTCGTCAGTGGCGGCGCGCTGGCGGTCGTCGACGCCACTCTCGCAGCGGGCGCCGCGATGGGGTACATCGGCATGAGCGGTCAGGGGAACCGCGCGTATCTGCCGAACGTCACGCGAACGCTGGGCGGTGCGCGCGGCTGGAGCACGCCGATCGTGGTGCAGTCGACCGGAGCGACCGGCGCGACACTTCGGTGGTATCGCTTCTCCGATGGCGCGCTGATGGCACGTCAATCAGTCGGGCCGTTCGGCCGTGGCGGTGCGCTCCGCGTCGATCCGCGGAATGTGCCGGGCCTTTCGGACGACACGCAATACGGGGTCGTCGTCGACGCGCAGGGCGGGACGATCGCGACGATCGTCACCGAGCTCAACTTCGAGGGCGGCGACGGCACGATGATCTACGAGGGCTTCCCCGCGACGGTCAGCACGGTGCCCGCGCCCACGGCGGTCGCGCTCGCGCCGGCCACGCTGCGGATCGGGACCGATGAGGCGGCGCAGCTCGTCGCGACGGTGAAGGACCAGTTCGACGAAGCGATGCCGCAAGTGGTCCCGACGTGGAGCGTGGTGCCGGCGGCGCTCGGGAGCGTCGGCTCGAGCGGGATCTTCACGGCCGGTGCGTCGGGCGGTGTCGGAGCGATCACCGCTACCGCCGGCGGCGCGTCAGAAACGATCCAGTTAACGGTCCAGGCGCCGACGCCGGTGACCGTCGGTGGTCTCTCGTTTCTCGTGCGAACGACGGGCGCGGCCGATGTCTACGCCGAAACGACGATCACGAGATTCGACGCCGCGACGATCAGCACGCAGATCACCGCCGACGTTTCGCGCATCCAGCAGGACTACGCACGGAGCTTCGCGGCCAGACCGCAGGTGTATGTCATGGCGACCGATGGCAGCTACGGCACCGCGCAGACGACGATCCTCGGGATCGCGCCCATCTTTGTCTCGGCGCCCACGGTCGAAAGCCGCTTCGAGACCGCCGGCGTCTACTACCAGGGCAAGGTCGCCATCGATTGGGCGCGCAGCAACGACACCAGGCCGTTCACCGTCGCGCGCCATGAGCTCACCCACATGATCATCGACGAGATCGCCGGTGACGCCGCCGTCCCGGCATGGCTGAACGAAGGGTCCGCGCGGCTGGAGGAGTTCACGCTGCTTGGTTCGGACTGGTTGCGCGTCTTGAACCAGTACGAAGCGGTCTCGATGGCGGTGAATTCGCGTCTCTTCACGGTCTCTGAGCTGACGTCCCAAGCGTCCTGGAACGCCCGCCAGCGTCCGGCGGTCGACTACCAGTACTCCGAAGCACAGCAGATCGTCCAGCTGCTCCGTGACGAGGTCGGGACCGCCGGAGAGATCGAGATCCTGCGATTGCTCGGCGCCGGCTACACCTTCGATCAGGCGTATCAGGCGATGCCGAGGCGCGTCACGTCGGACTTCTCGGCCTCCGTGTTCGCGCGCATCCGCGCCTTCGCTACGGCGCCCGGTATCGCGTTCGCTCCTGACAGCGCCGCGGGCACCGGCGCGAATGGCCCGACCTTCGTGCTGTATGGCTTCGCGCCGAACGCGGTCGTGACCCTGTCGATACGTGGAGCCGCGACCGGTTTCACGAACAGCAGCGGCTTCCAGGTCGTCGATCAATACGGCGTGTACGTGAGCCGGCTCGGAACGTCTTGGCCTCCGGACACGTACACGTTCACGGTCACGTCCAACACGGGACAGACGATCACGAGGAGCGTGACGAAGGCCCCCTAGGCGCTAGATGAGCGCTTGTCCTCCGTCGGGTCCGCGGAGCCCGAAGCCGAGCGTGCGATCCGCGGCGATGTGCAGCAGCCAGCCCAGCAGCGGCCACGGATTCCCGGCGAACAGGAATAGCAAGGCGATCCAGAGGACCGCCGGGAGCGTGAAGTTGTGCCAGAGGTTGTAGAGCCACACCGCGCGCGGCGGCAGATAGCCCTTCGTGGGCGAGGCGCCGAAGAAGAACGCCGGCACGAGACCGAAGAGGTCCGGCGCGATGAGCCAGAACCAAAACCACGCCGTGATCTGATCCTTCTGCCAGATCGCCGCGCCGACGAGCAGCAGCGCGAGCGCGAGGTACTCGCTGTGATGAACGACGCGGGCGCGCATCATCGCGGCTCCTCCGCGAGGAACGCGCGAAGCTTCGCCACCGCGAGGCCGCGGTGCGAGATGCGGTGCTTCTCGTCTGCCGGAAGCTCAGCCATCGTGCGGCCGTCGCCGGCGATGATGAAGAGCGGGTCGTATCCGAAGCCCTGCTCGCCGCGCGGCGCGAACCCGATCTCACCGCGGACCTCACCGTCGAACAGCAGCGCGCGACCATCGGGCGATGCGAGCGCCGTGACGCAGACGAAGCGGGCGCCCCGCTGTTCGACGCCGTCGAGCAGTGCGAGCAGCTTCTCGTTGCGTTCGGGCGCGGTCGCGTCGTCGCCGAAGAAGCGGCGACTGCGTAGGCCGGGCGCACCGCGGAGCGCATCGACCTCGAGACCGGAGTCGTCCGCGACCGCGCGCAAACCGCCGGCAGCCGCGTACGCGCGCGCCTTATGCGACGCGTTCTCCGCGAAGGTGGCGCCCGTTTCCGCGGGCTCGCTCGGAACGGGGACGAGGTCGGTCGGCAACAGGAGTTCGAGGTCGAGGCCGGCGAGGAGCTCTCGATATTCGCGCTGCTTCCCGGGATTCCCGCTTCCGATGAGCAGGCGCTCGGTCACCGCAGCGCGGCGCGCTGCGCCTCGATGAGCTGAACGATGCCTCGGAGCGCGAGGTCGAGGACCTGATCGAAGTCCGCCTTCGAGAACGGCTTGCCCTCCGCCGTCCCCTGGACCTCGATGAGCTGGCCGTCGGAGTTCGCCACAACGTTGACGTCGGCGTCGGCGATCGAGTCCTCGGCGTACGCGAGATCGAGCATGAGCTCGCCGCGCACGAAGCCCGCGGACACCGCCGCGACGTTGCGCCGCAGCGGCGACGGCGTGACCTTCCGCACCGCATGCGCGAGCGCGACGTAGCCGCCGGTGATCGCCGCGGTGCGCGTACCGCCGTCGGCCTGGATGACTTCACAGTCGACGATCACGCTGCGCGAGCCGAGCGCCTTGAGGTCGACGGCGGTGCGAAGCGCTCGCCCCACGAGACGCTGGATCTCGAACGTCCGTCCGCCGGGACGACCCGCGATGCTCTCGCGCTGGCTGCGCTCCGGTGTCGAACGAGGCAGCATCGCGTACTCCGCGGTCACCCAGCCCTGGTCCTTCCCCTCGAGGTGACGCGGCACGCTGTCCTGCAGCGTCGCGAGGCAGAGCACCTGCGTGTCGCCGAACGAGACGCGCGCCGAGCCCTCGGCGAACTTCGAAACGCCCACCTCGATCGTGATCGGTCGCAGCGCGTCGTTCGCGCGACCGTCAGGCCGCTTGAAGTTGCTCACTCGGTGGTCTCGTCCCACAGCCGCCGCATCTCGTCGGCAGAGTACGACTCCAGCGCGCGACCGTCCGCCTCGGAGCGCGCTTCGACGCGCGCGACGTGCCGCATGAAGCGCTCGTTCGCCTCTCGCAGCGCGGTCTCCGCGTCGAAGCCCTGCTCACGCGCGGCGCCGACGAGATCGAAGAGCAGCTCGCCCAGGAATTCTGGGTCGTCCACGTCCACCGGCAGGTCGATGCGCGGCGGCACGAGCCGGACGCGAGCCGCGCGCTCCTGCAGCCGCTCGGCCGCGAACAGCGCGGGCAGGTCTTTCGGCACGCCGCCGAGGACGCTCCGCTCGCCGTTCGATCGCGTCGGCCCTTGCGCGCGCTCTTCGCGCTTGATGCGCTCCCACTGCGCGAGCAGATCGCCGCCCTCGATCGCGACGCCTTCGAAGACGTGCGGGTGGCGGCGCACGAGCTTCTCGCCCAGGCGGCGCGCGACGTCCGCGATGTCGAACGCACCCTCTTCGTACGCGAGCTGCGCGTGGATCGCGACCTGGAAGAGGAGATCGCCGAGCTCGTCCCGCAGCCGCTCGGGATCGCCGGAATCGAGCGCCTCCAGCGCCTCGTACGCCTCTTCGAGCAGATGCGGGCGCAGTGAGGCGTGCGTCTGCTCGCGGTCCCACGGGCAGCCGTCGGGCGCGCGGAGCCGGTCGGCGATGCGGCTGATCGCCGCGACGGACGCAAGATCGACGTAGGGATCGACCGGCGGGAACACGACGAAGCGCGCGTCGGCGGCGGCCAGCGCGTCAAGCGTCAAAGGACGCTCGCCCGCGTCGCCGACCAGCGTCAGCGGATGCGCGGGCGGGTAGTGCTTGCGCAGGAGCGCGAGATCGGGCTGCGCATCGAGGACGAGCACGACGGCGCGGAGGGTCGAAAAGGAGTGGCGGTCGAGCGCGCTCGCGGGGATGACGTCGACGCCGCCGGGAAAACGCGCGAGGAGCCGCTCCAGCGCGCCGGGTAGATCAGCCGTCGAGCTCGTGCCCGGGCACCAGCTTCTGTACGCCGTGCGCCTTCTTCTGCTGCTGGAGCCAATAGGTGTAGGCGTTGTCGGAGATCTTCTTCTTCTGATCGTCGTCGAGCGCACGGCCTGGATCCTTCTCGAGGATCTTGTACCAGACCGTGTTGGTGCGATCGCTGTGCTGCACGGTGCGGAGGCCGACGTCCAGCGCGAACATCTCGGACTCGAGGTCGACCTGCGTGAGCATGCCGTGCGCGTACCAGCCGAGCTCGCCGCCCTTGTCCTTTGTCGCGCTGTCCTCAGAGAACTGCTTCGCGATCTCGGCGAAATCCGTTCCGGCGTCGAACGCCTTCTGGACGTCCGCGACCTTCTTCAGCTGATCCGCGTAGGTCTGGAAGTCCGCGCCGGCCGTCGGATACGGCGTCGCGACCTGGATCCACGCCACGCGCACCTGCTCGGTGGGAGACTGCGTGTTGCGCTCCTTTGCGCGGTTCGTGTACTCCTCGCGCAGCAGCTCGTAGCGCGCGCGTGCCCGGATCTCGTCGACCGGGATCCCGTACGACACCGCGCGCTTGACGAAATCGTTCTCCTCGGGTCCGCGCTTCTCGAGCACCTGGAGGATGTGGTACCCGAACTGACTCTTGACCGGATCGGATACCTGGCCCATCTGAAGCGCCTTCGCAGCGTCTTCGAACTCCTTGACGAACTGCCCCTTGCTCACCCAGCCGAGATCGCCGCCCGACTGCGCGTTGCTGGAGTCGTCCGAGTTGGTGGCCGCCAGCTGGTTCCAGAGGGTCTGGTCGTTCGGGTCCTGTTTCAGCTGATCGGAGATCGCGCGAGCCTTCGCGAGCGCGACCTGATCCGCGAGCGCTGTGTCGTCGCCCTTCGGCGTGATGAGGATGTGCCGCGGGTGGTACTGACCGAAATCGTCGTTGTACTTCGCGTCGATCGCCGCCTGGTCGAAGGCGACGCCGTCCGAGCGCGCGGCGTCGTCGAGGATCGCCTCCTCGACGATCGCGTCGAGCGCGACACCCTCGTATTCCGCCTTCTGCGTGAGTACCTGCGGATCGTTCTCGTAGCCGGGCGGAACGCCGAAGTCGACGTAGAAGCGAACGTACTGGTAGGCGAGCTCGCGTTGATATTCGCGTAGCGACACGGCGTGGCCGTCGAACATCATCGCGGGCTTGAGGTTGGCGTCGTAGTAACGCGTCGTCCCGGCCCAGGCGACGAGACCGAGCACGAAGAACAGGATCGCCGAGAAGAGCGTCACGATGATCGTCTGCTGGCGACGCTCGCGCTGCCACCGCGCCATGCGCTGACGCTGCGTGAGACGTGGAAGAGGGATACGGCGTGCCACGGGAGACCTAATTGTACGGGCTAGGCGATGCGCCGGTAGACCGCGAGCGTGTCGGCGGCGGCGCGGTCCCACGAGAACATCGCGGCTCGCGGACGGGCTTTCGCGCGCAGCTCGCGCTGCCGTGCCCCGTCCCGGAGATAGGCGACCAGCGCGTCACCCAGCGCGTCCGGTTCGCCGGGATCGACCAGCACGCCCGCCTCGCCGACGACCTCCTCGACGGCGCCCGCGCGGTATCCGACGACCGGCGTCCCGGCCGCGAGTGATTCGAGCGGAGTAAGACCGAAGCCCTCGAGGAGCGCGGCGTGGAGGAGGCACTCCGCTCCGGCGTACAGCGCCGCCAGCGTCGGATCGTCCACGCGGCCCGTCACGACGACACGGTCGCGCGGCGCGCGCGTGCGCTCGAGCGCGCGCGTGAGGAACGACGACAGCTTGCCGAGGTCGCCGACGATGACCAGCCGCAGCTCGCCGTCGATCGCGGCGGCGCGTGCGAACGCCGCGAGCAGTCCATCCATGTTCTTCCGGGGGTCGAACTGGCCGACATACAGAACGTACCGGCCGGGCACGCCAAAGGTTTTCGCGACACGCCTGCCTTCGTCGGCCGATGGCGGGGCGAAGTCCGTGTCCACGGCCTCGGGGATCACCGTCACGCGTTCCGGCGGCACGCGCAGGAGCTCGACGATGTCGCGCCGTGTCGCTTCGGAGACCGCGATGACCGCGTCGGCTTGTCTCGCGAGGGCGTACTCCCAGACGTGACCGAGGCGCGCATGCGGCAGCCGGAGGTAATGCTCCGGCCAGCGCAGCGGCGCGAGATCGTGGATCGTGATCACCGCGCGGCACGCGCGCACCGCCGGGAGCCCCAGCTGCGTCGAGTGGTAGACGCGCGGTCGCGTGACGGCGAGCTCCGCCGACAACAGGATGGGATCGATCGCGAGCATCGAGAGCTCCGGCCGCCGCAGGCGCAGCGTTCTGAGATCGCGATGCGGCGGCAGCGGCGACGGATCCGCGGGCGCGAAGTTGCGAAGGCGGAGCAGGGTCCACTCGACGTCGTCGGGGGCGATGCGCGCGAATGCCGCGAGCAGGTTGCGTGTGTAGCGACCGATTCCGCGAACACGGGCCACCGTTTGCAGATGGCGCGCATCGAAGGTGACGCGCACGGACCCTAGACTAGCCGGACGTTCATCTCGGTCGTCGTTCCCACGTACAACGAAGTCGGTTCGCTGCGCCAACTCGTGCCGCGCCTCGCTGCGGCGCTAGCCGTGAGCACGTGGGAGCTGATCATCGTCGATGACGGCTCGCCCGACGGCACCGCGGACCTCGCCGAGTCGTACGCCGACGTTCATCCCGTCCGCGTCGTGCGCCGCCCCGGCAAAGCCGGGCTCGCATCGGCGGTACTCGCCGGATTCGCGCAGGCGCGCGGCGACATCCTGGTCGTGATGGACGCGGACCTCTCGCATCCGCCGGAGGCGGTCCCGCGACTCGCGCTCGCCATCGAAGAGGGGGCGGATCTCGCGGTGGGTAGCCGCTACGTCGCCGGCGGTGGCACCGAAGATTGGCCGCTGAGGCGGCGCGTCGTCTCGCGCGCCGCGTGTCTGCTCGGGAACGTGCTCGTGCCGATCCGCGACTGCACCTCCGGCTTCTTCGCGATACGCAGGTCGGCGCTCGACGGGGTCAGGCTCAACCCGATCGGCTTCAAGATCGGGTTCGAGGTCATGGCACGGGCGCGCTACAAGAAAGCCATAGAGATCCCGTACGTGTTCCGCGACCGCGAGCTCGGCAAGTCGAAGTTCGGCCGCCGCGAGGTCATGCAGTACCTCGTGCAGCTCGGCCAGGTCGCGCGGGACAAGGTGCTGCGCCGAAGCCCACATTAAAAGAGGGCCGCCCATCGGGCGGCCCTCGTTGTTTTCGACGCGATGCGCGGCGCCTGGCTCAGGGAAGGAACTCGAAGTGTGCCTGGTCGAGCGTCATCGAACGCCGACCGCCGACCGGGAACGGCTCGAGCGCAGACAGCGGCAGGAGATCCGTGAAGTGCAGCGCCGCGATCTCCACGAGCACGTTGTTGCGAAGGCTGAGCTCGGCGTCCCGAAGATCGTTCTGTCCCCCAGCCACATTGCTCGCCCACGCCTCGAGGTACTGCGCGCTCGCGGCGCCCGCCGCGCCGATCCCGCTCACGGCGATCTCAAGGTCGTCGAAGGTCGCCGATCCCGGAACGAACTGGTGGCGGGGAAGCGTTCCGTTCGCGGACGGGATCTTCGACACGGACATATGCATTCCACCAACCGAGATCGTCCCCGTGAGCGCCGTGCCATCGACGCTGAGTGCGAACAGGTTGGGACGGATCTGCGCGGCCAGGTTCTGGCTACGCGGAGTACCAGGCGGCTGAGTCTGCAGCGCGTCCGGCACGACCACGAAGGTCAACAGGCCGGCGTTAAGGCTGCTGGCGTCGACATCCGAAACGCTGAATTCGCTCAGGAATCCGTTGGCAATGTGAGTGCGTGACACGACCGTGCCATTGAAGTTGACCACCAACAGGTCGAGATCGCGGCGCAGGTTCGTGCCCTGGACGGTGTCGTTGAACCAGTCGATCAGCGGCTGGTAGACGCGCGAGGTGCCGAAGGTGCAGTCCGCGTACTCCACGCCAAGCTGCTCGTCGAAGCATCCCGCCACGAGGCTCAGCCGAATACCGTCGGTGGCCCCACCGAATTCCAGCTGGAACACATTCCCTTCCGCCAGGGTGTACGGCTGCGGCGGCGTAGCCGGCGGAGCGCCGCCGGCGGGACCGGTCGGGCCCTGTGGTCCGGTGGCGCCGCTCGCGCCGCTGGGACCCGTTGGTCCGGCTACGCCGGTCGCGCCTGTCGGTCCGGCTACTCCATTCGCGCCGCTGGGACCAGTCGGGCCGGTCGCACCGGTCGCGCCGGTCGGGCCGGTCGCACCCGTCGGGCCGGTCGGACCGGCGACACCTTCGCCATTCCAGACGAGCTGTATCTCGTTGTTCAAGCACTGCGATGCGGCGCTCACGATCTTGATCGTGCCGCTGCTGTTGTTCACGCAGGCGTAGATCAGGCCGGTCGTGATCGCGCCGGCGAGCCCCGCCGTCGACATGACGAACACCACCGCGAGGGCGATCACCATTCGAGAATTCCTACCGAGGAACTTGCGTACAGGCAACGACATCCGACGAACAGGAGACCCCAACATTCCCTCCCCGGCGGCGCGGCTACGCGTCCGCCATCCGACCAGCAGAACGATAGCTCTCCCGATCGGTCGACCCCGGCGATTCGGTAACAGAGCCGCCGATCCGGTAACCCGAGTAGCGGCGGCAAACAACTTGCGCGCACTCTAAACATGGAGGAGCGGGGAGCTCGGCTCCGCCATCGCCGCTAGTGGCTGTCCTACAGGCGCCCGGAGACGGGGGCACGATGATCGACGTCCTCGACCGGGTCCTCGATAAGGGCATCGTCATTGACGGCTGGGCTCGGCTATCCCTCGCGGGAATCGACCTCATCGGACTCGAGATGAAGGTCGTGGTCGCATCCATCGAGACGTACCTGCGGTACTCCGACGTGATCGGCGTTTCGCGCAGAGAGGAAGGTCGCCTTACGATCCGGCCGCATTGAGGCCGGCACCCGCAAAAGCTCGATCCAAGCTGACCACGCCGCTGATCTTTGTTCCAACGATCGGTTTCCGTGCGCGGGGAACCCGCACCCAGCGCGAGCGCGCCGAGGCGAGCACCAGCGGCACGAAGCTGAGCGTGTCTGCCGTCGCCGCGGCGCCCGACCGCACCGACGTCGTCATCGAATGGGAGCGGACGGGTGACCCTGCGAATTGCCCGCCCGACTCGCGCCTCCTACCAAGCCGGCTACCACTCCATCGGCGCGATCGATGCGCTCACGTTTCCAGCGCTGCCGGGCGATGCCGACACCGCCGAGCTCCGCGTCACTGACGGTCCGCAGGAGTGGCGAGTGCCGTTCACGCTCGGGCCGGCCGAGGTCAATGCGACCGCGCTCGGGGCGCGGGTCGAACGCGACGGCGTCATCGTGCGCGCGACCGCTGTGAGCCGCGACGAAGACGAGCTCGTCGTCGCGCTCGAGGTCGAGGCGCCTCAGCAGATCAGGCAGGTCGCGGCGCCGGTTCCCATCTCGGCGCGGTTCTTCAACACCAGCGATGAGGATCAGCGCTCGCGCCGGGCGGAGATGCACCGTGTGTTCGGCGAGCGTTCGCGGCCGATCATGCTCGAGGACGATCGCGGCAAGCGGGCCGAGGAGGTGGGGCGCCTCGTGTCGCAAGAGCCGCAGCAGGCCGCACCCGGGCAGTCCTTCTCGAGCCGTTTCCTGGTCATGTTCGACGCGCCGAGCGGCGATGCGAAGAGCGCGACGCTGGTCGTGCCGTTCGTGGAGCTGAACGACTTCCGCACCTCGGTCACCGCCGACCTCCGCGAGGCGCCGCTCGATCTCGAGCTGGGCGAGCATCGCTTCCGTGTCCTCGGCGCCGAGCCCACCGGCGTCGATCAACAACGCATCGCGCTCCAACGAATGCCGTCCTCAGCGTCGCCCCGCTTCATGCAGCCAGCCCGAATGTACGGCGCGCAGCCGGACAAGTTTGCGTGGCTGCCCGAAGGCGGACCCCCCGGCGAGACGCTCTCGCTGACGACCGCCGTTGGCGACCCGCCGATCGTCACGTTCACGGGCGTGGTCCTGCGGGTCGACGGCCCGCTGCGACTCGAGATCCCGCTCGGCTAGCGGGGACCGAGCTCCTCGCGCAGCGCGTCGATCACGTAGGTCTGCTCCTCGTCGGTCATCGCCGCGTACAGCGGGATGAGCATCGTCGCGTGCGTCGCCTCCTCGGTCACGGGCAGGCTCACCCGGCCGTAGCGCGAGGTGTAGGTCTTCTCGAGGTGCGACGCCATGACACCGCGCCGCGTCGCGATCCCGCGGTGCAGAAGCTTCGTCATGAGCTCCTCGCGATCCAGTCGTAGCGCTTGGCCTTCGCGCGCCGCACGCGGAGCAGCTCGTCCAGCCGTCGCAGCTGCACGAGGCCGATCGAGGCCTGGATGTCCGTCATGCGGTAGTTGAACCCAAGCTCGTCGTACTCCTCGATGATCACGCGGTCCGAGCCGTGTCGCTCGAGGTCGGACACGCTCATGCCGTGGGCACGGAGCCTGCGCGCGCGAGCCGCGAGCGCGTCGTCATCGGTCATGATCATCCCGCCCTCGCCGGTCGTGATCACCTTGCGCGGGTGGAACGAGAAGACGGTCTGATGCGCGTTCGAGCCGACCCTCCGTCCGTTGAAGGACTCGCCGATAGCCGGCGCGGCATCCTCGACGACCTCGACGCCGTGCCTCTTCGCGATGTCGTTGATCGCGCTGATGTCGCACGCGAGACCGATCTGGTCGATCGGCAGGATGGCTTTCGTGCGTTTGGTGATCCGTTTCTCGACGTCGCTGGGGTCGACGTTGAACGTCCGTGCGTCGATGTCGCAGAAGATGACGTCCGCGCCCGTGTAGAGCACCGCGTTCGCCGAAGCGATGAACGTGAAAGACGGGACGATGACCTCGTCGCCGCGGCCGACGCCGATGCTCGCCAGCGCCAGATGCAGTCCGGTCGTGCAGGAGGTCGTCGCGATGCCGTGCCTCGCGCCGACGTACGACGCGACCGCCCTCTCGAACTCGGCGACCTTCGGACCCTGCGCGTCTCTGTCGCCACGGCGGTCTCCTTAACTACACGCGTGAGCCGGCGAGCGTCCCGCGCCGCCAGGCGATGAGCTGCCGGAGCCCGTCGGCGAGCGTCGTCGTCGCCCTGAACCCGAGCAAGTCTTCGGCCCGCCGCGGGTCGCCGAACCGTCGCTCCGGCAGTCCACCGGCCGGCTGAGGTCTGAACTCGATCCCCGCGGAGCTGCCGGTCAGCTCGAGCAATAGGTCCGCCAGATCGCGCATGCGGGTTTCGACGCCGCTGCAAACGTTGACGATGGCGTCGATCCGGCTCGTTTCGCAGGCAAGCATGTTCGCCCGCACCACGTCATCGACGTAGACGAAGTCCGCCGAGGCCGAGCCGTCGCCGAACAGCGTGAGCGGCTTTCCCTGATCGAGGAGATCGAGCCAGCGGATCATGACCTCGACGTACTTCGAGCGGAGGTCCATGCGCGGTCCGTACACGTTGAAATAGCGCAGCGCCGTCGTTGGGAGGTCGCGCAGGTGCGCGAACGCGCGCGCGAGCTGCTCGTTCGCGGCCTTCGCCGCGCCGTAGACGGTCCGACCGTTCAGCGGATGGTCCTCGTCGATCGGGAGACGGATCGGATCGCCGTACACGAGCGCACTTGACGCGAGGACGAGGCGCGACACCTTCGCATCCGCCGCGGCCTCGAGCACGTTGAAGGTGCCGTCGACCATGACCTCCTGGCACTCGCGCGGATGCTCCTGGCACCGCGTCCAGCGGAGCGCCGCCTTGTGGAACACGACGTCGGCGCCCGCGACGTTGGCCTGGACCGCCTCGCGATCGCGGATGTCGATCTCCACCAGACGAGCGCGCCCCGTGTCGAGCGCGTGCGCGAGATTCTCCGGGACCCCGCGGACGAGCGCGTCCAGCGCTACGACCTCACGCGCGCCAGCCGCCAGCGCCGCGTCGACGAGGTGTGATCCGATATTCCCCGCACCGCCGGTCACGACGACGCGTGCGCCCGAGAGCAGACCCATGCGCGCCACAGCCTACGCGAGCCGCAGGCCGAACACGACGTCGGTGTGCCCGTTATCTCCCCCGATAGAGCGACCCTCCTGGGGTCGATGATTCGTTCACCAAGGTGGGCATGTCCGGGTTCGCGCCGGCTCACACACGGTCATAACGAAGGGAAGGAGCCGTCATGGTCCAGCAGTTCATGCGTGAAGAGGAAGGCCAGGGTCTCGTCGAATACGCGCTCATCATCGCCGTCATCGCGATCGCCGTCATCGTCGCGATGATCTTCCTCCGCGATCAGATCTCGAACATCTTCAGCAACATCGGCAACAACCTCACATAATTCGCGGCTGCGGTGGGCGCCCTCGCGTGAGGCGTCCGCCGCGGCCGGTATCGTACGCGGCACGACCCGCTGCGCTGAGGAGTGCCGGCATGTCGAGATCGATCGAACGGATCAAAGAAACATGGGACGGCCGCGCCAAGGACGATCGGCTCCAGGGAACGTACGTCACGATGGCCGACCGCAACCAGCGGATGCTCGAGATCGATGAGGCACTCCGCTACATCACGCCCGGAAAGCTCGTCCTCGATGTCGGCTGCGGCAACGGCTACTCGACGGCGATCTTCGCGAAGCAGGCCGAGGTCATCCTCGCGATCGACTACTCCGAGGCGATGATCGAACGGGCGAAGCGTGAATACGGAGCCATCCCGAACATCACCTTCGAGGTCCAGGACATTCTCAAGCCGCTTCCGTACGTGGAGAAGCACTTCGACGTCGCCATCGCGCAGCGGTGCCTCATCAACCTCGCCACCTGGGAGAACCAGCAGAGGGCGATCGAGCACATCGCGCGCGTGATCAAGCCCGGGGGGTACTTCGTGATGCAGGAGGGCACCCGGCAGGGCCGCGAGGGACTGAACCAGCTGCGCGAGAAGATGGGGCTGCCCCGCATGCCCGAGGTCGAATTCAACTCCGACCTCGACGAGACGACGCTCTGGCCGTTCCTCGAGCGTCATTTCGAGATCGTGGAGGTCCGTCGCTACGGGCTGTACGACCTCATCGCGAGGGTCGTGCATCCGCTGCTCGTCGCGCCCGCTCAGCCCGACTACGAGGCGAAGATCAACGACGTCGCGCGGCGGATCGCCGGCGCGGCCGATGACGCCGGCGAAGTATCACGCTGGTTCACGGCGTTCCTGCGGGTCAGGCCTTCTTCCGCATGAACTCGGTCACGCTCGTCGCCACGCGGTCGATCTGAGCGTCGTTCAGCTCGGCGAACATCGGCAGCGACAGCACTTCGCCCGCGACCTTCTCGGTCACCGGCAGATCGCCCTTGCGATAGCCGAGGAACTGCGCGGCCTCCTGCATGTGGATCGGCACCGGGTAATGGATCTGCGTACCGATGCCGCGCTCGGCGAGATACGCACGCAGCGCGTCCCGCCGGCCACCCGGCACGCGGATCGCGTAGCAGTAGAAGACGTGCCGGCCGCCGCTTGGGATCTCCGGCGTGATGACATCGAGACCGGCGAGCTGCCGGTTGTAGCGCGCGGCGATCGTCTGGCGACGCGCATTCCACTCATCGAGGCGTCGCAGCTTGATGCGCAGGATCGCGGCTTGGATCTCGTCGAGCCGCGCGTTGTAGCCGACGATGGGGTGGTAGTAGCGCGTGGATTGGCCGTGTTCGCGGAGCGCGCGCAGGTCGTCGGCGAGCCTCTCGTCGTTCGTGGTGATGCTTCCGGCCTCGCCGTACGCGCCGAGGTTCTTGCTGCAATAGAAGGAGAAGCAATTCACGCGGCCGCCTGTGCCGGCCTTCTTACCGTCGTCGAGCAGCGCGCCGTGCGCCTGCGCGGCGTCCTCGATGATCGTGATGCCGCGGTCCTGCGTGAGCTGGCGCAGTGGCTTCAGGTCGACGGTCCGCCCGTACAGGTGCACGGGGATGATCGCCTTCGTGCGCGGCGTGATGCGTGACGCGACCGACGCGATGTCCATGAGCATCGAGCGTTCGTCGACATCGACGAGGATCGGACGCGCATTGGCGTACACGATCGCCTCGACCGTGGCGAAGAACGTGTGCGAGACCGTGATGACCTCGTCGCCCGAGGAAATGCCGCAGGCGCGGATCGCGAGCTGCAGCGCATCGGTGCCGGAGCCGACGCCGATCGCGTGCGTCGTGCCGCAGTACTCGGCCCACTCCTTGTCGAACGCGCGGACGTTCGGTCCGATCGTGAGCTGCATGCTGTCCAGCACCTCGTCAATCGCCTGCCGGACCTCGTCGCGGATCGTCGCGTACTGCGCCTTCAGGTCGACGAGGGGGATCTCCTGCGTGACAACGGTCATGTGTGGGCTCCCTTTTTCAGTGCGGGCTCTTCGAGCCACGCGTAGGCGTGTGGATAGATGCCGATGAAGCACGCGAGATCGGTGATGTCGTCCTTCACCCGGATCGCAGGATTGCCCGCCCACACCGTGCGCGGGGCGATGCGACGTTCCCGCACCACGCTACCTGCCCCGATCAGTGCATCCTCGCCGATCTCGACGCCGGGAAGGATCGTGCTGTTCGCCCCCACGCGCGCGCGACGGCGCACGGTCGCGCCCTTCACGCACTGGAGGTAAGCGGGGCACTGCGGATGCGGATCGTCGGTGAAGACGACGTGCGGCCCGACGAACACCTCATCCTCGATCGTGACGAGCTCGAGGAAACACCCGGTGTGGATGCGCACGCGCGAGCCGACGCGATTGCCGAACTCGAGCGACGCGTGCGTTCCGACGGAGACGTCGTCCCCGATCACGTTGTCCTCGCGGATCGATGCGCCCTGCCCGGTCTGAAGGCGGGCGCCGATCGTCGTGCCGGCGTAGATCGTCGTGAACGGGCGGATGACCGAATCCGGGCCGATCACGAGCTGCAGCTCGCCCTCCTTCTTACCACGAGGCGCGCGGCCGAGCACGACGTACTCGCCCACCACGGTGCCCGAGCCGAGCCTGACGTTGGCTGCGACCACGGCCGTTGGATGGACGATCGCGCCGAGCGAGGTCACGCCCGCGCCGGCTCCCGGACCGTGGCCTCCTGGCGGTACGCGACGCGCGCGCCGCCGGCCCGCAGCGAGCGCATTCCCGCGTCCAGCACACGGACCACGCGTAGACCCGCCTCACCGTCGCTGCGCGGCCGCGCGCCGGTGTTGACGCACTCGATGAAGTGCCGCATCTCCATCTGCAGCGCCTCGGTGCCGGCGATGTGGGGGCTGCGGATGTCGCCGGAGCGGTAGCTGCGCCGCAGCTCCTCACTGGACAGCTCGGTCACGCCGTGGTCGTAGATCTTCACCTTCTCGATCGATTGCACGTCGTCGTACACCGCCATGCGATGCGATCCGATCACCACCATCGACCGAAGCTTGCTCGGCGCGAGCCAGGACAGATGCGCGTGGGCGACCGCGCCGGATGGGAACCCCATCGTCAGGAACACGACGTCCTCGATGTCCGACTGCGTGTAGCACGCCCCCACGGACTGGACCCACTCCGGCTCCTCGTCGAGCCAGTACAGCGTGATCGAGACATCGTGCGGACCGAGGTCCCAGAGCACGTTGATGTCGAACTGGTGCAGACCGAGGTTCACGCGCTGGCTGTCGACGTAATAGATCTTCCCGAGATCGCCGCGTACGATCCGCTCGCGCACGTTCACGACCGCGGGGTTGTACACGAAGGTGTGGCCGACCATCAGCGTTTTCCGCGCGCGCTCGCTCGCGCGAATGATCGCCTCGGAGTCCTCGATGCTGCCGGCGATCGGCTTCTCGACGAAGACGTGCTTGCCTGCCGCGAACGCCTCCTCGGCGAGCCGCCGGTGCGTTCCGACCGGCGTCGCGATGCACACGGCGTCGATCGACGGATCCGCGAACAGCTCGCGGTGATCCTTCGTAGTGCGCACCGCGGGAAAGCGCTTGTGGATGGTCTCGAGCCGCTCGTCCGAGAGATCGGCGACGGCGACAGGATCTGCACCCGGCGCTTCGTTGAGGTTGCGGACGAGGTTCGGGCCCCAATACCCCGCGCCGATCACCGCGACGCGCAGGGTCTTCATTCGCGACCAATTCTAGACGCGAGAAGTGCCACGCCGCAGGCCGCGATCGCGCCTACGTAAACGTAATACGGCTGCGTCGTCCAGCGTGCGAGAAGCAGCGGCACCATCACGATGCCGGCGCCGGCGAGCGCCGCCGCACCGAGAGTTGGCACACGCCAACGCGCGACTAGGGCGACTAAACCGAGCGTCCCAGCGAGCGAGATCACCGCGAACAACGCTACGAGCGGCGTGGGATCGCCGTACTGCGCGAGCGTATTGAGAATGTTCGCGCCCCAGATCTCGTCATGGAAGGTCAGCGCGGCGATCTGCTTCTCGATGAAGGCGCCCGGATCACGTACGAAGAAGGGCAAGATGAAGGCCGCGACGACGACGCCGACGATGAGCGCATGGCGGCGCCAGTCGGCGCCGCGTACCGCGAGATAGCGCACCACGGGCGGCAGCACCAGCAGGGCAAACTGCTTGAACGCGATGGCCCAGCCGAAACACACCGCCGACAGGACGAGCGCGCCGCGCGACCAGCGGTCGTCACGGTCGGCGAACACCAGGGCGACGATGGCGAGCACGACGAGGAGCGATCCCGAGACGTCGTTCTGCCCGTCGATCGCGCGGAAGCCGGCGGCGCCCCACGAGGCATAGAGCATCGCCGGGAGCGCAACGTTCGCCATACCGATCCTCAATCCCGCGAGCGCGATGGCCGCGACGATGCCGATGCCGGCCCAGGTGTCGACGCGCGTGATGTCGCCGAAGAGGGCATAAGGGACCGCGTACCACGCCAGCTCGCCAGGCGGATATACGAACGGCGAACCGACCGGGACCGTGCTCTGTAGGACGTGCGTGTAGGGATTGCCGCCCGCGAACACGACGTCGAGCGACTCCGCCGTCGCGCGCATGACGTCGCTCCCGTCCGGGAGCGGCTGGCGATGCAGACGCTCCGACGCGGCAACCAGCACCGCGTAGTACGCCGCGGATCCCGCGACGAACGGCGTGCCGCGCAGCGCGGCCCACGCGAGACCGAGGCCGGCGAGCAGGAGGACGACGCGATCGAGCTGCGGCGCGTTGACGTCGATGCCCTCGACGCACCAGAAGAGGCCGAGGACCAGGGCCGCGAGGACCGCGGCGCTATTGGCCCGTGGCCGCACGGAGCTTGGCGAGATCGTCCTCGAGGAGCTTCAGGAGACGGCCGTACTCGGCAAAGTCACTTCGCTTGAGCGCGTCCTGCGCCTGCTGGTAATGGTCGCTTGCCGCCTTGACCAGGTCGGCGATGACGCCAGCCGTCGGCGGCGGCGTCGTGACCGGCGGCGGTGGCGGCGTGGTCGGCGTGGTTCCGGCGCCGAAGAGCGCATCGAGGGCGCCCTGGAACGTCGGGGCCATGACCACCTTGCCCTGGGTGGCGAGGATCACGCGCTGAAGCTCCGGGATCTTGCTCTGCGTCGCCTGCACGAACAGGCCTTCGACGTACACGAATGAGTTGCCCACGGGGAGCACGAGGAGATTGCCACGGAAGCACTGCGATCCGCCGCCCAGAGGACAGAGGAGGCTGAGCTGCTGCTTGATCGTCGCATCGGCGTCGATGCGACCCTCGGTCTGCAGCGGACCGGAGATCTGGCGGTCCTGCGGGAGGCGGAGCACCCGCAGCTTGCCGTAATCGGGCGCGTCCGCGCGCCCCGCGATCCACGCGACCATGTTGTCGCGCACACCACCGGCCGGCGTCATCGGAACGAAGAGGATGAACTCCTTGCGATCCGAATCGGGCAGGCGGGTCGTGACGTAGTACGGCTCGATCGGCGCCTTCGCCGAACCCTGCTCCTGCACCTCGTTCGCGATCAGCCACGCGTCACCCCGGTTGTAGAAGCTGTCGACATCGGTCATGTGGTAGATCGCGAACGTTTTCGCCTGGATCGAGAAGAGATCCTCGGGGTAGCGCAGATGGTCCTTGAGGCTCTGTGGCATCTCGGCCAGCGACTTGAACAGGCTCGGGTAGATCGCGCGGAGGTTGCGCACGACGGGGTCGGTCTCGTCGACGACGTAGTAGGACACGGATCCGTCGTACGCGTTGGTGACGACCTTCACGCTGTTGCGGATGTAGTTGAGATCACCGTCCGCGACGCGGGTGCCGCCGGGCACCAGCGCGTTGAAGCGCTCGCTGTAGGGGTAGCGATTTCCGACGGTGTATGCGTCGTTGATCCACCAGAGCTTGCCGTCCGCGACGACGAGATACGGATCCTTGTCGTACTCGAGGAACGGCGCGATGAGCTTCTCGCGCTCGGAGATGTTGCGGTGGAACAGGATGCGGCTGGCGGACTGGATCTGGTCGCTGAAGAGCAGGTTGGTCTCGCCGAAGCGCAGCGTGAACAGGAGCCGGTCCCAGAGCGAGCTGATGCCGACGCCGCCCTTGCCCGAATAACGCGTGCGGGCGTCGGTGCCCTCCTGCGGGTAGTCGAACTCCTCGGCCGCGCTGTTCACGATCACGTAGTCGTTGGTCAGCTCGCCGTAGTAGATGCGCGGCTCGTCGATCTTCGGGTCGCCCTGCGGTGGGATGTCCTTCACCAGGAACTGCGGACGGCCCTCGGCCGCGACCCCGCCCACCGGCGTCATCACCGCGCCGAAGCCGTGCGTGAACTGCAGGTGGCGGTTCACCCACGTTTGCTGCAACAGGGACGCGGTGTTGAGCTCGCGCGCCGACAGCATGATGGGCACCTCGCGGCCACCGATGGCATAGCGGTCGACATCTACGTCGGTGAAGTCGTAGTACGGCCGCAGCGCCTGCAGCTGATCGAAGTCCGAGAGCAGGCGGTGGTAATCCCAGAGCCGCACCGACAGCGAGTCGGCGAACTCGCGAGTCGCCTCCGACTGACTCGGCGTGTCGGCCACGTTGAACAGCGACTCTTCGATCTTGTCGAGCGAGTACGCGGCGCGCGTCGCCGCGATGTTCCGCTCGATGTATGGACGCTCCTTGTTCAGCTCGTCGGGTGCCACGACGTAGTTCTGCACGACCGCTGGGTACACGCCGTTGATGAGCACGGTCGCGGCGAACCACAGCACGATCGAGCCCGCCAGCACCCACACCGTTCGCGCGAACGCGTTCGCGAAGCACGCCAGCGCGGCGATGCCGACGATGAACGACAGGATCGTCAGCGCGGGGACGCGCGCGTTCACGCTCGCGAACCCGGCGCCGGTCAGCACCCGCTCGGTCCGAAAGAGCAGGTCGTACTGATCGAGCACGTATCCCGTAGCGATGAGCAACAGAAAGAGACCGCCGAGCACGGAGAGATGCGCGCGTGCCGGTCGAGCGAGGGCGAGCGCCGTCCGGCCGGCGACGCCAAGGTCCGCACGCGTGATCGTGCTCGTCGCGACGCTGATCACACCGCGCACCGCGTAGATCGCGACGACACCCGCGGCGATCACGAGGACGGCGGCGATCCCCCAGCCGCGCACGAACTCGAGGACCGGCAGCGTGAAGAAGTAGAAGCCGACGTCCCTACCGAAGAGGGGATCGGACACGCCGAACGGCACCGCGTTGAGCCAGCGGAGCAGCTGGTCCCACTGGTCGCCGCCCGCGAGTCCGAAGAAGAACGCTGGGATGGCGGGCACCCAGAGGAGGCGCAGCGTCTGCGCGAGCGCGGAGGATCGCGGGCCCTGCTCGACCACCACGCGCGGGACCTGCGGACGGAGCGCGAGGTAGAGATTCGGCAGGGCGATCACGACGAAGATCAGGAAGAACGCGACGAACGCCCAGAACCCGGCGGTGTAACGGCGGAGGTACACGTCCTCGAGACCGAGACTGCGGAACCACAGCAGATCGGTGAGAAACTCGTTGAGCGGAAGGAGTAGCACCGGTACGAGGAGGAGCAGCAGGATGACGATCGTGATGACGACGCCGCGCGAGGCCGGCGGTCGACGCACGTTGCCCCGGCGCGACCGGAACACCGAGAGATCGAGGTTGGACCAGTCGATGTTTCCCCAGTCGCGCTCGCCGTTCCCCCTCTTGTCCCTCACGGCTTCAGCATATGGCGAGATGTCCCGAAGACTCGTGCTCGTCGCGGTGCTCGCCTTCGTCCTCTCGGCCTGCTCGCAAAGCCAGGTCGCGCCCACACCGACGCCGACGGCCGGATGTCCCGAGCCCACGCGCGTGACGGGGCTCACCCCGACCGACGTCTCGAACCTCGCGACGTGGAAGCAGGATCTCGCGAACGGCGTCTCCTGCGACAAGGCCACGAGCGATTACGTGACTCGACTCGAGGACAAGAAGTCGGAACAGCTCTTCGCCAACGCGAGCACGTTCGCGATGATCGGTCGCGTGACCGACGCGGTGAGCGGCGCGCCGGTCGAGCAGGTCTGTATCACGCCCGGAAAACCCGGAGCGATCTGCTGGAGCCGCACCGACCGTGACGGCTGGTACCTGCTCGACCTCGGTTCGGTCTTCGCGCACGAAGGCTTCTACGAGATCTTCTTCGTGAAGGCGGGATACCCCGAGCAGCATTCGGTGTCGCGGATGCTCAGCGGCCACGCGCGCATCGACTTCCAGATGACGAAGTAAGCGCGCTACGTCAGCGCGACGAAGTCGACCTGGCAGTACCCGTCGGCGGCGCGGGCGAGTCCACGATCACAGGTCACCAGCGTGGCGCTGCTCAGTCTCGCAACGATCGCATAGAACGCGTCGTACGCGGCGAATCGATCGCGTACGGCGAACGCCTCGGCGACCAGAGGCACGATCGCGACCCGCTGCAGGCGGAGAGTCCGCAGTCGGAATAGCGCGGCGAGGGCGTCATCGATGATGATCTCTCGCCGCTGCGTCAGCCCTCGGATCGCGCCGAACACTTCGGCGTCGAAGTGCACGGGCACGCGCGGCAGCTCGTTCCTGAGGACAGCGGCTACTGAAGCGGCCGCGCGCGATCGGCCAATCAGCAACTCGACCGCGGCGGACGCGTCCAGGACGATCAGGTGCGCCTAGGCACGGTCGATAGCATCGCGGATCCTGCGTACGGCCGCCGTCCCCATACCCGGCTTGTAGCCGGGCACGGGTGGCAGTGAGGTCACTTCGTCGAGCCAGTCGTTGATCGTGTTTGGCTCATCGATGTTGTCTTCCAGGATCTGGATCACGTACTTACTCATCGACATGCTCTTGCGGGCGGCCTTCGCGCGGATCCGCCGCTGGAGGCCTACCGGCACGCCGCGGATCTGAAGATCGACTTTCGCTTTGTCAGCCATATGTGAGACAGTATGCATGCGTTCGTGCATGCGCTCACGCGTTCCGCGCGCGCACCTCAGCGAAGAGATCGAGATACGTCTCGACCACGCGGGGCCAGGTGTACGTTCGCGCGACGAACGACTGGCCCGACGCTCCGAGACGCGACGCGAGCTGCGGACGAGCGATGAGCATCTCGCCGATCTCCGCGAACTCGGCCGCGCTGCGATATGCGAGGCCCGCGCCGGCCCGGTAGGTCATCCCCCACACCACCGGGGAGCGCGCGTCGCAGATCACCGGGCGACCGCAGGCCCAGGCCTCGAGCGCGATCATCGAGAGCGATTCGAGCAGGCTCGGCTGCACGAGCGCGACGCAGCCCGCGAGCGCGTCGAACTTGTCCTCATCGGAGGTGCGGCCGAGGAGTCGGACGTCGGCGCGCTCGGGCACCGGCATCTCGCGGTGCCCCATGAGCACGAGCGTCGCGCGCGTGCCGCGCGAATCCTGCCAGCGCGCGAACGCATCGAACAGCTGGCCGCACTGCTTGCTCTCGACGATGCGGCCGACATACAGGAAGTACGGACCCTCGATCGCATAATGCTGACGGAAACGTTCCGCGGAGCGGTCCGCGGGCACGTCGACGCCCACGCCGACGATGTCGTTCGGCACTCGCTCGTTCTGGAAGAGGCGGTGCACCATCGCGCGCTCCTCGACCGTGCTGAAGGCGATCGCCCGCGGCGCACAGAACACCGGCTTGTAGATCGCGAGGCGGATCGCGGGTTCGTCGTGAGCGGTCGGCACCAGGACCGCGCGCTCCGGCGCGAGCGGCAGGCCGAGCACCGTCGGGTAATAGATGTACGTGAAGAACAGCACGTGATCGACCTGGCGGCCACGCCGATGGACATGCTCGAGCAGGTCGGGCGCGACCGGCCCCTGCGCCTCGACGAACGCGCGCTCGTCGGCGAGCGTGTGCGTCGCGGAGAACGCGCGCCGCTCGCGGAGGCGGAAGTCGCGCGAGCGACCTCGCTCCACCGCGAAGCGGTGCACCGGGATGCCGTCGACCGCGGTCAGGCCCGCCGTGAACTCGTTCGACCACGTCCAGTAGTCGCGCGCGGTCGTCGTCGCGACCTCGACGTTGAAGTACGGTCGCAGCCGCTGCGCCACCGCGCGGGCGTGCGGCTCGGCGCCACCGCCGGCGATGTCGCCGTAGCGCTGAACGACGATCATCAGGCTCGGATTCGTCATGCGGCGGTCAGCGCGACGAGCTGCGCCAGGCGCGCATCGAACGCCCGCCACGAGGATTCACGCTCCACCCAGGCGCGGCCTGCCGCGCCCAGCGCTTCGCGCGCCGCGACGACGCGACCCAGCGCGTCGCCGAAGCCGACGGCGTCGCGGTACGCGAGCCCTCCGCCGGAACGCGCGACCTGGCCCGCGGTGACGGGATTGTCCGCGCGAACGAGCACCGGCGTGCCGACCTGCCAGGACTCGAGCAGCACGATGCCGAGGCTCTCGAACCGCGACGGCAGCACGAGCGCGTCGGCCGCCGCGAGCGCGGCGTACTTCTCAGCCTCGGGGATGCGGCCGAGCGCGACGACGTCGCGGCGATCGGGCACCTCCATGCGCAGCGTGCCCGCGAGCACGAGCGTCGCAGGACGCGCGCGCGGGTCCGCGCGGTGCGCGGCCCACGCAGCGAGCAGCTCGTCGCAGCCTTTGCCCTGGCTCACCTGACCGAGATACAGGACGAGCGGGCCCTCGAGCTCGTGCGCCGCGCGGAAGGCGGCGACGTCGTACGCACCGGGCGCGTCGAGACCCAGGCCGATTGTCTCGTGCGGGATGTGCTCGTTGCGGAAGGTGCGATGCACGAGGTCGCGCTCCTCGGGCGTGAGGAACCCGAACGCTCGCGGCAGCTGGAACAGCGCACGGTACGGCGCGAGACGCAGCGGCGCCTCGTCGTGCGCGGTCGAGATGAGCGCGGCGCGCTCGGGCACGATCGGCACACCGCGCGCGGTCGGCTCGTAGATGTACGTGTAGAACAGCACCGCGTCGTAGTCGTCGCCCTGCCAGTGAAGGAAGTCGAGCAGCTCGGGGCAGTGCGGTCCCTGACGCCGGAGCCACTCGTCCTCATCGCCAAGGGTGTGCTCGCCGTTCAGCACTTTCGACTCGAACGTCTTGAACTCCGGATCGCGGCCCTCCGCCACCGGGAAGCGGTGGACGCGCAGGCCGTCGAGCTCGCTCGTTCCGGCCGGGTAGTGCGGCGCCCACGTCCAGTAATCCGCCGCGGTGGTGGTCGCGATCTCGACGTTGTGCGTGCGGACGAGGCGCGACGCGACGACGCGCGCGTGGCCCTCGGAGCCGCCGACGACCTCGTCGCCGAAACGCTGGACCACGATGAGGATGTCGCTCACAGACGCCTGTGTGTGCGTGGCACCTATGAGATCCGCGTCAGGTAGCGGTCCGCGTTGCGCTCGGGCGCCAGCATCCGCTGCAGGCCCGTGATAGATCTCGAACCCGCGCGCTTCCGAGAAGATGCACGGCAGCCCGGCCCAGATCGCCTGTGCGGCGACCGCGCTCTGGAAGACATCCTCGTAGTAGAGGACGACGCAGTCAGCGGCGGCGACGTAGTGCCCCATCGTCTCGTAATCCGTGTTCACGACGACGTTCGTGAAGGCGCGCTCCTTGATGTAGTCCATCACCTCATCGAAGTACTCCGGCTCGTTCCCCGAGCGCGTGCCGGAGAGCACGACGACGCTGTCGCGCGGCGCGGCCGCGATCACCTGCGTGAAGCGCTTGCGGCGGAAGAAGAAGCCCGGCGACACGAAGACGAACTTGTCGGCCGGCAGACCGAGCCGCTCGCGCAGCGCACGCTTCTCGGCGCCGTCCTTCGGCAGCGTGGTGTCCTCGAGCGGAACGAGCACCAGCGGGAACCGCTCGTTCTTCCGGGCATCGTTGCTCAGCAGCGTGATCCAGCGGTCCGAGCGCTCGGAGTGCGTCGCGAGGTGTATCGGGATCGCGCCGGTGATCGCGAGCACCGCGCGGTAGCGCAGGAACCAGTTCGCGATGCGAAGAGTGACCCACGGCGCGCGGAAGAACTCGAGGACCTTGCCGTAACGCGGCCGGTAGTGCAGTGCGCTCGAGATCATCCGGAAGTGATGGAATTTCTCGGGTTCGAGCTCGTGCATCGAGAGGACGACCGGGATCTTCCGCCGCCAGAAGGAGAGGAGCGCGCGGACGAAGGGCACGTCCGAGAAGATTCCGTGCTCGTGTTCGACGATGACGGCCTCGGTGTCGCTCGCGATGTGACGGACCTTCGCGCCGAGGTCCTTCGCGTCCAGATGGCGAACGCCGACGAACGTCACGTCGTGGCCGCCGGCGCGCAGGCCGTCGGCGAGCGAGAGGGCGTAGTGGTGGATGCCGCAGCGCTGGTCGCTCGAGAGGACCACGACCCTATGCGCGCGGCGCTCGGGCAGATCCCACCGGGCCAGCGCAAGCGCGTCGCGCAGGCGCTCCGCGGCGCGATCGGGTGTGAACTCGGCGAGGCGAGCGCCTCCCTTCGCGATGAGATCCTTCCGAAGGTCGCGGTCGCCAACGACGCGCTCGAGCGCGGCCGCCACAGTTTCGGGCGACTTGTCCTTCAGCAGGAGGCCGGCATCGCCGAGCGTGTCGGGGATCGCACCGGCGGCGTGCGCGACGATCGGCAGGTCGCTGCGCATCGCCTCGAGGAGCGGCACGCAGAAGCCCTCGTGCTCCGAGAGCGTGAGGAGCGCCGTCGCGCCGCGGTAGTACGCGACGAGCGACTCGATCGGTACGCTGCCGGTGAAGGTGACCGCGTCGCGAAGGCCGAGTCGCTCGACGTCGGCGCGCAGGCGCTCGATGTACTGCGCCGACATCGCGGTCGATCCGACGAGGTAGAGGCGCGCGCCGCGGTCGCGCTCGCGGTAGCGCGCGAATGCAGCGATCACGTCGTGGATCCCCTTGTGCGGCAGCAGCTGTCCGACCGTTACGATCGTGGTGCGCTCCTCCGAAAGCGCCTTCGTCACGACGGGATCGGGGTCCACCTCGAACGCCGACCAGTCGACGATGATCGGGACGACCGCGGTGCGCGCGTAACCCAGCTCCTCGAGCTCGCGGCGATTGAACTCGCTGTCGGCGATGCCGAGCTCGGCCCGGCTCGCGAGGTCCTTCAGCTGCCGCCGCCCGATCTCCGCGTACTTTTCCGCGGCTGGGTTGAAGCCGCTGAAGTACCGCGCCGGCGTGATGTTGTGATACACGACGGCCTTGCGACCCGGCAGCTT
>VBEZ01000193.1 GCA_005882255.1 Chloroflexota bacterium | reverse complement strand
GCCCGCCCCGGCACAGGCCACGACCGGTGAGCTCGAGCTGCCGAACCCCGATAGCCCGTCGGTCGAGCAGATAGGACGACCGAGAAACGGGAGGCCAGATATGACGAACAGCAGCGCGAACCCGAGCACCGCCGGCCAGACGGCGCGCAGCGAGTTACGTTCCCGGCTGAAGATCGCGATCGTCATGAGCGTGGTGAGCGCCACGCCGTAGACGAACACAAGATTGTTCGGCCGCGGTCCGTAACTGGTCCCGTAGGCGAGGAGCAGGGCCGACGCGAACTGCACCAACCGCGCGAGGTGGATCACGTCAATGCGGCGCCGCTATTCGGCCGCCTTGCCTCCGGCGTGCACGGTCCAGTCGCGCTCATCGAAGTCCTTCGCGCAGTACGGGCAGATGTTCCACTCGGGCCGGATGAGCTTCGCGCACGAGGGGCACATCCGCTTGAGGCGCGTCCGGCAGGTCGGGCAAAGGATGTAGTCCTCCTGCACGCGTTCCTTACACGTCGGGCAGACGACGCGCTGCTCGGCTTCCGCAAGCAGGCTTTCCTCAGCGAGCTGACGCTCGTAGGCCTCCCCCAGCGTCTCCTTCGGACGCACGATGAGATACAGGAACAGTCCGAGGATGTTGAGCGCGACGACGAGCAGGCCCGCGAGATACGGGAGCATCGGATTCTCTGTGCGCTGCTGCGCGTCGCGAATGGTCCAGAAGACCATCGCGAGATACAGCGCGAGGACGTAGAGACCGACGCCGCGGACCGCGAGCTGGACGAGCGGGTTGTTGACGAACGTCGTCCACATTCCACCGAGATCGGGCACTGCTTAGACCTCCGCCCCGAGCCGCTGCGTGTCACGACGCACGCGGTCACGCCAATAATCGAGCAGGTCGGCCAACGTCTTCTCGAACGGGATCTGCGGCTCCCATCCGGTCGCGCGCTGGAACTTCGCCGTGTCGGCCCACAGGATCGGCACATCGCTCGGTCGCAGCCGAGCCGGATCCTCCTGGGTACGGATCTTCACCGTCGAGTGCGACAGCAACATGTCGAGCATCTCTCGTATCGACCAGCACTTGCCGCGACCAACGTTGTAGACCTCACCCGGCTCACCCTTTTCGAGGGCGAGCCAGTACGCGCGGACCATGTCGCGGACGTCGGTCCAGTCGCGCTTGCTCGTGAGGTCACCGTGGTAGATCACCGGCTCGTGTTTTCCTGCCTCGATCAACGCGATCTGGCGCGCCATGGTGCTGGTGACGAAGTGCGTGCCGCGCCTCGGGCCGGTGTGGTTGAAGCCGCGCGTCACGACGAGGTGCATTCCGTAGGACTTGTAGTACTGATACGCGAGCTTGTCCTGCGCCACCTTGCTCACCGCGTAGGGCGACAGCGGCCGTAGCGGATTGGTCTCTTTCATCGGGACCTCGTCGGGATGGACGAGCCCGTACTCCTCGCTCGAGCCGGCGATGTGCATCCGGATCTGCGTGTCGTGTCGCCGGATCGCCTCCAGCAGGTTGAGCTGCGACTCGATGTTGATGCGCAGCGTCGCGGCGGGCTCGTCGAACGAGGACTGAACGTACGACTGAGCGGCGAGGTGGAAGATGCGCTGCGGCTGGACCGACGCCACGAGCTTCTCGACCGCGCCGGCATCGGTAAGCTCGCAGTGCAGGAGGGTCACGCGACCGCCGCGGCCGTCGTCGCGGAGCGTGCCACCCGTCGGATACCGGCCCTCGATCATCTCGACCTTGTTCTGGGCGGTCAGGACCTCGAGGTTCTCGGTACGCGAACGCCACCGGTACGTCGCGTAGATCGCGACGTCGGGGTGGTTGGCCAGGATGTACTCCGCGAGGTGGCTGCCGGCGAAGCCGGTGATACCCGTGAGCAGGACCCGCATCGGCCGAAGCGTAGCAAAGACCATGCCGCGCTTGGCCGCTTCCCGTCCTAGCGTCGACGACGCGCAGTGGCGTCCGTACTCCCTCCGGGCTATCGCCCTTCCGGTCCTCGCGAACCGAACTGCTTACGCAATGGTTTCCAGTAGTAATCGCGCCAGCCCTGGCTGATCTCGCCGTAGAACTGATCGGGAACGCCCGTCTGCGTGAACGTCACGCGCGTTCCGCCGCCCGCACGTGCGAACGCGAACGTCGCTTTCGAATACGTGCCTTTCGGCCAGTTGTTGGCGCGCCACGTCTGCACGATCCTCCGGTCCTTGGTGAGCTTCAGGTTCTTGCCCTCGAGGTCGTGCCCGACCTTGAACGCGCCGCCGACGCGACGGCTCACCGTCGTCGGCTGCCGCGACAGCTTGGTGTGCTTCTTCGGATCCATGATCGTCTCGTAGATGTCGTGCGGCGTCGCTCCGCGGATCGTGGCCGTCTGCCGGATGGTCTTCACTGGTGCCCCTCCCTGATCGTTGCGAGAGACTAATCCTGTGAGCGTTCTCGAGATCCGCCGCCATGCCGAGCGCGTCAACCGCGCCGACGACCAGAGCGCCCTCTCCGTCGCCGGCCGCGCGATGTGCGAGCGCCTCGCCAAGGACGCGCCCACGTACTCGCTCGTGGTGTCGAGTCCGCTCCCGCGCGCGAAAGAGACCGCGGAGCGGATCGCGGGCCGCCTCGACGGCGTGGACCCGGCCCTCTTACCCGACCTGGGCGGCGCCGCCGCGAAGATGTTCGGCGAGATGCGCACGCTCGCCGACTGGGCGCGGCTCATGCGCGACGACGAGAGCGCGCGGCATTTCGCCGAGGAGCAGCTGCCGACGTGGACGCGCATCGCCGCCCGCGTCGCCGATCGCGATCGCGTCCTGGCGGTCTCGCACGGCGGCATCGTCGATCTCCCCGCTATCGTCATCGCCGCGCGTCTCGGCGCGAAGCTCGACGGCGCGTCTTTCGGCTATGGCGAAGGCGTGCGCGTGACGTACGCGAAAGGCGCACCGGTGAAGATCGAGGAGCTGCGCGTCCGATGAGGTGGCTCGCGCTCGCGCTTGCCGTGTCACTCGTCGCCTGCGAGCCGCGGGTCATCGTCCCGCGGACGGCGTCGCCGCCGAGCGGCACCGCGGCGCAGTCTGGGGCCGCTTCGCCATCGGCCAGCGCGCAAGCGACGCCCGCGAAGGTGGCGCTCAGTCCGGTGCCGAGCTTCACGCCCGCAGCACGCCTGGTGAGCTACGAGCGCGGGGGCGACATCGGTCAGCCGTCCCTCCGCTTCCTCCTCACCGGCGACGGCCGCGTGATCACGGAAGAGACCGGCGGCGATCTCGTGCAACGGAAGCTCACGCCCAGTGGCGCGGCGACGATGGTGTTGCAGGCGATCCAGACCGGACTCTTCGAGCGCGATGCGGACTTCGGGCGCGCGCCGCTGCCCGGCACGACGCCACCGGCGCACGGCACGACCGTGCTGATCTTCGTCGTCGCGAACGGCACGCGCGACGTGCGTGTCTCGGTCGTCCCGACCGGTCAGCCCGACGACGAGCTGTACCAAAAGTCCGCGGAGCGCGACAAGCTCACGGCGCTCGCGCGTGGGTACGAAGATCTCTCCTGGGTCCCGACGAGCCAGTGGGCGGATTCACGCGCCCAGCCATATCAGCCGTCCTTCCATCGGCTCTTCGTCCTGCCACAGCCGAACGCCGCACCTTCCGGCAGTCCTCCCGACGTGGACGCGGTCTGGCCGTTCCTGGTGCCGGTCGAGAGCGTCGGTGAGCTCACCGCGGGCGGAGCCGGTGGCGCGGCCTGGCGCTGCGCGATCCTCGTCGATGATGACGCGCGGACGCTCGGCGATTCGCTCGCACGCGGCGGGGCGATCGCACGCTACGGATGGGGCTCCGCGATCGCGACCGCGATCCTTTCGTGGCGCGGGGGCACCGGCACGGTGCGGCTGCAGCTCACTCCACTCTTACCGCACGAGGCCGCGACGTGCGCGGGCGCGACGCCGCCACTCTGAGACGCGACCTCATTACGGCGCGCACGGGGTCCAACGTGACAGACGGCAGGGCGGGACCTCACCGATGTGGTGTCGGCGAGGCAGGGGCAGGGGGAAGTAATGAGCGCAGGACACAGCCTTCGCCGTCAGAACTACACCTTCATGACCATCACTCCGCCGGTCGTGTCGCGCAGCACGTCGCACAGCGCCACCCACCCGACGCATTTCATGCGCGTGGTCGTCGCATTCGCCAGCGCCGTCGCGCTCGAGCTCGCCACCTTCGCGACCCTCTCGATGCTCATCACCGGACGCTGACCCGCCGCATCGCGCCAGCGGTGCTACGCGGCGAAGGTCCGGATCGCGTCGACGATGGCCTTGTGCTCTTCGGCGAGCACGCGGGCCGACAGGGTCGGGACGTCGTCGCCCGGCTGCACTTGCACGCGCCGCTGCACCACGACTTCGCCCAGATCGACCGTGTCCGGATGCACCCGGTGCACGGTCACGCCTGACTCCAACGCACCCGCGGCGAGCACGGCCTCGTGCACGCGGTCGCCATGCATCCCCTTGCCGCCGAAGAGCGGCAGCAGCGCTGGATGCACGTTGATGATCGGTACGCGCGCCACCTTGACGAAGAACCCGGGCGTGAGGATGTGGTCGAACCCCGCGAGCACGATGAGTCGTGCTCCGGACCGCACGAGCGCGTCGGCCATCGCGTTCTGAGCCGCGGCCCGCGTCCCGTGGGCTTCGGTGGTGAACGCCGCGCACGAGACTCCCGCACGCTTCGCGCGGATGAGTGCGGGCACGCCGTCGCGATTCGACGCGACGAACACGACGCGCGCGGGCAGGCTGCCATCGGCGCACGCATCGAGGATCGCCTGCAGGTTCGTGCCGCGGCCTGAGACGAGAACACCGACGGACAGCGTCATCAGGCCGCCCAGCGCACGCGACGCGGACCGCTCGTAGCCTCCACGCGACCGATGGCCACCGCGCCGGGGACCACGCGCAGCGCCGCGGGCGCGTCCGACGCCGGCACGATGACCACGAGCCCGATGCCCATGTTCCAGGTGTCCCACTGGTCGACCTCGGGCACGGTCCCGAGCTCCGCGAGCACGCGGAAGATCGCGGGGACTTCCCAGGTGCCGCGATCGATGACCGCGCCGAGTCCCGCCGGGAGCGCGCGCGGCAGGTTGCCCTCCCAGCCGCCGCCGGTGAGATGCGCGATCGAGCGGACGTGCGTCGACGAACGGAGCGCGCGGAATTGGGAGAGATAGCTGGTGTGCGGCACGAGGAGCGCGTCCCCGAGCGTGCGTCCGCCGAGCTCTGGGTGCGGCGTCGTCAGCGCCTCCTTCACGTCGCGGCCCTGCTCGCCGGCGATCCTCGCGGCGATCGCGCGCGCGAGCGTGTACCCGTTGGTGTGGAGACCGCTCGACGCGAGGCCGATGCACACGTCGCCTTCGCTCACCGAGTCGGGCCGCAGGATCGCCTCGCGCGCGACCATGCCGACGAGGAAACCGGCCACGTCGTACGCGCCCGGGTGGTACATCCCCGGCATCTCGGCCGTCTCGCCGCCGATCAGCGCGCAGCCGTGCGCGGCGCACGCGTCGGCCATCGCGCCGACGACGCGCGCGAATACCGCGGGATCGATCCGCGACGTCGAGAAGTAGTCGAGGAAGAAGAGCGGCTCGGCGCCCATGGCCATCGCGTCGTTCACGCAGTGGTGGACGAGGTCGGTGCCGACGACCTCGTGGCGATCCAGAAGCCGCGCGATCTCGAGCTTCGTGCCGACGCCGTCGGTCGTCGCGACCAGCACGCGGTCCGCGCCGGGCGAGGCGAACAGCCCGCCGAACGCGCCGATGTCGCCGATGACCTCGGGCGTTCTCGTGCGCGCGATCCGCTCGCGTATCTGCGCGAGCGACTTCTCGGCGCGCGTCGGGTCCACGCCCGTCGCTCGGTACGTGAGCTCGGTCACGCGGGCTCCTTCTCGAGCACGCCCTTCTCGAGCTCGAGCTGCACCGGCACCAGGTAGTCGCCCGTGAAGCACGCGGTGCAGTGCTCCGCGCGCGTACCGCCGGTCGCGCTCACCATGCCCTCCAGCGACAGATAGCCGAGCGTGTCCGCGCCGATGTGCCGGCGAATGCCCTCGACATCGAGCCGCGCGCCGATGAGCTCGCTGCGGCGCGCCATGTCGACGCCGAAGAAGCACTGGTGCTGGATCGGCGGCGAGCAGATGCGGAGGTGGACTTCCTTCGCGCCGTTACGCCGCAGGAGCTCGACGATCGGGCCGCTGGTGTTGCCGCGCACGATCGAATCGTCCACGACGACGATGCGCTTGCCCTCGAGCACGTCGGAGAGCGCGTTGTACTTCAGGGCGACGTTGTGCCGGCGCAGCTCGTCCGATGGCTGGATGAAGGTGCGGCCGATGTAGCGGTTCTTGATGAGCCCCTCGTGGAACGGGATGCCGCTCCGCCGCGCGTAGCCGACGGCCGCGGGGATCGCGCTGTCCGGCACCGGGATGACCGCGTCGGCCTCCGCGGGGTGCTCGTCGGCGAGGATCTCGCCCATCCGCTCGCGCGTCGCGTACACCGAGACGCCACCCAGCCGGCTCGAGGCCGAGGCGAGGTACACGTGCTCGAAGATGCAGAGCCCGCGGCGCTCGTGCGACGCGAGGTCCGCGATCGTGACGGGGCCGCGATCGTCGATGCGCAGCACCTCGCCGGGCGCGACGTCGCGCACGAAGGTGGCGCCGATCGTGTCGAACGCGCTCGTCTCGCTCGCCACAAGCCACGAGCTGCCCTTGCGCCCGAGGCTGAGCGGCCGCACGCCGAGCGGATCGCGGATCGCGTAGAGCGCGGTCGGCGTGAGGAGGACGAGCGACCACGCGCCCACGAGCGTCGGCAGCGCGTGGGTGATCCGCTCGTCCCAGCTGGTGCCCGGCGCGTGCGCGATCGCCTGCGCGATCACCTCGGTGTCGGAGGAGGTGACGAAATGGACGCCCTCATCGGCGAGCGCGTCGCGTATCTCGCGAGCGTTGATGCAGTTGCCGTTGTGCCCGATGGCGAGCTCGCCGAGTCCGTCGGCGCGCACGGTGAAGGGCTGCGCGTTCTGGATCTTCGACGCGCC
>VBEZ01000181.1 GCA_005882255.1 Chloroflexota bacterium | reverse complement strand
GGCACGAGCTGCGCCGGAAGGTCCGCCGTCTCGAGAACGCGACCGAGGCGACCTTCCGCTGGGCAGCCGGATCCGCATCCGGATCCGGATCCGGCACCGACGCCGAGCGCGCCGCGACGCTCGATCGCTTCTTCGCGCTGCACCGCCTCTCGCGCGGCGCGAAGGCGGACTTCATGACGCCGGACATGGAACGCTTCTTCCGCGACATCGCCGACGCGCTCGCGCCCCTCGGACGGCTGCGACTCGGCGTCCTGCGCGCGCACGACGAAGATGCGGCGGTGCTGTTCGCGTTCGCCTACCGCGGCACGCTCGCGCTCTACAACGCCGCCTACGATCCGGCGCTCGCGTCGCTATCGATCGGCATCGTGAGTCACGCCTGGGCGATCCGCGAAGCGATCGCCGAGGGTTTCGACACCTACGACCTCCTGCGCGGCGACGAGCCGTACAAGTACGACCTCGGCGGGAAGGACCGCTGGCTCGGGCGGCTCGAGGCGACGCTTCCGTGACGCGCCGCATCGCGATGCTCTCGGTCCACGCGTGCCCGCTCGCGAAGCTCGGCGGTCGCGACTCCGGCGGCATGAACGTCTACGTGCGCGAGGTGGCGCGCGCACTCGGGAAGCGCGGCATCGAGGTGGACGTGTTCACACGCTGGCGCGAGAGGTACGACCCGCGCATCCAGCAGCTCGGCGAGAACGCGCGCGTGATCCACATCGAATCGGGGCCCATCGGGTACTGGCCGAAGATGGACGTGTACGACCACCTCGACGAATTCACGACCAAGCTCGATGAGTACGTCGCGGCCGAGGGTCGCTCGTACGACCTGATGCACGCGCACTATTGGCTCTCCGCCAGCGTCGCGCGCAGCCTGGCGCCGCGTTGGCGGGTGCCGCGTATCCAGATGTTCCACACGCTCGGTCTCGTGAAGCGCGAAGTGATGGACGAGGACGTCGACGGCGAGAGCGACGTGCGTGTGACGATCGAGCGCCAGGCCGTCCACGAGTCAGCGGCCATCGTCGCCGCAAGCGAGATCGAGGTGGACGAGCTCCGCGACCTCTATGGCGGCGATCCCGCGAAGATCCACGTCATCCCATGCGGCGTCGACCCGACGCTCTTCCGCCCGATGCGGCAGGCCGACGCGCGCGAACGCCTGGGGCGCGATCAATGCGAACGCATCGTCCTCTTCGTCGGTCGCATCGAGCAGATCAAGGGGATCGACGTCCTGCTGCGCGCTCTCGGCCGGCTCTTCATCCGCCATCCCGACCTTCGCAGCGACGTCTGCCTTCTGGTCGTCGGCGGCGCGCTCGACCCCGGGGACGATGCGCCCGAGACCGAGAAGATCCTGGAGCTGCGGCGACTGGTCCACGAGCACCGCATGGAGGCGAACGTGAACTTCGTGGGCTCGCTGGACCAGCAGAAGCTCGCGCTGTACTACGCCGCGGCCGACGTCTGCGCGGTCCCCTCACTCACCGAGTCGTTCGGCCTCGTCGCCCTCGAGGCGATGGCCTGCGGGACGCCGGTGGTCGGCACCCGTGTGGGCGGCCTGCAGACGCTCATCGCGGAGGGCGAGTCCGGCCTCCTCGTTCCGCCCGGCGACGACGAGGCGCTCGCGGAAGCGATCGCGCAGGTGCTAACGGATCATCGACTGCGTACACATCTCGCGCACGGAGCTCGGGACCGCGCCGAGCATTTCACCTGGGAAAGCGTCGGCGAGAAGATCGCCGAGCTGTATGAGTCCGTCCTGGCGACGTCATCGGCGTTGGAGGTATAGCGGTGGCCGAAGCATTCGCGATCCCGAAGCGCGCGATGGCCGTCTTCGCCCACCCCGATGACGTCGACTTCGGCTGCTCGGGAACGCTCGCGGGCTTCATCGAACGCGGCACGCACGTCACGTACTGCGTCCTCACCAGCGGTGACAAAGGCACTCACGATCCGAAGATGGCACCGGAGGCACTCGCCGAGATCCGGGAGAAGGAGCAGCGCGCCGCCGGCGAGGCGATCGGCGTCAAGGACTTCGTATTCCTGAGGCATCACGACGGCGAGCTCGAGCGGTCGATGGCGCTTCGTGAAGAGGTCTGCCGCGCGATCCGCCTGCATCGGCCCGACCTCGTGTTCACCAACGATCCGTGGAGTCACTACCAGATCCACCCCGACCACCGGGTCGCGGGGTGGTCTGGCCTGGACGGCGTCATCGCCGCGCGCGACCACCTGTTCTTCCCGGAGCAGCTGGGCGACGGAAAGCTCGCCAAGCATCGCGTGTCACGGGTGCTGCTATTCGGCTCGCGCGACCCGAATGTGTGGTTCGACATCAGCGGAACGCTCAACAAGAAGATCAACGCCCTGCGGTCGCACCGGTCGCAGCTCGGCGGTCGCAGTGAGTTCCCAAAGCGCATGCGCGCCTGGGCCAAGAGCATCGGAGCGACCTGGAACGTTCCCGCAGCGGAAGCCTTCCGCTACATCGAGCTCGGCTAGCGCCGTCGCGCGCCCGACGGGACCGGGCGCGACGTCGCGGGTGGCAGGAGGCGCAGCAGCTCTTCGGCGACGGTGTCGAGCGGCTTGGCGTTGCCCTCGGCGCGGCAGAGGATGAGCGCGCCTTCCATGCCGGCCAGCGTGGCCACCGCTATGGGTGCCGCCCGCTCCGAGGGAACACCGACCGCCCGGAGCTGCTCGGCCAGCAGACCGCTCCAGGACCTGAACGTCGAACGCACGAGGTCGATCTCGCCGGAGTCGCCGGCGTCCGTATCGATCGCGACACCGGCCACGACGCACCCCGCGGTGCCGCGCGAAGTCAGGACGACCTTGCGCCACATGTCGATGAAGCGTTTCAGTACGTCGGACGGCGTCGCGGGCGCGCCGGCGCGGAGGTGCGCGAGCACGCGCTCGGATGTCCAGCGGATGGCGTCTGCGGCGAGCTGCGTCTTCCCTTCGGGAAAGTGGTGGTAGATCGAACCACGGGGCGCGCCGCTGTCGGCGAGCACCTCTGAGAACGACGTCGCATTCACGCCACGCGTGCGGATGAGTGAGGCGGCGCTGCGCACCATCCGCTCGCGGCTGTCAGTGTTCACAAACTTCCCCCTTGACTCCACTATGACACTCGTCATAATGCGGCTCTACGACGTCGCTATGACGACCATCGTACTCACCGAAGGAGAAACCCATGCCCATGATCGACGTGTACGCCGCGGAGGGAACGTTCCGCGACAAGCATGCGTTGGCGAAAGACCTCGCCGCCGCCGTGATGCGTTGGGAGGCGGTACCGGCCATCTCGCTGTTCGTCAACAACACCGCCGCGTTCGTCCACGACCTGCCGGCCGACTCGCTCTCCAACGTCGCGGGTGACAGCAACTACGTGCGTGTGCAGGTCCTCACACCGGTCGGCACTCTCGATCGCAACAAGCAGCTCGGTGTGGTCAAGGAGCTGACGGACATCGTCGCGGCCGCCGCCGGCGAGCCGCGGCTTACCGAGCGCACGTGGGTTCTCCTCACCGAGTCGCCCGAAGGCGGCTGGGGAGTGAACGGTCACGCGAACACCGGCGCAGACCTGATCGCGGCCGCCCGCGCCGAGCTCGGCGCGATCGCCGCGAGAAAGAAGTCCGGGTCCGAGTAGACATCGACGTGGCTTAGCCTTCGGCGCGTGCCTGAGGAAGTCTCCCTCGGTGGCAATCTCAACCAAGCTGTCCGTGTCGGCGACACCGTGCGGCGTCGCGCGGGCCCTTGGACGCCCGCGGTCCACGCGCTCCTCCGGTACCTGGAGAGCGTCGGGTTCGAGGCGCCGCGCGTCCTCGGCATCGACGAGGTCGGCCGCGAGGTCCTCGCGTACATCCCCGGCGAGGCGTTCGCCGGAGGTGAGAATGCCGTGCCCGATCGTGTTTTCGACGAGGAGCACCTCGTCCGCGCGGCGCGCCTCCTGCGGCAATACCACGACACAGTCGTGGACTTTCAGCCGCCGTCAGACGCGAAGTGGCGGCTCACCGCGCCGACCCGCCCGGAGCTCATCTGCCACAACGACTGGTCACCCTGGAACGCGCTGTTCCGGGACGAAGATCTCGCCGTGTTCCTTGACTGGGACCTCGCGGGACCCGGTTCACGTCTGTGGGACGTCGCCAACTCGGCCGCGTGCTGGGTCACTCTCTTCTCAGAGTCGAAGCTGTTCAGCGTCAGTGAGAGGGCGCAGCGTCTGCGGCTCTTCTGCGACGCCTATGGCCTCGTGGATCGGTCGGAGTTGCTCGCGACGATCCGCCTCCGGAACGACCACGTCGCGCGCTTCATCGAGGCGCGCGCCCGCGCGGGCGAGCCGGGTTTCGTGACGCTGGCCCGATGGGATACACCCGCCAAGATGGACGACGACCTCGCGTGGCTGGACCAGCACCGGTCGACCTTCGAGCACGCGCTGAAGTAGACGGCCCTACTGCGGCGTGCGCGAGCGCACCTCTACGGTCGGGAATCCGGCGGGCCGCATCGGGCCCATCGGGCCGAGCGGCAACCCTCCTGTACCGAACCCGACGATCCGCTTCGCAAGCTCGCCGCCAGCCGCCAGCTCTTCCATCGCCGCGTCGAGGTGTGCGGTCGTCACCGCTTTCGCGCCTTCGATCGCCGCCAAGAGCGCTGACTTGCGCAGAAGCTCCTTGATGTAAGCGGGACTCGCGCCGTCCGTCTTCTCAACGTAGCGAGCGAAGTCGACACCCTCGTGTTTCAGTCCGCGCGCGTACAGCGAGAGAAGCTTCGCGCGTCCAGCGGCGTTCGGGAGCGGTAGCTCCGCCACGAGATCCACGCGGCCGGGACGAGCGGCCAGAGCGGGCTCGAGGATGTCCGGCCGGTTCGTCGTGAGGATGAATAGGACGTCGGCGTCGTCCGCAAGACCGTCGAGCTGATTCAGCAGTTCGAACAGCAACGGCTGCGACGGCATGCCCGGCATGCCGCGCTCTTGGGCGATGAGGTCGACGTCCTCCACGACGACGGTCGCGGGCGCGAGCACTCGCGCGAACTGTCCGATGGTGCCGAGCGCGCCCATCCCGAGCCCGGTGGTGATGATCAGCGTCCGGCCGGTCATTTGCGACGCGAGATACATCACCGTGAGCGTCTTGCCGGTGCCCGGCGGGCCGTATAACAAGATCCCACGCTTCAGTGAACGCTTCGCCGCCAGCAGCGCGGCTGCGTGGTCGGAGAAACGAATCGCGTGCTGCTCGATCCGCTCGAGAACGCCGTCGGGAAGGACGATCTCGTCGCGCGCGATCGTCGGAAGCCGATGGAACTTGACCAAGGACTGAACGCCGTACTGGCCGGGTGCGAGCGAGATGGCCTTGCCGCGATAGACGTTGAGGTCCTTCGCAGCCGCGGTCAGATCCTTCAGGAGAGCGAGAGCCGCTTCCCGGCGAGAACATGCCACCTCCACGCGCATGCGGTTGCCGCGGCCCATCTCCAGCGTCGGCGGGCCGACAACGAAGACCGCAAGACGGTCGCTGCCCGCCGTCACGAAGAAGAGCCCGTACTGGACGCACGCGAGCGTTCGCTCGCCCTCGAGGTGGAAGTTGACGTAGTCCACCGGGCCTTCCGAGATGCGACCGTATGGATTGCTCGGGGCGAGCAGATCCGAGAAGGCGAACTGCTGCCAACGCTTGTTCGGGACCGAGATGCCGACGAGATCGGCGGTCCGACCCTCCGAATAGAGCACTTTGTCGAGCGCTACTTGAACGTTCGGGTGCTCGTAGTTGTCGTAGTCCTCGCTGACGATCGGCATGCGGCCCGGATCGCCGCCGAGGTGCGCGCGTAGCCGCTCGAGCAGCGGACTCGTCTCCTTCGCGGCCTCGGCATTCATCGCGTCGATGAATCGCTTGAACGAGGACGCGAACTCTTTGGTCGCCCCGTCCGGATCCTTCATGCGAGCAAGGGTACGCCGCCCCCTAGTGCTTGAAGTGCCGCCTGCCGGTGAACAACATCGCCATGCGGTGACGGTTGGCCGTCTCGATCATCATCGCGTCGCGGAGCGAGCCTCCGGGTTGGATGATCGCGGTCACACCGGCGCGCGCGGCGACCTCGATGCCGTCGGGGAACGGAAAGTACGCGTCGGACGCCATGACCGCGAGGCGTGCGTTCTCGCCCGCTTTGCGAACGGCGACCTCGACCGCGACCACGCGCGATAGCTGACCGGGACCGACGCCGACGCTCGCGAGGCCCTTTACGAGGACGATCGCGTTCGAGGTGACGTGGCGAACGCAGCGCCAGGCGAACAGCAGGTCGGTGAGCTCTTCCAGCGTCGGCGTGCGCTCGGTGACGACCTTGAAGTTGCCCTCTTCGGTCACGGACTCGTCCGGCGTCTGCACCAAGAGACCGCCGGCCACCCTTTTCACAT
Source organism: Chloroflexota bacterium (assembly GCA_005882255.1). Lineage (GTDB taxonomy): Bacteria > Chloroflexota > Limnocylindria > P2-11E > P2-11E > CF-39. The sequence goes on along the minus strand of VBEZ01000181.1, from coordinate 9,648 downwards.
CGAACGCGTGGTCGTCACTGCGACGGAGCCGACGCCCTTCGATCAGCGCGTTCGGCACCGCGAGGATCTCGAGGTTCTTGCGCTGGCGGAGGAGCGGTAGGGCGTCGTCGTCGAAGCCCGGCGCGATGATCGCCTCGTAGAAGGTGTCCTGCATCGCCTCCGCCAGCTCGCGCGTCACTTGCCGGTTCGCGCCCACGATGCCACCGAAGGCTGAGACGGAGTCGGCCATGAACGCGCGCTGGTACGCCTTCGTGATCTCGCTCTCCGACGCGATGCCCGACGGGTTCTGGTGCTTCACGATCGCGACCGTCGGCTGCGCGAAGTCGGAGACGATGCGCCACGCGGCGTTGATATCGAGCACGTTGTTGAAGCTCGCCGCGCGTCCGTGGATCTGCTCCATCGAGACCATCGCACCGCTCTCCTCGCCGCGAAGGGCGTAGAAGGCGGCCTGCTGGTGCGGGTTCTCGCCGTAACGGAGATCGCGCACCTTGCGGAGCGAGAGCGTCATCTCATCCGGGAACTGGATCCCCGCCTCGCTCACGAAACGCGACGCGATCGTCGCGTCGTAGGCCGCGGTGTGCGAGAACGCCTCGGCCGCGAGGAGCCGGCGCGTCTCGAGCGAGACGTTGCCTCGGCCTTTGAGCTCATCGAGCACCGCGCCGTAGCGATCCGGTCGTGCGATGACGACGACGTCCTGGTAGTTCTTCGCGGCCGCGCGGAGCAGCGTCGCGCCTCCGATGTCGATCTGCTCCTGCAGGTCGAGCCCGCGTTTGCCCGCGGCTGCGGCCTTCGCGTACGGATACAGGTTCACCGCGACGAGATCGATCGGCTCGATACCCTCGCGCGCGAGCTCGGCCCGGTGCGCTTCGTCGTCTCGCCGCGCGAGAAGCGCGGCGTGGATGCGTGGATGCAGTGTCTTCACGCGCCCGCCGAGCAGAACGGGCGAGCCGGTCTGGTCTTCGACGCCCTTCGCGTCCACGCCCTCCATCGCGAGCGCGGCGCGCGTGCCATCGGTCGCGATCAGATCCCAGCCGAGCTCGCGCAGACCGCGCGCGAACGTGACGAGACCGGTCGTATCAGAAGCTGAGAGGAGTGCTCGCACGGTGTCTCCCTGTCAATCGCGCTGGCGGTCGCTAGCATAGCCGGACCGTGCCGTTCGACCTCGGTCACTTTGTTGACCGTTTTTTCCAGCCTTTCAATACCGAGTCGCGGTTCTATTGGCCCGCCGTCTACGCGGTCGCGATATCGCTCGTCACGAACGTCGTTTGGTACAACTGGCGGCGCCGCGGACCGATCGCACCGGCCGAGAACGCGCTTAAATCGTGGGTGTTCTGGACCAACATCGTGTTCCTGATCGTCGTCATGGTCTGGATCATCGCCAAGCTGCCGTTCTTCATCATCGGGATCACCATCGCGCTCAACCTCGGGATCATCGCCTTCATCTATCTCTCCGTGCTACCGCCGCAGGAGGTCGCGTGGGAGCAGGAGCGCCGCAGGCAGCGCTACTTCCCGCAGGCGGGCCGCAAGAAGAGACGCCGCCGCTAGCTCAGGGTCGTTCGTGGAAGGCGCGGCGTTCCGCGTCATTCCGGCGAGGCGTACGAGATCATGAAATCGTCGTAGCGCCGATCGCCCGACAGCTCCGTGCGTTCGACGCGCTCGACGCGCGCCATCCTCGGGCCCCGCGCGAGCCATCTCTCGAAATTGGCGAGCGACGCCGCGGGTCCCTCGGCGATCAGCTCGACCCCGTCGTCGTTCGTATTCCAGACACGGCCGGTGAGTCCGAGAGCCGTCGCCTCGCGTGCCGCCGCTGCCCGGAAGTTCACGCCCTGAACAACGCCGCGCACGACGAAACGCGCTCGCGTCATGCGCGCCGCTTACGCTTCGCGAGCATCGCGTCGAGCTCGGCGGTGTTCGCGATCGCGGTACGCGGCGCCCAACCCCGCCGCGCTGTCGCGACCGAGAACTCCATCCAGTCGATCTCCTCGACCGCATGCGCGTCCGAGTTCGCGACGAGCGTGACGCCTTTGTCGACCGCCTTACGCACCCAGACATCGGGCAGATCGAGCCGCTCGGGTCCGCCATTGATCTCGATCCACGTGCCCGTCTCCGCGGCGGTGTCGATGAGCGCCTGCAGGTCGAGCGCGTGGGGATCGCGCCGCTCCAGAAGGCGCCCGGTCGGGTGTGAGATCTGCGTGACGAGCGGGTGCCGCATCGCCGTCAACACGCGCTCGGTCATGACCTCCTTCGTTTGGCCGAACGCGGAATGCACCGACGCGCTCACGATGTCGAAGCGCGCCAGCATGTCGTCGGGGTAATCGAGCGACCCATTCGCGCGGATGTCGACCTCGGTGCCGACGAGGATCCGGAACGGTGCGAGCTCCCCGTTGAGACGCCGCGCTTCCTCGACCCGGGCCGTGATGCGCTCGGCACCGAGGCCGTTCGTCATTCCCAGACCCGGCGAGTGGTCGGTGACCGCGTAGTACGCATAGCCCTTGTCGCGCGCGCGCCGCGCCATGGCCTCCAGCGTGTCGTGCCCGTCCGTCCAATTCGTGTGAGTGTGGAGATCGCCACGCACCTGGCCGACCGTGACGAGCGCCGGCAGCGCGTGCGCCACGGCGGCGTCGATCTCACCGTGATCCTCGCGCAGCTCGGGCGGGATCTCGTCCATACCGAGCGCGGTGTAGATCTCCTCCTCGGTCAGCGACGCGATCTCCTGACCGCGCGCCTCCGCGCCCACGCGGTAGAGGCCGTACTCGTTCAGCAGCAGCTTCTTCTTGAGCGCGTACCCGCGCAGCCGGACGTTGTGCTCCTTCGATCCCGTGAAGTACAGGAGCGCCGCGCCCCAGGAGTCCGGCGGCACCACACGAAGATCGATCTGCAGCCCGCGCGCGACGATGACGGACGTCTTCGTCTCGCCGTGCGCCAGCACGCGCTCGACCGACGGCGCTCGAACGAGCGCGTCCATGACCGGACCCGCCGCGGTCGAGGCGACGAGCAGATCGACGTCGCCGATGGTCTCGCGGTAGCGACGCAGGCTGCCCGCGATCGCGATCGCCTCGATCCCCGTTTCCTGACGCAGCCAGTCGACCATGGACGTAGCCGCAGCGCGCGCGTGATGCACCAGGTTCCGTCCGGTCCGCTGCTTCAGCGAGGCGATCGACTTCAGGATGTTCTCCTCGGTCTTCGCCTGGATCTTCGGCAGCTCCCGCAGGCGATGCGCTTTCGCCGCGTCCTCGAGCTCGTCGACCGTCGTGATCTTCAGGTTGTCGTAGATGATCCGGGCCGTCGCGGGCCCGACGCCTGGGACGCCGAGCAGCGTGATGAGACCCGATGGCACCGCGGCCTTCAGCTCCTCGTGGCGAAGCGATGTGCCGGTGCTCACGAGCTGGACGATCGCGTCCTTGACCGATGGACCGACCTTCGGGATCTCGCCCAGACGATCCTGCTCCACCAGCGCCGCGATCGGCTCACGCAGGTCGCGGATCGCGCGCGCCACCGCCCGATAGGTGACGGCGCGGAAGACGTTCTCGCCCTTCAGCTCGAGAAGATCGCCGATCTCATCGAGGACCGCGGCGACGCCTTCGTTGTCGTAGGTGATGGCATCGCGGGGCACGTCCGGATGCTAGCGAGCGCGGAGGGAGGTCGCGCTAGGTGCGGCTCGTGGCCGGTGTGCGCGCGAGCTCGAGATAGCGGAAGGCCTGATCGGTCTCGCCGCGCGCGCGGAGCTTCATCGCGTACTCGGCGGCGAACGTCGAGAGGTTCGGGTGGTCACCCACCTCGACCAACAGCTCGACGGCCTTGCGGTACGCGCGGTCGCTGGCCGTGAATGACTTCAGGGCGTCCTGTGCCGCGCCGATGACGCGGAGCGCGTCGGCGCGCTGCACCGGTTGATCGGTGAGGATCTTCTCGGCATGCCGCGCGATGTTCAGGGCCTGCTCGGCGTCGCCATTCACGAGCGAGATCCGGGCGAGCACGAGCTGCGCGACCGCGACCATACCCTCGTCGTGCGCCATGCGCGCGGCGGCGGAGCCACGCTCGGCCAGCTCACGGGCCTCGTCGTTCCTGCCCATCTCGAAGTGGATCGTCGAGAGCGAGTGCAGCACCTGGAGCTGGAACGTCGTGTCTTCGACGCGCGTGAAGAGATCGAGGGCGCGTCGATAGTTCCCGATCGCGGCGTCGAGCTCGCCGGCGTCGTAGAGCGAAACTGCCACGCCCATGTAGCCCTGCGCGGCGAGACGAAGCTCGTCGATCCCGCTCGCGAGATCCAACGCCGACCCGTAGGTCTGCATCGCCTTCGCGGTGCGGTTGAGCCGCCGATACGCCGTTCCAAGCGCGACGAGGATGCGGGCCCGAAGACGCGGATCGCTGACCTCGTGACGCTCCATCGCGTCGCGAGCGGACTCGAGTGCCTCGGCCGCGGCCACGTACTGGCCGATCTGCCCGTAGGCGATGCCGCGCAGGTGCAGGAGGTGCGCGACCTCACCGGCGTCCGTCGCCGTGTCGATGAGCGACAACGCTTCGCCGATGCGGTCGAAAGCCACCTCACGATTACCGGTGTTCATCTCCGCCTGGGCCAGGAAGCGCAGCAGCGCCGCGCGCTCACGCTTTTCGGGCTTGGACACCAGCGCCGCCGTCACCTCGTCACGCACGACCGTCCAGTCGCGACGCTCGGACGCGGCCTCCGCCGCCAAACGGTGGAAAACGAGGCGTTTCGACGCCGCGAGCGGCTCGTCCCCCAGGAAGTAATCGAGGCTTTTGCTCAGCCGGGCCGCGAGGATCTGGAGCGAACGAACGGATGGTCGGACCAGCCCCGACTCGACCTGGCTGATGAAGCCCTTGGTGAGCTCCTCACCCGCGAGTTGGGCCTGGCTCATGCCACGCTCGCGACGCGCTTCGCGGACGCGGGCCCCGAGGCCGTTCGAACTGTTCGGTTTCACCAGTGCGTCGGTAGTCGTCACATCGCTCCAATGTCACTGAACTGACAGACAGGCGACTGGTTTCATCTTGCGTCGCCGTGTTCAGCGTTCGTAGACTCGCCGGAGGATAGCCAACCCCACTCAGCGGGCACAATCCGCCGAACGGGGGAGGGAACGAGGGGAGACAGAGGTGACACCAGTTCGCTCGCTACTCATTCGCCTGATCGTGCTGACCTTCATGGTCCTCGCGCTCACGGCGAACGTGGCTGCCGCGGACGACGGCGGTTACAACCTTGATGTCGTGCCATACGACCCAGGCCTGCCGGGCGACGACGCTCCGCCGCCCGCACCGGTGCCCTGGCCGCCTTCCGAATAACCCCGACTCATAGCCCCGACTCGCTGAGCGCGGGCACGCGGCCCCTTCTCCATACTGGCCGTGTGCCCGCAACATCCACCGATCGCCGTCAGCGCCTCGAGATCGACGGCAAGCCGTTCCTGTACCAGCACGGCTACCGCTTCGGGAAGGTCACGTACGTCACACGGCTGCCGCTCGAAAAGAGCATGACGGTGTTCGCGCCCGGGCATCTCTCCGCGAGCGAGGTCGAGTCCGTCGTCCGCGGCGACAACCCCTGGATGCTGGACTAACAAGGCCGAGCGGCGGTGCGCGCGGTCGTCCAGCGGGTGCGCTCCGCCTCCGTGCATGTCGCGGACGAGGCGATCGCGACGATCGGCCCCGGCCTCGCGGTATTGCTCGCCGTCGCCGCGGACGATCGACCCGAGGATGGTGAGCGCGTCGCGGCGAAGCTCCTCGCGCTGCGTATCTTCGACGACGGCCGCGGCCGCCTCGACCGCACGCTGAAAGATGTCGGCGGTAGCGTGCTCGTCATCCCCCAGTTCACGCTCTACGGAGACGTACGGCATGGGCGACGCCCGGACTTCACCGCGGCCGCGCCGCCCGAGCTGGGCCGGCGCCTGTTCGAGGCGTTCTGTGGCCAGCTGCGCGGTGCTGACGCCGCAGTCGCGCAGGGGCGATTCGGGGCCGACATGCGCGTCGTCCTCGAGGCCGACGGACCCGTGACGCTCGTCCTGTCCACCGACGGCTGGGCACAGGCCGACCTCGGACGCAGAGCCTAGTGGACCACGCGGACCACGTCCGCCTCCTGCGTGAAGGCGTGACGCGCGGTGGGACGTGGGCCGACCTCGGCGCCGGGACCGGCGCGTTCACGCTCGCACTCGCAGAGCTCGTCGGACCAAGCGGCGAGATCGTCGCCGTCGACCGTGACCGCGGCGCGCTGCACGAGCTCGAGCGTGCGCTCCGACCGGGCGGCGCGACGGTGCGCACGCTCGGAGCCGACTTCACCAAGCCGATCGCGGTCAACTCGCTCGACGGCGTCGTCATGGCGAACTCGCTCCACTTCGTCCGCGACAAGTCTCCGGTGCTCGCCCTCGTCCACACGATGCTGAAGCCGTCCGGACGATTGCTGCTGGTGGAGTACGACACCGACAACGGGAATCCCTACGTGCCCCATCCGCTGTCGTTCGAAACGTGGCGCGCGCTCGCCGACGCGAGCGGATTCACCGGAACCCGGAAGCTGGCGACCGTGCCGAGCCGATTCCTCGGTCGGATCTATTCGGCCGAGAGCCTCAGGGCGTGAACTGCGCCTCGACCTCGATGATCGTGTTCGTGCGCGGGTCGATGTGCACGCGGAACTTCTCGGTCGCACTGGCGCCCGCCGGCAGATAGTCGCAGTTCACCTGCACCGTCCACACCCGCGTGACCTCGCACGGCGCATCGTATTTGTCGAAGAACAGCTGCCCCTGCGGCGTGGCTTTCGCCATCGCGACGTACTCCGCGTCGCTCAGCGCTCCTTCGGGCGGCCGCAGGTACAGGAACGCGATGACGAAGATCGCGATCAGTCCGGCGAACATCGCGAGCTGTGCGCGAACGCCGATCCGTCGGGTCAGAGCTGCGCCCCGCCGCGGGCCAGATCGAGCGCCGTAGCGAGCGTGAGCTTCGCGGCTTTGAGCCAGAGCCGTTTGTTCGTGATCTTGTCGGGCGTGTCGTTCACCGTGTGGAAGGTGTAGTTGCCGGGGAACGTCGCATCGTTCTCACCATAACGCTGTACCAGGGCGACCGACGGGATGCCGCCGACGAGACCGAAGGGCGCGGCGTCGAGGATGAACGCCTCGGTGGTCGCCAGCTGCTCGACCAGCGGCGACACGCCGATCCCGTAGCGCTGATTCGCCTCGCTCACGCGGTCACGGAGCGACGCGGACTTCGTCGTGTAGTAGACGAGGTCGAGCCGGTCGGCGAGCGGGTTGAAACCGACCATGTCGATGTTGATCACCCAGCGGTACGCGTTCGGCGAGAGCGACTGCAGGTACGCGAGGCTGCCTTTGAAGAAGTACTCCTCGCCGTCGAAGAACGCGAGCACGATCGGCATGCGCAGTGAGCCGCGGTCCGCCGCGAGGATGCGTGCGTACTCGAGCAGCGCGGCGGTGCCGGTCGCGTTGTCGTCCGCTCCGGGCGCCGGATCGATGGCGGGGCGCCAGCCGGGCGTGCGGTTCGCCGTCGAGTCGTAATGCGCGCAGATCATCCCCGGGACGTCGACGAGGCCATCCGGGCGCGGCCCCGGCGGAGCGATGGTGGCGAGGATGTTGTCGAGCCGGACGCCGTTGTACGCGGTGGGGATGTCCTGCACGACCACGCCCGGGATCGCGGACAGCTGCTCCATGAGATACGCGACCGCTTTCGCGTGCCCCGGATGCAGCGGATGGCGTGACTGGAACGACGCGAGCGCGCGCATGTGATCGTCGAGCTTCGCCGGATCGATCTGCGCGAGGACGTCGGCAATCGGTCTCGGTGTCGGGCTAGGCGTTGTCGCGGGCCGGGCCGTCGCGCTGGCGGCGCTGGACGCGCTCGGTGTCGCCGCCAGGACTGCCGGTGATGACGATGACGTGAACACGCGTCCGGGGACCGCGTCGCACGCGGCGATCACGATCAGCAGCAGCACGGCGAGGGCCCTCATCGTCTTAGGCTAAACGGGCCTTCGCCGCGGACCGTGCTAGTTCATCTTCCCCGCGCCGACCGGCTTCTTTTCGTTCTCCTCGGCGACCTTCGCCGCGTACTGCTCGGACCAGAACACGATCTCGCCGTTCCGCGCGTCCACCACCACGGTGTCGCCCTCGTGGAATTCACCGGACAGCATCTTCTGCGCGAGCGGATCGAGGATGCGCTTCTGGATCGTGCGCTTGAGCGGTCGCGCGCCGTACGCGGCGTCGAAGCCTTCCTTCGCGATGAGTGCTTTGGCGTTCGCGGTGAGCTCGAGGGTGATCTTCCGCTCGGCGAGGCGCTTCGCGAGGATGGCCGTCTCCTTTTCGACGATCTCCATCAGCTGCTCCGTCACGAGATTCTTGAAGATGACGACCTCGTCGACCCGGTTCAGGAACTCGGGCCGGAACTGGCCGCGCAGGGCGTCCGTGACGCGCTTGCGCATGAGATCCGGCTGCTCGGCGAGCTCGGCGATGAAGGTCGAGCCGACGTTGCTCGTCATGATGATCACGACGTTCTTGAAGCTCACCGTGCGGCCGTGCCCGTCGGTGAGACGGCCATCGTCGAGGACCTGCAGGAGGACGTTGAAGACGTCGGGATGCGCCTTCTCGATCTCGTCGAGCAGGAGCACCGCGTAGGGACGGCGGCGGACCGTTTCAGTGAGCTGGCCACCCTCGTCGTAACCGATGTAGCCCGGCGGCGCCCCGATGAGACGGGCGACGGTGTGTTTCTCCATGTACTCGCTCATGTCGATGCGGACCATCGCCTTCTCGTCATCGAAGAGGAACTCCGCGAGCGCCTTCGCGAGCAGCGTCTTGCCGACGCCGGTCGGACCGAGGAAGAGGAACGAGCCCAGCGGGCGGTTCGGGTCCTGCATGCCGGCGCGCGCGCGGCGCACGGCGTTGGCCACGGCGGTCACAGCCTCTTCCTGACCGACGACGCGTGCGTGGAGGTTCTCCTCCATCCGCAGCAGCTTCGAGACCTCGCCCTCGAGGAGCTTCGTGACGGGGATCCCGGTCCACTTCGCCACGACGTCGGCGATGTCCTCGGGCGTGACCTCTTCGGTGAGCAGCTTCTCACCGCGTTGCAGCGCGGCGAGCTTCTCCTCGGCCTCGCGGACCTCGCGCTCGAGACCCGCGAGCGTGCCGTACTTGAGCTCCGCGGCCTTGCCGTAGTCGGCGGCGCGCTCGGCCTTCTCGATCTCCATCCGGACCTGCTCGAGCTGCGACTTCTTCTCGCGGATCTTCTGGATCGCGGCTTTCTCCTGCTGCCAGCGCGAGCGAAGACCCTCCGACGATTCCTTGAGGTTCGCGAGCTCCTTCTCGAGACGCACCAGGCGCTCCTTGCTCGCCTCGTCGGTCTCCTTGCGCAGCGCCTCGCGCTCGATCTCGAGCTGGCGGATGCGCCGGTCGACCTCGTCGAGCTCGGCGGGCATCGAGTCGATCTCCATGCGGAGCTTCGAGGCCGCCTCGTCCACCAGATCGATCGCCTTGTCAGGCAGGTACCGGTCGGAGATGTAGCGCGAGGACAGCGTCGCGGCCGCGACGAGCGCGGAGTCCTGGATGCGGACGCCGTGGTGGACCTCGTAGCGCTCGCGGAGGCCGCGCATGATCGAGACGGTGTCCTCGTTCGACGGCTCGCCGACGTATACCGGCTGGAAGCGCCGTTCGAGGGCCGCGT
>VBEZ01000180.1 GCA_005882255.1 Chloroflexota bacterium | reverse complement strand
ATCGTCGAAGGTCAGCCGGCGCGCCTTGGCGCGATCGACGACGTCGCGAATGGCGCGCATCAGGCCCGCCAGGCTCTTCCCATCGGCGTCACGGATGACCGGCACGACGAGCCCCTCCTCGCCGAGCGCGACCGCGTAGCCGAGGTTGATCTCCTTGTGCGCGATGACGCCCTGATCGGTGAAGCTCGAATTCACGAGCGGCACGGTCCGCAGCGCCTCCACCGCCGCCTTGCAGATGAACGCGGCCGGCGACAGGTCGAACCCCTCACGCGCCTGAAAGTCGCCGCGCACCTTCTCGCGGTATTTCATGAGCGCGGTCATGTCGATCTCCATGACCGCATGAGCGTGCGGCGCGGCCCACGCCTGGACCATGTTGTTCGCGATCGCGCGGCGCATTTGCGTCAGCGGCACGAGCTCGTCGCCTGCCAGCGACATCGCGGGCGCCGGTCGCGCCCCGATCGGAGCGGGACCACCCGAAACTACCTGCGACGCCGCCGCGGGCCGCGCCGCTTGTGACGGAGCGGCCGGAGCAGCCTGTGCGCTCGCGATGTAATCCTCCACATCCTTCTTCGAGACCCGTCCCCCGAGTCCGGTGCCATCGATCTGCGAGATATCGACGCCGTTCTCCACGGCGAGCTTTCGCACCGCCGGCGTCGCTCTCACATCCGAGAGATCGGGACGCTCCGCCGTTGCCGTCGATGAGGAGGCCGACGCGGACGCGGATGGGGACGAGGACGACATTGAAGAGGACGCGGACGGTTGCCGAGGAGGAGCCGACGCTGACATCGCCGACGAACTCACCGACGGCGCCGACGCAGCCGACGGCGCGGACGCAGCCGACGCCGAGGAAGGCGGTCGCGGCTGCGACATCGAAGCGGCGGAGGACGAGGGAGCGGGAGCAGCCGCGTCGTTCGCCTGAGGAGGCGTCGGCTGCGGCCGCGACGGCGCAACCTGAGGCGAGGCCGGCGGCGCCTGACGCTGGGACGCCGCCGGTGAGGCAGCGGCCACGTCGCCGTCAGCAGTCTCGAACGTCGCGAGGAGCGTTCCGATCGGGACGGTCTGCCCCTCTTCGACCTTCACCTCTTTCAGCGTCCCGGCGACGGGCGAGGGGATCTCCGTGTTCACCTTGTCGGTTTGCACCTCGACAAGCAGCTCGTACTTGTTCACCTTCTCGCCCGGCTGCTTCAACCACTTGCCGATGGTGCCTTCGGTGACGGACTCACCGAGCTTGGGCATCTTCAGCTCAAAGACGGACACAGAGCACCTCCGGGGAGACTCGGCGGGCGGTCACCACTAGTAGGCCGCCAGCTCGCGCATCTTCGTCGCGATCTTCTCAGGGTCCGGCATGAACCAATCCTCTTGCGCTTTGTTGTACGGCATCGCCGGCACCTCCGGTCCGCCGAGACGCATCACGGGCGCATCGAGCGCGTCGAATGCCTCTTCGGCGATGAGCGCGGCCACCTCCGCACCCGCACCGAACAGCCGGTTGTCCTCGTAAACGATCAAACACTTTCCGGTCTTTCTTGCTTCCCGCAAGATCGTCGCGGCGTCGAGAGGTCGGAGGCTGCGCACGTCGACCACGGCGACGGATATCCCCTCGTTCGAGAGCGTCTCGGCGCCCTTCAGGCTGTGGTGGAGCATGAGCCCATAGGCGAAGACCGTGATGTCGGTCCCCTCACGTTTCACGTCCGCGGGCCCAAGTGGGATCGTGAAATCGGGGTCGTCGGGCGCGTCGCCGCGGACAGCGCGATACGTGGCCTTGTGCTCGAGGAAGATCACCGGATCCGGGTCGCGCAGTGCGGCTCGCAGCATGCCGGTGATGTCACGCGGCGTGCTCGGCACCACGACCTTGAGCCCGGGCACGTGCGCGTAGAAGGCCTCGACCGACTGCGAGTGGTAGAGCGCGCCGCGGATTCCGCCGCCCCACGGCATGCGGATCACGATCGGCACGCCGTACGCGCCGTTCGAGCGATACCGGATCCGCGCGGCCTCATCGACGATCTGCTCGAACGCAGGCGCGCTGAAGTCGGCGAACTGCATTTCAGCGACCGGCAGCAGTCCTCCGATCGCGGCGCCGATCGCGATGCCAACGATCGATGACTCCGCGACCGGCATGTCGATGACGCGGTGTTTGCCGAATTCCTCGATGAAGCCATCGGAAACGCGGAACACGCCGCCGCGGACCCCCACGTCCTCGCCCATGAGGATGTAGCGCTCGTCGCGCCGGAATTCCGACAGCAGGGTGTCGTGCACCGCCTGGACGTTGCTCTTCTCGGTCATGACTCCAACTGTATGTCGAGCGAGGGAAAGCGATCGGGGCGCCGTTCTCGCTGGATGGCGTACGCAGCCGCGAAGATGTCCTCGCGGCTCGGCTTGGAAAAATAGTCGCCGTCGACGCCGACGGACGTACGGTTCGCGCGCGCGCTCAGCGTGCGCGGACCGACGTCGAGATGATCGACGCCGCCCTGTGTCTCGACGACCTGCTGAAGGATGTAGGCCGATGCGCCGCCAGGAAGATCCTCATCAACGACGAGGAGCGCTCCGGTCTTCTTGACCGACCCGACGATCGTGTGACCGAGATCGAACGGCAGCAGCGTGCGGACGTCGATGATCTCGACGTCGATGTCCGCCGCGGCCAGGTCCTGCGCGGCCTCGAGCGCGATGCGACACAGGGCTCCGTACGTGACGATCGTGACGTCTGCGCCCTCACGCAGCAGCTCCGGAACACCGAGCGGCAGCGTGAACTCGCCGATGTTCGTCGGAGCGCGCTCCTTGAGGCGATAGCCTGAGAGGACCTCGATGACGAGGCCGGGGTCGTCGCCGCGGAGCAGCGTGTTGTAGAAGCCCGCGGCCTGCGTCATGTCGCGTGGTACGCAGACGTGCAGTCCGCGCAGGGTGCCGAGGAGCATCTGCATCGGCGAGCCGGTGTGCCAGATCCCCTGCAACCGGTGGCCCTTCGTCCGGATCACGACCGGTGCCATCTGACCACCCGCGGTCCGAAAACGCAGCGTGGCGAGATCGTCGGACGCCAGCTCGAGCGCGAACAGCAGGTAGTCGACGTATTGGATGTCCACGATCGGCCGGAGACCGCGCATCGCAGCGCCGATCCCCTGCCCGAGGATCGTCGCCTCGCGGATGCCGGTGTCGTGGACGCGCAGTGCGCCGTGCTTCTCCTGAAGCCCCTCGTACACGAGGTTGACGTCGCCGAGCCGTCCGACGTCTTCGCCGAGGATGACGATGCGCTCGTCGCGCGTCAGGTTCGCGTCGAAGCAGCGAAGCAGCACGAGGCGGCCGTCGATCACATCGGGTTTCGCCGGGTACTCCGGCGCGACCTGGCGGACGCGCAGCGGTGAGCGATCGGACTCGCTGAGAAGATGCGAGTTGAAGCGGGCCTCGTTCTCCTCGCGGTACGTACGCACGAATCGCGCGAGCTCGGCGCGCGCCGGGCCTTCACGCCCCCGCAGCGCCGTGAGTGCGCGGAACGTGGCGACGTACACCGCACGATGGCTGAGCGGCTCCCCCGCCTCGCGAAGCTCGTTCGCCATCGCATCGAGCGGCACGCCCGACTCCGTCGCCGTCGCGCCGATCAGCGTGAGCGCCTCGTCGCGACGACGGCGGATCGGCTCCTGGAACGTCTCGTAGGCGCGCTCGCGGATCTGCTCCACCTCGGACCGGTCGTGCTTCTCGAGCTCGTCGAGCGTCGCGGCGTCCGCGATGTCGTCACGGATCATCCACTCCCGCATCCGCCGGATCGGGTCCGCCTCGACCTCGAAGGTGAGACGCTCCTTCGTTTTGTAGCGTTCGTGACTGCCGCTGGTGGAATGTCCCTGCGGCTGCGTCATCTCAATGACGTGCACGATCGCGGGCACGTGTTCGCGCCGCACGCGCTCGGCGATGATCGCGTAGGCGTCGCAGAGCGCGACGTAGTCCCAGCCCTTTACGACCTCGATCTCGAATCCCGGACCGCCGTCGCGCCGCATGCCCGCGAGCGCGGCCGACACGGAGCTCTTCGTCATCTGGAGCTCATTCGGGACCGAGATGCCGTAGCCGTCATCCCAGACGCTGATGAGGAGCGGAACCTGGAGCACGCCGACCGCGTTCACGGACTCCCAGAAGAGGCCCTCCGCGGCGGCGGCGTTGCCGATCGTCGTGAAGCAGACCTCATCGCCGTTGCGCGAGAACCCCTTCGCGACGTCGCGGAGCACGGCGGACTCGCGATACAGCTTCGAGGCCCACGCGAGGCCGACGGACCGCGGCATGTGCGCGGCGACGGGCGAGAAGTCGGACGCGACCTGGATCGTGCTCAACAGATCACGCCAATGCCCCGCCGCGTCGACGATCCGCGTCGCGTAGTGATTCGACATCTGCCGTCCGCCCGAGAACGGCTCGCGTCCCACATCCGCGTCGGCGTAGAGCTGCGCGAAGTACTGCTCGAGGGTCGTCACGCCGACGGCGAGCATCACCGTTTGATCGCGGTAATAGCCGCTACGCCAGTCACCCGGGCGCATCACGTGCGCCATCGCGAGCTGCGCGACCTCTTTCCCGTCGCCGAAGACCCCGAACGGCGCGCGGCCCGCCAGGACCTCGCGCCGACCGAGCTCGCTCGCGGCGCGGCTGCGTACGGCGAGGCGGTAGTCGGCGATGATCTGCTCGGCGCTGAGGGTGAGCTTCGCGCGCGGCGTGGTGATGAATGGCCGCGAACGGGTCTTCACGCCACTCTTGATGGTGCCAGTTTCCCTCACGCCGCGGCGGCCGCTTCCGCCCGATCGAGGAACGGTAGAAGCGCCGCGAGGAACGCGTCGGTGCGTTCGACCTGCGGGAGATGACCGCAGGCGTCGATGAGCTCGACGTGTGCCTGCGGCATCACGTGCCCGGCTTCCGCGACATGCTCGACCGGCAGCACCCGGTCTTCACGACCCCAGATCACCACGACCGGGCCCGCGAACCGCGATGCGAGGGCCACCCAGTGCTCGCGCACCGATTGGCGCACGCCGAAGATCGTGACGCCCGAACGAAGCGCGCGCACGAATTCGCCGAACGACGGATAGCCGTAGCGCACGGCCTCGTCGTAGAGCGAAGCCGGAATGCGGCGCGAGTCATAGAAGCAGGTGCGTAGCACTTCGCGTGCTTGCTCCGGCCGGCCGAAGAGGCGCGAGAGCGTCGGCACGCCCGGCAGCGTGCAGAGGCGCAGGAATAGGGCCACGTCGGTGCCGACGCCGCCGCCCGCGACGAGGGCGAGTGACCGGGTGCGCTCGGGCTGGCTCACGGCGGCGGTGAACGCGACGGCGCCGCCCAGCGAGTTGCCGACGAGATGCGCTGAACGGATGGCCAGCTCGTCGAGCAGCGCGCCGACGAAGCGCGGATAGAAGGGGTCGCGCGGCCCGAAGTGCGCTACGTCGCCGGGCGGATCGCTCTGACCGAATCCGGGAAGGTCGAACGCGACCGCATGTCGACCGCTGCGGGCGATCGGCGACATCACCTCGCGCCAGTTCTCGGCCCAACCGCCGACGCCATGGATCATCACCACCGGATCGCCGCCACCGGCCTCGCCCTCTTCGAGGACCCGCGTGCGCAGGCCCATGACGTTCACCGTCTTCGAGCGGATCACGTCCATATACTGCGCCCGATGCTCTTCTACTACCTCTGCACGCTCGGAGAGGAGCGCTATCGCGCGGCCTATCCCACCGGCGCCCAGAGCAAGGACGCCGACGTGTACAAGTGGGTGACGATGCATTCGGGTTCGCCCGCAGTCTGCCAGCGCGAGCATCCCGACGCGCATCGCTGGCGGCCCGACGAGGGAGGCGACGAGGAGCGCGTCGTGCGCAGCTACTCCGTGCTGCAGTGGGACAAGCACGGATTCGACGTCGGAAAGCGCAAGCCCGCGGTCGGTGACGAGTTCGATTCGCCGTGGGGACCGTCGATCGTCATCGAGCGCGCCGAGGATCCGCTCACCGGGACCTACCTGCTGCTCCGCATCTTCCCGCACGGGTACAAGGGCAAGGCCGGCGAAACGGGGATCGAGCGCAAGGACACCCCGAAGGAGTTCGCGGGAAAGGTCTGACCCCTCTAGCTCTCCGCCTGCACATGCGCGCGGTGCTCCTGGTGATGCAGGTGCGCATGTTCGTCTTCCTTTTCCTTCGGCGGATAGAAGAGGCCCGCGACGTAGAAGCGTGACGGCGCCTGCGCATACGACGAGAGCAACAGATGCACGTCGTACTTCTCGAAGAGTGTCGTGCCCCACGTCTCGCGGAAGCGCGTCGCCCACTGCGGTCCGTATCGCTCGCGACCGAGCCGCGCCATCTCGTGCAGCTCCCAGTCGAGGACGGGGAGCTCGTGCGCCTCGACGCAGTCCTCGCTCACGCAGCGGAAGCGCAGCCGCAGCGGAAGATGGAGCACGTCGCCGTCGGCCGCGGGGCGGATGAATCCGACGGTCGCCGAGCGATCACGCGCGAGCGCTTGGAGCGACTCGAGCGACGGGCGGACATGGGGACGCACGAACGGCCAGCGCAGACGCCACGCATCCTTCGCGTCGACGTAGGCGGTCGCGACCACCTCGCCGTCGACGTTCACGGTCTCGGGCCGCACGTCGCGCTCGTCCTTGGCCGTGCGCGCGTGGATCCACGACCACCGCAGCAGCGGCGGGTCGGTGTCGTTGCCTTTCCACGGGAACGGCGACAGACGGAGCAGACGACCGCTCTCTCGATCGACGCCGATCACCGATGCGCGCTCGACCGGAAACTCGTTCGCCGCGATCGTCTTCGCGATCGCGAGAACGTCGTGCTCGGCCCTTGCGTCCTCCATCTGCGCTTCACTCATGTGGTCACAATAGGTGCGAATGCGCGAGGGCCTCGCACGCGAGTTCCCTGGAGCACTACGCGCGGTGGCGTGGACCCGCGCCCGCGTCGGACGCCGTCTCGTGCTATGGGACGAGCCCGTCGTGTGGGCGACGCTCTCGGGTATCGGCGCCGGTTTCCTCGTCGCCGCGGTCGTGCAAGCCGCGGTCGGCCTCGCGAATGAAGCGATCCAAGCTCTGAGGGCGCCGATGCCCTTCTCACTCTTTCCCGCGGTCACGATCGCCGGCACCGCGGCGGCCGCTGCCGTCGCCCTCGGCGCCGGCGGACTCGCCGCGCTCGTGCTCGATGTCGTGTACGTCGCCGCCGGGATCGCGCTCCGCGTTCCCGGCGCGATCACGTTCTGCGAACGATCCGGCGGTGCCAATCCCTTCCCGGGCCCGGATCAGTGCACGGCCGTCGGCTTCCTCGCGTCGCTCTGGCCGCAGTTCGTGGGGATCGGCCTCGGCATCGTGCTCGCACGCACCAGCCTGATCACGCGCGGCGAGGGGACCAATTCGCTCCTGCGAGTTGCGGGCGCGCTCGCCCTTGCGCTGTTCGTGGTGACCGCCGCCTGGGGGATCGCAGTCGCGCAGTCCGCCTCAGCCGCAGAGACGGCGGGCGGATCGACGAGCGCGCTCACCATTGCGGCCGGCATCGCCGCCGCCGCCGTGGCCGCCGGTGTGCTCGCAGCGCAGTTGCCGCGGGGAGTTCGGAATGCCGCGATCGTCGCCGCGGTCTGGCTGGTGCCATGGTTCGCGCTGCAGGTGCCTTTCGCCTCGCGGAGCCTCACGGAATCGATGGCCGCGGAGAACGTAATTGCGATCGTTACGTCCATCGTCATCGAGCCGATCGCCGCCGCGTTCCTCGTACTGAGCGCGGCGGTCGCGTCGCGAGCGCGATTCATTCCACGCGATCCTGCGTAGCATCAGCCGGTGAGCATCGACGAGAAGGAGCTCGCGCTCGCCGCGGAGCATCCGCGTGGCACCGAGCGCCGGCGGCTCCTCCCCTACCGCGCCGCGCTGAACGACGCCGCTGCGTACGCGGCCCTGCCGGAAGACGATCGCGACGCGATCGTGCGCTGGACCGAGGTGCGCCGACGAATCCGCGAGGCCATCGGTCTCGACCACGATCCGGCGAACCTCGCGGACCCACTGCTCCCGTATGCGCAGCTACGCGCGCACGTCCTGGAGGGCGAGCGCATCGCCGCGCGTCGCTCCGTCTTCAACGATCCGGGCGGCGACCTCGTCGAGGTGGTCGGCGCGCTTCGGTCCCGCGACTAGCCTGAGGGCAGGGCCGCCGCGGCAACGACGGCGACGCCGTTCACGATCGTGTGCAGCGCGATGCAGGGATAGAGGCTGCCCGAGCGGCTCCGGAGATAGCCGAGGCCCAGGCCGGTGACGAGGACCCACGGCAGGTCGATGACGGCGCCGTGCGCGAGCGCGAACGCGACCGCGCTGCCGACGATCGCGACACGCTGACCGTACGCCTCGAGCAGCCGGAAGCCGAGGCCACGGCAGGCCATCTCCTCGACGACCGGAACGAATAGCGCGATGGCGATCGCGTTCGCCACGAACGCGTCGGCGCGCGTCGGGTCCCAGAACTGCGGGACCGCTTGCTCACGCGCGCCGTGCCCGAGAACGATCTCCTCCATGATCGATGCGGCATACGTCGCCGCGAGCGCGCCGCCCGCGACCTTCCACGCCGTCGGCCACGACGGTGGCCGGCGCAGCGCGAACGTCTCGCGCAGCGGCAGACCGCGCGCGATGAGAAGAAGCAGCAGGAGGATGATGCCGTCGAACAGGAACGTCGCGATCGCCGTCGACCAGCGGAACAGGAGATCGGCCGGGGTCGCGTTGTCGCCGCTGAACCGCGCGCCGTAGCCGATCGCGGCGATGACGCCGATCACCACCGCCCAGGCGATGAGACGGCCGCGGTCCCGCGGCGCGTTCAGGCGGTCGCGGCCAGCGCGCGCAGCGGCGCGAGCAGCTCCAGCGCGCGATCCATCTCGTCCACGGTGTTGAAGTAGTGCGGCGAGAGGCGGACGAGACCGGGCCGGCTGTCGCAGATCACGCCCTCCGCCCGGAGCGCATCTACGACTCGCTGCGGCTCGGGATGCTCGAGTGTGACGATGGCCGTGCGTTCCGCGGCGACACGTGGGCAGCGAACGGTCCAGCCCTGCGCGATCGCGCCGTCGACGAGACGCTGCGAGAGCAGCATGTGGCGCGCGCGCACCGTCGCGACCCCGATCTCAGCGAGGAGCTCGAGACCGGCGCGAGCCGCGTAAATGGCGGCAACGGCCGGAGTTCCATATTCGAACCGCCGCGCCCCTGTTCCATACGCGAGGTGCTCGACGTCGAACGCGAACGGGTCCATCACGCCCCACCAGCCGACGGCGCTCGGCCTCGCGCGCTCCGCGATCGCGCGGCGCGCGTACAGGAAGGCGATGCCGGGGCCGCCCATGAGCCACTTCAGCGTTCCCCCGACGAGGTAGTCGATGCCCGCCTCGTGCACGTCGAACGGGAACGCGCCGATCGACTGGTACGCGTCGACGACGAGCACGGCACCCTTTCGGTGGCAGAGCTCGGCGAGGGCACGAACGTCCTGGATCCATCCGGTCGTGAAGTACACGTGGCCGGTGCACACCGCGCTGGTGCGCTCGTCCACGGCGCGCTCGAAGAGCTCGAGCGGGACGCGAACGCGATCGGGGCTTCGCACGAACTCCACGCGCGCGCCGCGGTCGGCCACGGCGTGGAAAGCGTGGCCGTCCGTGGGAAAGTCGAGATCCGCGACGATGACCTTCGGCCGCTTCGTGTAATCGAGCGTGCTCGCGATCCCCACGAGGCCGGCCGACACGTTCGGCTCGATGGCGACCTCGTCGCGCGCCGCGCCGAGCACCCCGGCGATGCCGTCGCGTAGCGCTTCGTACTCGCCGATCCAGTGGTCGTACCACGCACGGCCGCCGAGCTCGGTCCACTCGCGCGCGAAGCGCTCGATCCGCTCGCGACCTGAGCGCGGGAGTGGCGTGAGCGAGCAGTTGTTCAGATAGACGAGGTCGCGCGTGATCGGGAATTCCTCGCGCCAGCGGCGGTCCTGCTCGTCCACCGGCGGTAAGCCTAAGCCGCGAGGCCACCCGCCGAGACGAAAGCGCTTGGTCGGCCGTTAAAACCGCTTGACCCACGCTGTACAACTTGTGAACCAGCGGGCACGGTGGGTGGGAGGTGAGCCAGAGGCCGATCGGCGATCAGGATCTCGCGACACACAGAGGGAGGCGTTGCATGAGGCGCGCATTGGTATTGGTCACTGTCGCCGCGCTCGTCGGGCTGTTGCCGGGTGGCGCAGTCGCAGACGACAACAGGGTGCAAGCGGTCCCGTTCACGTTCGTGGGCACCGCCGCGGAGTGCGCTCCGTCCCCGGCCGGAAGCCGGATCGTGACGGCGGCGTGGCTAGGCGGCATGGGTCTGCCGGACAACGGCGGCCCCAGCGCGACCACACCAGGAGACCCGCACACCGGTCTGTTGCTCTCGAAGAACGGACCGACGGCCGACTGCTCCTCGTCCGGCGCGCGGATCACCGGCGTGAAGGGCATGACGGTCGACGCGAACTTCCAGCTCGGCTTCGAGTACCGGAACGGCGGTCACTGTGGCGCGGGAGCGCCACGCTTCAACGTCGTGGCGCAGCTCGGCTCGGCGGCCGAGACGTTCCACTTCGTCGGTGGCTGCTCCAACGACAGCACCCCGACGCCGGCTCCACAGGACCCGCTGCAGTGGACGCGTGTGATGTTCCAGGTGACGAACCCGGCTGAGTCGTTCCCGGTCATCCCCATCGGCAGCAAGATCGTCTCGATCTCGATCCTCTACGACGAGGGGACCGACACGGCGAACAATGACACCCAGGGCGTGGGTCTCGCCGTGATCGACAACATCTACATCAACGGCCAGATCATCACCAGCGGCCCCGCGAGCGCGGGCGGCAACAAGGGCAAAGACAAGAACAAGGACAAGCAGGACAACGGCGACGACAACGACCAGGGCGAGGACAACTAGTACACCTGATGCTCGTCGTGCGTTGATGAGGGCCGGACGCGAGTCCGGCCCTCCGCGTCAGCGACCGAGGGGTGACTGCAGAGCCCGAAGACCACTCCGATCCCCATGACGCGAGGTGTCGTCACCAGCCGATCGCGTAGCTCTCGCGACGCGGATCCGCCCCGCCCTCGAGCGTGCCCGGCTCGAGCCTCCGGATGGCGCACATGCCGGCGGCCGCGGGCGAGAAGTCCGGCAGATCGCGGATGAGGTGCCCCAGCGACGCGAGGCCGTCGCGCACATCGCGCGCGATGCGGCCCTCGATGGTCAGCACGCCGGGTTCGTACGCGTGCGGATGGAACGTCCATGGGAACGACCGCGAGATGACGCGCGGCGCCTCGATCGCTGCCTGCAGGTTCATCTCGAAGTCGACGACGTTGCAGACCGTCTGCACCATCGCCTGGCATTGCGCGTCCTCGCCGGGGCAGCCGAAGGGCATCAGCGCGCGGCCATCGCGCATGAGCAGCGCCGGATTCGGCGTGAGACGCGGGCGCTTGCGCGGCGCGATCGCCGACGGATGGCCCGGCGTCGTCCAGAGCTGCGCGCCACGCGTGCTCACGATGATGCCGAGCCCGTCGACGAGCGGTGAACCAAGACCGGGATCCGACGGCGTCGCGGAGAACGCGTTGCCCTCGGCGTCCATCGCGCAGCAATACGACGTGTCCGGCGCGCCGACGCCGCTGGCGACGCGCGGCACGTAGCCGGGCGGTCCGGAGCGGCCTTCGTACGGCCAGGGGTCGCCGGGCGGCGGAAGCTCGGGCCACGCGCGATCGTCGCGGATCAGATCGCGGCGTTCCTGCGCGTATCCCTTGTCCAGGAGCCCGCGGATCGGCACATCGACCTGATCGGGATCGCCGAAGAAGCCTTCGCGGTCCGCGGCCGCGAGCTTGAACGCCTCGGTGTACGTGTGCAAGAACGCCAGAGATCCTGGCCCCATCGACGCCACGTCATACGGCTCGAGCAGGTTGAGCGTCATCGGCACGAGCGGGCCCTGTGACCACGGTCCGCATGCGTAGACATCGATGCCGCGATAGGTCGTGTGCACGGGCGGCGCGATTGATACGTGATACTCGGCGAGGTCTCGCTCCGTGACCATGCCCCCGTACCGAGTCTGAGATCCGAGGATCAGATTCGCGGCGAAGCCCTCGTAGATGACGTCGCGCGCGGCCATGATCGCGCCTGCACGACCGAGTGCTGAACGCGATCGCTCGGTCTGGACCAGAAGCCGGAACAGCGCCGCGAGGTCCTTCTGTACCAGGATTTCTCCTACCCGTGGTGCGCGCCCGTGCGGAAGGAACACCGCCGCGCTGGTCGGCCACCCACGAAGGCGCTCCTCGAGCATCGCGATCGCGCGCGCCAGCCGCGGGTACACCGGGAATCCTTCGGCGAGCTCGATGTTCGGCGCGAGGATCTCTTCAAGCGTGAGCGTGCCATGGCGCGCCAGAGCCGTGAGCCACGCGTCGACCGCGGCGGGCGTCACGGAGCGTGGCACGCCGATCGGCATGTCGTCGCCGTAGCGGTAGCGGTAGTCGTCGAGCGTGAATTTCGCCGGCCATCGCCCGAGACCGTCGATCGTCTCCGGGCCGTCCATGCCCGGGCGGAACAGGATGATCGGCGCGACGCCGCCGAAGTCCGTGAGATGCCGCTCGAGCACGTTGAGAGCGATCCCCGCGGCCACGCCGGCATCGATCGCGTTCCCGCCGCGCTCGAACATCCGCGCGCCGGCCTGGGACGCGAGATAGTGGCTGGAGCTCACCATCCAACGCTTTCCGAGGATCGCGGGCCGGCCCTGCGTCACGCCGACCGCGGGAGCGGTGTTCTCGATCGGGACGTCCGGCATCGTGCGAACGATACTGTTTCGCGCGTGGTCCGGATCATCGCGTGGCGGGTACCGCCGTACGACAACGGCTGCTATCTCATCGTCGACGCCCGGAACGAGGCGATCGTCATCGATCCGTCGATGGGTGACCGACAGGTCATCGACGCCGTCCGCGAACAGGGCCTGCGTCTCGTGGAGATCCTCAACACGCATGGGCACCCCGACCACATCTTCGGCAATGCCGCGGTGAAGGAGGCGACCCAGGCGCGTCTCGCGATCCACCGCCTCGACGAATACCGGCTCGGGCCAAAGCGGCCACCGACCCAGCTCGCCGTCCCGCCATGCTCCGCCGACGACCTGTTCGACGATGGCCAGCTCAGCTTTCTCGACGACGTCGAGCTGAGCGCGCTCCACACGCCGGGCCATACCGAGGGGTCGACCTGCTTCTACCTGCGACGCGAGGGCGCGCTCTTCTCCGGTGACTTGCTCTTCAAAGGCAACATCGGACGCTCCGATCTCCCCGGCAGCGATCCCGATGCGATGGGCGAGAGCCTGTCGCGCATCGCGTCGTCGTTGCCGCCGAACACACGCGTATACCCAGGCCACGGCGCGGAGACGACGCTCGGCGCGGAGATCGAAACGCTGCGCGGCCTGCGCGATGCCGGCATGCTTCCCGGACTGCGACTCGGCTGAGCGCCGCCGGCGGGTAAGGGGCGAGGCTCCGAGCCGCGGCAGGACCCGCCGCGCCGTTGTCGATGGGTCGGGCGCTACTCGGCGACGCCGACGATGTTGAAGCCGTTGTCGGCGAAGATCGTTGCGCCGGTGACCGCGCGCGCCCACTCCGACGCGAGGAAGACGGCGACGTTGCCGACCTCCTCCTGCGTGATGTTCCGGCGCAGCGGCGCTTTCGATTCCATGATGTCGCGCGCGGTCGAGATCCCCTTCACCGCGCTCGCGGAAAGCGTCTTGAGCGGCCCCGCCGAGATGGCGTTGACGCGGACGTTCGACGGTCCGAGGTCCACCGCGAGATAGCGCACGCAGGTCTCGAGCGCTGCCTTCGCGATCGCCATCGAGTTGTAGCTCGGCACCACACGCTCGACCGCGTTGAACGTCAGCGCCATCACGGCGCCGCCGCCGGCCTTCGTGAAGAGCGGCAGCGCGGCGCGCGACAGCGAGACCAGCGTGTACGCGCTGATCTCGACCGCCATCAGCACGCCGTCCCGCGAGATCTCGTGGAATCGGCCGCGCAGATCCTCCACCGGCGCGAAGGCGATCGAGTGCACGAGGATGTCGAGCCCGTTCCAGCGGCGGTCGACCTCCGAGATGAGCGAGGCGACGTCCTCGGGTTTGGCCGCGTCGCAGAGCAGGACCGGCATCTTGTCGTGGTCCGGCAGCGTCTCGACGAGCTTGGTGACGTTGTCCTTGAAACGGTCGTTGAGATAGGTGAACGCGAGCCGGGCGCCCTCGCGCTGGAAGCACGTCGCGATCCCCCAGGCGATGCTCCGCTGATTCCCCACGCCAACGATGAGCGCGCGCTTGCCCTCGAGCAGCCCCATGCCGGTCACCTCCGCCGTCCCGCGCATCATCCCAGAACCGACCCGGCAGCGCAGCGCGATTTGACTACACCTCGCCTGCATCCAACTCTGCGCGCGTGAGCTGCATCAGGTAGTGCTCGGGCTCGCGCGCGTCGGGCTCGAGATAGTTCTTCAGGAAGCGAAAGCCCGCCTTCTCGTAGGCGCGGATCGCGGCGGCGTTGCTGCGACTCGGGCCGATCACGCAGAGGTCAACGCCGTAGCGCGGGAAGGCCACGTCGCGAAGGAACGCCCGGATGAGCGCCGGACCGTGGCCGCGGCCGATCAGCTCGGGCTCTCCGATGAACAGATCGATCCCGAGCGCGGGCCGGCCGAGGGCGACCATCGCGGCGTACTCCGGGTGATCGTCGATGCGATAGCTCTGGATCTCGCCGATCGGACGGCCGTCCAACTTGATGACGTAGAGGTCCGTCGGATCGTCGCCGTGGATGGCGTGCAGATCGTCCGCGATCGCGTCGTCGGGGTAGGCCTCGGTCGCGACGTCGTCGTACCAGCGCCGCACGTGCGTGCGCAGCAGCCAGGTGCGAATGAGGCCGAGGTCCTCCTCACGCAGCGGCGCGAAGCTGAAGGTGGGCTCGGCTAGTTCCAACGGTCGCGACGCTCGTCGTCGTCCACGCGCCGACCGCGCCAGTACTTGAGATCGCCGCCGCTCGCTCGCGGGCGCCCGAGATCGGCCGTGAGCACCAGGACCCCGAGCGCAAGCGCGGCCGGGATGACGATGCCGAACGTACCGAGCGACAGGGGCCAGATCAGCGTCTGACCGACCGCCCAGGCGGCGCACATCAGGACGAACCGCAGGATCGCTGCTTGGCCATGGGTCATGCGACCGCGGCTCGCCGCACGAAGGAGGCCTGCTGCGCCCATTCGCCGCATTGCGCGAGCTCTTCCTTCGTGACCCACTCGCTCTTCACCGCGAAGCGAAGCTCGTCGCGCAGGGTCGTCTGGAGCATCTCGGGGCCGTCGGTGTTGAAGCTGAAATGCACCTTGTGCTTCTTGAACGTCGCGATGTAGCGACCGAGCTCGTCGGCGTCCTTCACGACCTGTGTGTGCAGGTTCGAGCTGGGACAGATCTCGAGCAGCACGCCACGCTCCGCGAGCCGCTTGCATAGTGCAGCGTTCTCCGCGGCGTGGATGCCGTGTCCGATGCGCTCGGGCTCGAGGTGTTGGAGCACCTCGTCCACCGAGTGCCAGTCCTCGTCCTCCCCCGCATGCACCGTGAGCCCCAGGCCGGCGCGGCGCGCCTTCTTGAAGAGCGCGGCATAGTCGCGATATTGGAAGTCCGCATGCGACGGGCCCGCGATGTCGATCCCGACCACGCCGCGGTGGCGGTACGCGATCGCCTTGTCGACGATGATCTCGTTCAGCGCGTAGCTGAAGGTCCGATCGAGGCAGAAGATGAGGGCGGCGCGCACCGGGTACTCGAGCCGGGCGCGATCGAGGCCGCGGATCGACGCCATGATGATGTGGTCGAGGTCCTGCTCGCCCCCGCGGTTGCGCTTCATCGGGTTGTAGCGGAGCTCGAGCGTCGTGATGTTCGCCTTCCGGTACGCGCCGCCCACGACCTCGTATACCGATTCCTCCACGGCCAGCGGGCTCGACTGGATCAGCTCGGTCCAGCGGTACAGCGCGAGGAAGTCCTCGAACGACTTCCGCTCCTTCCTGCCGACCGTGATGAGATCCACGAACTCCCAGTAGTCCTTCGTCGGAAGACGGATGCCCTGCTTGGCGGCGATGCCCCACATCGCAGCGGGGTCGACCGAGCCGCCGAGGTGGACATGGAGCTCCGTGAGCTCGTCGCCGAGTGGGTGCGGCGTTCTTAGCTTCCCTGTTCGCGCGTCGGCGGGCGGCGCACCCTCCGCCGGCGGCGCGGGGCGGCCGGCTTTCCCTCGGGATGTTCGCGCCAGATGATGTGTCCGTCGTCGTCGGGCGATGCGATGCGCATGAGGATGTCCCACACCTCGGCACGCCGGAGCTCTTCCTCTGCGGTCTGGCGCGAGATCTCCCGCTCCAGCATCACGTCGCAGTCATACGGCGATCCGATGACGCGCCAGCCGTTCTCGGTGAGAACGTCGACGAGGCGGGCGATCTGCGTCAGACGCTGCGGCTGTTCGGCGACGTACTCGCGCAACCATGCCGAGTAGGTGTGCTTGCGCTTCCCTGGATCCTCGCGATCCAGCTCGTCACGGACGGTCCCGAAGACGTGAATGAGGATGTAGGTCGGACCGGCCACGGGCGAAGTCTAGGGGTTAGCCCCGCTCCTCAACGAAGCGGTAGCCACCATCGGAGTCCTTC
>VBEZ01000192.1 GCA_005882255.1 Chloroflexota bacterium | reverse complement strand
ACGCTGCACCTCGGCAGTCCGAACGCTCAGGCGACCCCGCCGTTCCAGCCGCTGGGCATCCAGTCAGCGAAGATCACCCAGGCCGCGAGCGGCTCGAATCCGAGCGATCTGCTGAACTCGGCGTGCTCCTGAAGCGATGACCGAAGCTGTTTCGGACCGCCTGCACCAGGCGATGGCGGCTCGCGTCGCGAAGGGTGAGCTGCCTGGCCTGGTCACCCTTGTTGCCCGTGGTGGTGACGTTCAGGTCGACACGATCGGTGTGATGGCATTCGGCAGCAACGAGCCGATGCGGCGCGACGCGATCTTTCGCATCGCCTCGCTGACGAAACCGATCCTGGCCACCGCGACGATGATCCTGGTCGAAGAGGGGAAGCTCGCGCTGGATGAGCCGGTCCAGCGGCTGCTTCCCGAGCTTGCCGACCGCCGGGTGCTGAAGCGCATCGACGGCCCGATCGACGACACGGTACCTGCCCGTCGCTCGATCACGGTCGACGACCTGCTGACCTTCCGCATGGGGCACGGCTTGATCTTCGAGCCGACGTTCGACCCGCCGTACCCGATCAATAACGCGGCCAAGGAGCTGCAGCTCGTCATGGGGCCGCCGGATCCCCGGACACCGCACAACCCCGACGAATGGATCAAGCGGTTCGGGACGTTGCCGCTCATGTACCAGCCGGGCGAGAGGTGGCAGTACAACACCGGATCGCTCGTGCTGAGCGTGCTCGTCGCACGCGCGTCGCGACAGCCGCTCACTGATTTCCTCCGGACGCGCATCTTCGAGCCCTTGGGTATGAAGGAAACAGGCTTTTCGATGTCTTCGCAGCAGACCCGCCGGCTGCCGAGCTACTACATGACGAATTTCCAGACTTCGAAGCTGGAGCTGCAGACGCTGTCCTCCCCGACCGAATGGACCACGCCACCTGCGTTTCCCTCGGGCGCGTCCGGCCTCCTTTCGACCGTTGACGACTACCTCGCCTTCGCTCGGCTGCTCCTGAGCGGCGGGATCCACAGCGGTCGGCGGCTCTTGTCGGAGAGATCCGTCAGGCTGATGACGACGAACCACCTCACGCTCGATCAGATGGCGGGCGCCGGCCCGCTGCTGGCCGGCCAAGGCTGGGGGTTCGGCATGAGCGTCTCCACCGCGCCGGACGACGTGTCACCGGCAGCCGGCAGATACGGCTGGGATGGCGGCTACGGCACGACGTGGTTCAACGATCCCGGCCAGGGCCTGGTCGCGATCGCGATGACGCAGACCTCGGACTTCCTATTCAATGGAGGACTGGCCGAGTTCAAGAGACTGGCGGCGCATTCGTAGGTCTGCGCTGTCGATTTCGCCCCTGCCTTGTTCGACGTGTTCATAGACGGACCCAAGGAGAAACGGCGATGACGTACGCGGACGTGAATGGCATCAAGCTCTATTACGAGACGCACGGGACGGGCAGGCCGCTCATCCTGCTGCACGGCGGCCTCGGCGCGACCCCGATGTTCGGCCCCAACCTCACAGCGCTCGCCGAGGGCCGGCAGGTCATCGGCGTCGATCTGCAGGGGCACGGCCGCACCGCCGACATCGATCGGCCGATCCGCACGGAGCTGATGGCGGACGACATCGCGGCCCTCATCAAGCATCTGAAGCTCGAGCGGCCCGACATCATGGGCTACTCGCTGGGCGGCGGCGTCGCGGTCCACCTGGCCATCCGGCACCCAGAGCTCGTGGGCAAGCTGGTGGTGGTCTCGACCCCGATCAGGCGCGACGCCTTCTATGCGGACATCCTCGCGCAGCAGGCGCAGGTCGGCGCCGCGGCGGCGGAGGGGATGAAGCAGACGCCGATGTATCAGATGTACGCGAGCCTCGCGCCGCGGCCCCAGGACTGGGCGCGACTCCTGGGCAAGATGGGCGACGCGATGAAGGAGGACTTCGATCTGTCGAAGCAGGTCGCCGGTATCACGGCGACCACGCTGATCGTCGCGGGTGACGCGGATATCTTCCCGCCCGCGCACGCGGTGGAGGTCTTCGGCCTTCTCGGCGGCGGCAAGCGAGACGGCGGATGGGACGGCTCGGGTCGCCCGAAGTCACGGCTGGCGATCCTGCCGGGTATCACGCACTACGCGATGGGCAGCGCACCCGCGCTGTCGTCCACGGTGATCCCGTTCCTCGACGAGTAAGGCTTTCTCGAGCGCATGACACGAGCCGATAGCCCGTGGTGCCGGCGGTCGCCGGCCGCTCGATTGCTTGAGAAACGTGCCCCGGTCGGATTAGTTTTCGGCCGTAGTTGACGATTGCCGTCCGCTATCCGTTAACCCCAAGACAACAGAAGACAAAGGGGGATACAGAGTGCGCGCACTGAAGCATTCAGCTCGATTCCTCAGCATCTTGGCGCTGGTCCTCTCGGCCGCTCTCCTCGGCAACGCCGTTACAGCGACCGCGGCCAACCCGCTCCTGTGCTTCTCCGGCACGACCGACACCGCGGCCGGCAAGAACGGCGCAGCCGTCTTTGGCGGTACGTGCACACTCAGCCCGGACGGCATGAGCGCCGTGCTCAACAACTCCGTGCCGGTGGGCTCCGGTGATTACTCGGGCGTCTACTACGCGACCTCGAACCTCAGCGGCAAACTGGTGAGCGATATCACTCAGCTGTCGTTCGACTACACCGGGAGCGCCGCGACGGCCGGCTCGCCGCGCATCAGCCTGCCGATCGACACGAACAACAACGGCACCACCGATTTCTTCCTCTTCATCAGCGCATCCCAGTGCAGCAACGGCGCGGGCCACGTCGATATCCACAACGCCGGTTGCACGGTCTTCTGGACCGCTGGTCCGGTGAGCGGTGAGAGCTGGGCGACCTTCGCCGCCCACGGCTGGAAGGTCGCGACCGACAACGTTCCGTTCGTCATCGCCGATGACGCCGGCATCTGGACGGTCAGCAATGTCCAGCTCGGCCAGGGCGAGGCGGCGAATGTCGCCACCGCGAAGAACGAATGCAAGAAGGGCGGGTGGGCCAACCTGACCCGAGCCAACGGCTCGTCGTTCAAGAACCAGGGCGACTGCATCCAGTACGTCAACACCGGTAAGTAGCGACCGAAGCCGACTTCGCGTTTAGCCTGGGCATACAAAAGGGCTCCCCATTCGCGGGGAGCCCTTTGTTTTTCCAATACTCGTTTCGTATCAGCCGCTTGTTCGCCGACCAACTCAGCAGGTCGGTTACTTCGCGCGCGGACGAACTGCGTCGCATCGCCTTGACAACTTTCTACCGCGCGTGAAACTTTGGGACCGAAGACGTCGCCGCCCGGCGGCGCTCTTACTCAGGGGAGGGATGCGATGCATCGTCTGTTCCCGTACGCCATGCGCGCCGGTGCGCTCGCTGTCGTGGTCAGTCTTGTTCTCGCGGTCACGATCACCGTGCCCGCGAGCGCGCAGGGGCCGGTCATACCGAACGGCGATGACCCGATCCTCAGGCCCGGCGCGAAGCCACCGCCTTTCGATGAAGTAACGGAGGAGATCCTCCAGCAACGCGACATCGCATTCATCTCCCGCCGCACCGCCGGCGACAACGCCCTCAGCAACCAGGAGGCTGGCGCGATGCGCGCCGCCGCCGCTCACGTCGCGTCGGATCTGCGCAAGAACGCGTCAGCCGCGTCGGCGGGCCCGGCGACGTTCACGACAGCGTGGGCCGCACTCGGCCCGAACCCGATCGTTCAGCAGACGCGCGGAAGCGGTGGCTTCACCGCGATGAGCGGCCGCATCGGAGCGCTCGCGATCCGGCCGAGCAACGGCCAGTTCGTCCTCGGCGCCGCCCAGGGCGGCATCTGGCTCTACACACCACCGGTGGCCCCGGCCACGCTGGGAACCTGGACGCCGAAGACCGATAACCTCCCATCACTGTCGACCGGCGCGCTCGCGATCGCGCCCTCGAACGACGCGATCATCTACGCCGGAACGGGGGAAGGCGCTCTTTCCGGCGACAGCTACTTCGGTGACGGCATCCTGAAGTCGACGGACGGCGGCACCAACTGGAGCCACGTATCGGGCGACTTCTTCGAGGCGGTCTCCGTCTCGCACCTTGTCGTCGACCCCGCGAACCCGAACCACCTCTACGCGAGCGTCCTCCGTGGTCGTGGCGGTGCGCG
>VBEZ01000179.1 GCA_005882255.1 Chloroflexota bacterium | reverse complement strand
CGTTCGGCGCGGTGGCCCGTGCGACGTCCTGACACGTGAGATCAGCGGCTGCGCGCGAGGACGATGCGCTGATTCCCTGACAGATCCTGTCGAGCCTCCGCACGAAGGACCTGAGATAGGAGGAGCTGAACGACCGTGGCCACCTGCGGTGGATCGCACTCGAAGAGAGCGGCGCCATGTGGCGCGAGCACGCGCGGCAGATCGGCGACGCAGCGGCGGATCACGTCGAGCCCGTCCGCACCGGCGACGACGGCGTCGCGTGGCTCGAATGCGAGCGAGCTGCGCGCACCCGCCCATTTGTCGACCGAAGCGTCCGGCAGATACGGAAGATTCGCGCAGACGAGGTCAACCCGCTCGGTGATCGGAGCGAGCAGATCACCGAGACGGAATTCGACGCGGTCCGCGACGCCGCCCGCGAGCGCGTTCGCCTGCGCGACAGCGAGCGCGTCGCGCGACGAGTCGGTCGCGATCACACGAACACGCGGCTCGTGCGCGGCGATGGCAACGGCGATCGCACCTGATCCGGTGCCGACGTCGACGACGGTCAGCGCGCGTCCGGCGATGACCTCCCGTGCCGCGTCGACGAGCCCTTCGGTCTCCGGCCGCGGGATCAGCACTCGCGGATCGACGAGGAAGCGCAGACCGTAGAACTCCTTGAATCCGCGAAGGTAGGCGACCGGCTCGCCGCGCCCGCGTCGCTCGACGAGCTGCTGGAATCGCACGTCCTCCGCCGGAGACAGCTCGCGCTCGGGATGCGCGAACAAGGCTTCCTTCCCGACGCCGAGCACATAGGCGAGTAGGACGTCGGCGTCGAGCGCGGCCGTGTCGGGGTCAGGGGCGGACCGCAGGCGCGTCGTCGCCGCCGCGCGCGCCTCACCCCACGTCGGCATGCCGGAAGTATCGTCGCCGGGTGATACGCACTCCCACGATTGTCGAGTTCGTCTCCGAACGGATGATCGTCCTATGAGCGTCCACCACGAGAGGCTCACCATCGGCACCGATCAGCGTGAGACGACCGTCGACGTGACGGCGCGCGTGCGAGCGGCGGTCACGAGATCCAAAGTGCGCGAAGGTATATGCGTCGTAAATATCGCGCACACCACCGCGGCGGTCTTCGTGAATGAGAACGCGGACCCGGACGTGCAGCGTGACCTGCTGCATCAGCTCGCGAAGCTCGTTCCGAAGGACGCTGATTATCGTCACGCCGAAGGAAATGCCGCCGCGCACATCAAAGCGGTGCTCGTCGGTAACGATGTGGCGCTCTCGATACACGAAGGCGAGCTCGTGCTCGGCACATGGCAGGGCATTTACTTCGCCGAGTTCGACGGACCACGTGAGCGGAGCGCGACCGTAACTGTCATCGGCGACTGAGCGTCGTACCATCTCCTGCGCCGTCACCGACGGCTAGGGGAGAGGGCGATCATCACACTCACCGCCGCGCGCGCGCCGGTCATGACCGTCCGTGACGTTGAGCGCGCTCTTCGCACGGCGCTGTCGCGTGGCGGCGACTGGGCCGAGATCTTCTGGGAACGGCACGAGACCCTGCAGCTCGTGCTCGACGATCAGCGCATCGAGGATGCGATCACCGGCGTCGATCAGGGCGCCGGCGTCCGCGTCGTGAGCGGCGACCAAACCGTCTACGCGAACGGCAACGTGACCGACGTCGACGACGTCATGGCCATCGCGGGCCGCGCGGCACGCAGCGTGGCCGACGGGTCGGGCCTTCACGAGGGTGCCCGTCTCGCGCCAGACGAGCTGCCGCGACCACATTCGGTTGCTATCGACCCGCGAACCGTGCCGGTGGAGCGCAAAGTCGCCCTGCTTCGGCTTGCGAATGAGGTCGCGCGCGCCCACGACCCGCGGGTGACACAGGCGACGGTGTCGTACGCCGAGAGCGTGCAGGAGATCCTGGTCGCGAACAGCGACGGGGTGCATCGCACCGACACGCGGGTGCGCGTGAACTTCGCGGCGCAGGTCGTCGCGAAGGACGGGGCCGTGCTCGAATCAGGTTTCGAGGCGGTCCGCGGCACGCGGGGCTTCGAGATGCTCACCGAGGACGCCGTTCGTGACGCCGCGGAGAGCGCAGCGCGGCGGGCGGTGCTCAACGTTGGCGCCCAGCCGGCACCAGCCGGCACCTACACCGTCGTCCTGTCGAGCGAGGCCGGTGGGACGCTGATCCACGAATCGGTCGGCCACGGACTCGAGGCGGACCTGAACCTCAAGGGCCTCTCGGTGTATTCGGGCCGCATCGGCGAGAAGGTCGCGAGCGAGCTCATCACGGTCATCGACGACGGACGCGATCCCGGTCAGCGTGGCACGGCGGCGATGGACGACGAGGCGACGCCGACGCAGCGCACCGTGCTCATCGAGAAGGGGATCCTCAGGACCTACCTGTCCGACCGCAAGCACGCCGAGAAGCTCGGCATCCCGCGCAGCGGCAACGCGCGCCGTGAGAGCTTCAGGCATCTGCCGATCTGCCGGATGACGAACACCATGATCGCGTCCGGCGATTCCGACCCCGCCGCGATCGTGCGCTCGGTCAAGGACGGCATTTTCGTGAAGAAGATGGGCGGCGGGCAGGTCGACGTCGTCAGCGGCAACTTCGCGTTCGAGGTCACAGAGTGCTACCGCATTCGCGACGGCAAGCTCGCCGAGCCGCTGCGGGGCGCGACGCTCGTCGGGCAGGGGCCGAAGCTCATGAGCGAGATCGACATGGTCGGCTGGGATCTCGGCTACTCCACCGGGACGTGTGGCAAGGACGGCCAGGGCGCGCCCGTCGCCGACGCGCAACCGACCCTCCGCATCCCGTCCGTCGTCATCGGTGGAAGAGTCCAGTGAGCCCGATCCGGTGACGGCGCGGCTTTCGAACGACGAGGTCGTCGATCGCACGCTCGAGACGCTTCGCTCGGGCCGTGTCGCCACGGCGGAGGTGCTGGTCCGCGATGCCCTCTCGGGATCGGTGGAGACGAAGGACGGGGCGATCGAGGTCGTGACCGCACGGGGCGAACGCGGGCTCGGCGTGCGCGTGCTCGACGGACAGCGCATCGGCTTCGCGCACACGAGCGACCTCGCCGTTTCAGGCATCGAAGCCTGCGTGGACCAGGCACGCCGCATGGCGACGATCACCGAGCCCGACCAGGACTTACGGATCGCCACCGCGCCGCTCGAGTCGGTCGACCTGGACATCTACGAACCGGGTCTGGAGGATCGGCCGCTCGCAGACCGCGGCGCGATCGCGCTGGCGGTGGAGCGCGCGGCGCGAACGGCGGACCCGCGGATCACGCACTTCCGCAAGACGAGCTACAGCGACGCGGACGTGACGACCCTCATCGCGACCACGCAGGGCGTGCGCGCCTCCTACCGCGAGAGCTTCTGCGGTGCGATGACGAGCGCGGTCGCGACGCAGAATGGTGAGCGGCAGATCGGATATCACGGTGAGGGCGCGCGGCGCGTAGCCGAGCTCGATCCGGAGAGCGTCGGTACGCGTGCCGCGCGGCGCGCCATCGAGAAGCTTGGCGCGAAGCCTTTTCCGACGCAGAAGATCCCGGTCGTGCTCGACCCGTGGATGGCGATGTCTCTACTCGGCGCGATCTCCCCCCTGTTCTCGGCCGACAACGTCCTGAAGGGCCGCTCGCTCTTCGCGGGGAAGGTCGGCGAGCGCGTCGCGAACGAACGCGTGACCATCGTCGACGACGCGCGTCGGAAAGGCGGGCTCCGGAGCGCTCCCTTCGATGGCGAGGGCGTGGCGACGACGACACGGATACTCGTGGAGCGCGGGACGCTGCGCGGCTACCTCGTCAACCTGAAGACCGCGGGAAAGCTCAACAGCGCGCCAAGCGGTAACGCGCGGCGCGGCTCATATGCGTCCCCGAGCCGCATCGGACCGTCGAACTTCTACATCGATGCCGGCGCGGACGATCCAGCCGCGCTCGTGCGCGGTCCCCGTCGCGCGCTGGCGGTCACCTCTCTGCTCAACCTGCACACCATCGATCCGGTCTCCGGCGAGTTCTCGCTCGGAGCGACAGGCACGTACCTCGAGAACGGCATGCCGATGCATCCGGTGCAGGGCATCACGATCGCGGGCAATCTCACGCACCTGCTGTCATCGATCACCGGGGTGGGCACCGATCTCACGTTCGGCGCGAGCGGGATCGGCAGCCCGACGCTGCTCATCGCGGAGCTGTCGGTGGGCGGCACATGATGTCGTGGCAGTCGCTCCTGCACGACGACCCCGTTCCCTGGCTCCTAGAGAAGGGCGATCCGGCGGTCCGCGCGTCCACGCTCCGTCATCTCCTCGACCGCGGTCCGCGTGACGGCGAGCTGCGGGAAGCGCAGCAGCGCGCGATGTCCAGTCCACCGCTGTCGACGATCCTGCGTCAGCAGAAGTCGGACGGAAGCTGGCCGGGCCAGGATCTCTGGAAGCCGAAATACCAGTCGACGCACTGGTCGAGCCTGTTGCTCGTCGAGTACGGCGTCGATCCTGGCGACCCACGGGTTCGGCGCGCCGCGCGTCGCGTGCTCGAAGACCTCGGGTCGCCAGAACAGGGCGGGATGAAATGGGTCTTCGACCGCGATCACGGCGCGTCGTGCATCGTCGGCAACATCGTGCGATGCGTGTCGCTCGCCGGCTATGGCACCGACGAGCGGCTCGAGCCGCTGGTGCAACGGCTGGTACGCGATTCCAAGAAATTCGACGCGGCGTGCTGGATCAACGGCGACCAGCCGTGCGCCTGGGGTTACGCACGTCTGGTGTGGGGCCTCGCCGCGCTGCCCGAGGCGGCCCGGACGCGCGAGGTCGAACGAACGCTGCGCCGCGGTGTCGAGTTCCTCCTTTCTTACCGCATGACCCGCGGTGCATACCCCACCGGGACCGAGCCGAGCTACCTCTGGCGCCAGATCTCGTTCCCGCTCTTCTACCAGGCCGACATCCTCTTCGTGTTGCGCGCGATCGACGCGGCCGGCGCGATCGACGATCCGCGCGCGCAGATCGCGATCGCCTGGCTCCTCTCGCGTCAGGACTCGCACGGAAGATGGGCGGGGCGTTCGCCGTATGCCGACCGCATGGCCTCGAAGGTCAACGCCAGCAAGTGGGCGACGCTACACGCGCTCACCGTCCTGAAGCACGCCTTCCCTGAGAACGGCGCCTAGGGCGACACGCATAGCCCCACGCAAACGGGTCCTCAAAGACATCCCGCCCCTGCGCTTCGGTGAGGGACGCGACTGCACGCTTCCCGCATGCGTCGCGGTCGCGACGGGCCTCGAGTACGACTGGGTGATGGGCGCGTCGGGCGCCGCGTTCACCGCGGCGATCGACGTCGACGCGTGGGATCCGATCGCGGCGGCCCCGCTCGATGACGCGACCCTTCAAGGCGCGGCGCGCGGGAGCGGGATGCGCGCCGACCCGGTCGCGCCACCGTTCGACGACGAGATGAAGGCGCTGGTCGTCGATCGCATGCTCGAAGCGCTGGAGGCGAAGGTCCCGCCGCTCGCGCGTGGCCTCGTCGGGCCGTCGGAGTACGGTCTGGTCGTGGGCTGCGATGAAGAGACGCCGACGTTCTACGCGCGCACGTATTTCGACAAGACCGAGCAGCCGACGAAGCTCGACTGGTCCGCCTTCGCGAAGGACGGTCGGGTCGTCTTCCTCGACCGCGCGGGGGCGCCGGACCGCGCTGCGATAGCTCGCGCTGCCGTCGAGGGCGCCGTCGCGACGGCCGAGGCGAGCGATCGTGCCCTCGCGATCTGGATCGCCGCGCTGCGCGACGACGCGCGCTGGACGGACACGCGCCATGCCGGCGCGGCGGCGTTCGGCGATCACGCGATGCGCACCCTGCTCGCCGACAAGCGGACGGCGGCCGCCAGCTTCCTTCGGACCACGCGCGCGCTGTTCGCGGGATCCCCCGGCGCCGACCTGCTCCGTGCGGCCGAGTCGTACGGCTATGTCGCCGACGCGGCGAAGAAGGTCGGCATCGGGCCGTTCGGCGCCTCGGTCGCGACACGGTTCCTCGACGCGGGGCATCGGCGGTCGTGGGCGAAGCAGCTCGAGGCCGCGCTCGGGCACGAGCGCGACGCGCATGAGGCACTGCGTGCGGCGCGGGCGGGCATGAGATGAACGACCTCGCGGCGGCGGCGATCCTCGGGATCGTGCAGGGGCTCACCGAGTTCCTCCCGGTGAGCTCGACCGCACATCTCGTGCTCATCAGCGACGCTCTGGGGCTCGATCCCGCGCGGTTCGGCCTCAGCTTCGACGTCGCGCTGCACCTCGGAACGGCGCTCGCGGTGCTGCTCTACTTCGCGCGCACCTGGCTGGAGCTCGCGAGTGACGTCGTGCACCTGCGGCTGCGCATGCCGTTCCTCGTCATCGTCGGCACGCTGCCTGCCGCGCTCGCCGGCGTCGCGTTCCAATCGCAGGTCGAGACCGGGCTCCGGGCGCCCGCGTACATCGCCGCGTTCCTCATCATCGGGTCGATCATCTTCGTCGCGGCCGAGCGCTTCACCGTCGCCCGCCGGCCGCTCGAGACGCTCGGCTTCATCGATGCGGTCGTCATGGGTGTCGCGCAGGCCATCGCTCTGCTGCCCGGCATCAGCCGCTCCGGCATCACGATCTCGGCCGGGCTCTACCAGGCCATCCGCCGCGCCGACGCCACGCGTTTCAGCTTCCTGCTCGCGACGCCGGTGATCGTCGGCGCCGGCGCGAAGACGCTGCTCGACGCTCGGAAGGCCGAGGCGCTCTTCGCCGCGCCCGACGTGCTGGCACTCGGGTTCGGCCTGTCCTTCCTGTTCGGACTTCTCGCGGTCGCCTTCATGGTCCGCTTCCTTCGAACGCACTCGCTGATCTGGTTCGTGCCCTACCGGCTCATCGTCGCGGCGTTCGCCATCTACCTGGCGCTGTCGCAGAGGTAGCGGCATACGCTAGCGGCGTGAAACGGCGGACGTTCCTCAAGGGAACGGCGGCCTCCCTCGCGGTCCTGGCCACCGCTGGCGCAACGGCCGCGATGGCCCAAGACCCTCGGGTGGCCCGAGAGCAGCGCCTTCTTGCCGATCCGTCTGGCGAGATCGCTCAGCTCGTGCGCGAGGGGAACGCGATGAGACCGTGGTTCGCCCCTCTCACGACCAGGCAGGCACACATCAGCGAGCTCGTCGCGGTGGGCCTGACCAACACCGAGATCGCGAGGCACCTTGGGATCTCGATTCGCACGACCGATGCCCACGTGATGAGCATCTTCAACAAGCTGGACCTGCACCGACGGAAGCAGCTCGCCGAATGGGTCATCCGCTCGCGGCCGTCGTACGTGTCCCGGCGGTGACAGCGGCTCGATAGACGCCGCCGCGCGCCGGCTTGGCACCCTCGGGTCGTGGAGCGATAGCCGTGGCACTCTATCGGCGATGGACCTTGGACTGACGGGCAAGGTCGCCCTCGTAGCGGCCGCGTCGAAAGGACTTGGCCGCGCGATCGCCGAGGAATTCGCGCGCGAGGGCGCGAAGGTCGCGATGTGCAGCCGTGAGGAGTCGGCGATCACCTCGGCGGCGGAGGACATCGAGCGAAAGACCGGGAACAAAAGCATCCTGCCGGTCGCCGCGGACCTCTCCACGCGAGAAGGCTGTGAAGTGTTCGTGCAGAATGCCCTCGGCGCGTTCCGTGCGCTCGACATCCTCATCGTGAACGCGGGCGGACCGCCACCGGGTCGATTCGACGATCTCGACGACACCGCGTGGCAGAAGGCCGTCGATCTCACGCTCTTCTCAGCGGTGCGGCTCACGCGGCTCGCGCTGCCGCAGATGCGGAAGCAGAAGAGCGGGTCCATCGTCTACTCGACGTCGACCTCGGTGCGGCAACCGACGCAGTACCTCAACCTCATCCTGTCGAACGCGATCCGCGCCTCGGTGCACGGGATGCTCAAGACGCTCTCGTCCGATCTCGCGAAGGAGGGCATCCGTGTGAACGCGGTCCAGCCGGGACGGATCGCGACCGATCGGCTCGTCCAGCTCGACACCGACACCGCGAAGCGCCAGAACACGACGCCAGAGGCGATCCGGAAGCGCTACGAAGAGACGGTGATCCCGCTGGGCCGCTACGGCGAGCCGGCCGAGTACGCGGCGGCGGTGGTGTTCATCGCGTCACCGAAAGCCTCGTACATCAACGGCGTGTCGCTCCAGGTCGACGGCGGCATGCTCATGAG
This sequence comes from Chloroflexota bacterium, assembly GCA_005882255.1. Taxonomy (GTDB): domain Bacteria; phylum Chloroflexota; class Limnocylindria; order P2-11E; family P2-11E; genus CF-39. The sequence goes on along the minus strand of VBEZ01000179.1, from coordinate 16,310 downwards.
CATGTTCTAGATCGATGATGGTCCGCGATCGCCTGCGGCCCGAGGTCTTCAGGCTTCCGATCGAGAAGATCCGCGCGGGCTACAAGAGCGACATCTACTTCGCGCGCACCAAGCTCATTCTCGAGCGCGACAAGCGACGTGAGAACGTCACGATGCAGATCTTCCAGAAGCATCCCGATGCGGTGATCGTCGGCACCGACCAGGTCCTTGCGCTCCTGCATGTCGGCACCGGCCGGTACCGCGAGCGCGAACGCGCGGAGCGAGTATTCGCCCGCTACCTCGACGCCGAGCGCCGGCTCTATGCGCGCTGGCTCGCGCTGCCGCGGCAGACGTGGAAGGACTACGAGCCGATCGCGCGCGAGGTCTTCGAGATCTCGCACGAGCTCGCCTCGCTGTGGGAGCCCGGCTGGCAGGATCTGAAGGTGCGCTCGCTCTACGACGGGGAGATCGCGCAGCCCGGCGAGCCGGTGATGCACATCGAGGGCGAGTACGCGTCGTTCGCGCACCTCGAGACGCTCTACCTGGGAGCGCTGGCCGAGGGCTCGCGCGTCGCGACGAACACCCGCGAGGTCGTCGCCTCCGCCAACGGCAAGCCGGTGATCATGTTCGGCGCGCGCCACGAGGGTCACGAGGCGCAGGCCGGTTCCGGCTACGCCGCCTACGTCGGCGGCGCGGTCGCGGTGTCCACCGACGAGCAGGGCGAGTGGTGGGGCTCGCGGGGCCTGGGCACGGTGCCGCACGCGCTCATCGCGGTCTACGGCGGCGACACGACGGTCGCGACCCTGAAGTTCGACGAGTACGTCAACCGCGCCACGGATCGCGTCGGCCACCTCACCGCGCAAGGAACGCCGGAAGGTCACGTGAACGTCACGGCCCTCGTGGATTTCCGCAACGACGTCGTGAACACCTCGCTGGGGGTCGCGCACGCGCTCGGACAACGCCTCTGGGGCGTCCGCGTCGACACCAGCGAAGCGCTGGTGGACCTGTCGATCGTTCGCGAGCTGCAGGAGAAGGAGGGTTTCGCCGGTGGCAGCGACGTCCGCGGCGTCACGCCTCGCCTGATCGAGCTGCTGCGCGCCGCGCTCGACGAAGCCGGCTATCGACATGTGCGCATCGTCGCCTCGGGCGGCTTCGACGCTCAGAAGATCGAGCGCTTCGAGGCGCTCGGCGTGCCTGTCGACGTCTACGGGGTGGGTTCGGCCCTCGTACACGGCAGCGGCTTCGATCACACCGCGGACATCGTCCGCGTGAACGGCAAGGATCTCGCGAAGACCGGTCGGCATTACATCGAGTCGGATCGGCTTCATCCGGTGGAATGGAAAGCGCTGGTGGAAGAAGCCGATTGGATCTCACAGAGCTCCTGATCCTCGTCGTCGGGCTGTCCGTCGCCGGCCTGGCGAAAGGAACGAGCGGCATGGGGCTGCCGCTCATCGCGACACCGATCCTCGCGGGCGTGTTCGGCCCGCGTCTCGCCGTCGCGATCGTGACCATACCCATCCTCGCCTCGAACTCGCTGCTCCTGGTCCAGGGCTACCGCAAGCGCGACCTGCTTCGCGGCATCGCGCCGCTCTTCGTGGCGTCGGCGATCGGCACCGCGTTCGGGACACTGCTGCTGGCGAGCCTCGATCAGCGGACGTTCGCGCTGCTGATCACGATCATGGTGGTCGTCTTCCTCGCGCGCGGTGACCGTCTCCTTGGCGAAGACCCCGCGGCGCTGCGCGCGCGCATCCTTGGACCGCTGATCTGTTTCGTCGGTGGGGTGCTGCAGGGCACGACGTCGATCGCGAGCCCGCTCGTCGGCTCCTACTTCCATGCTCGGCGCCTGGCCGCCGCGGATTTCGTCTTCACGCTGGCCGCGATCTTCGAGGTGAACGCGATCGTCCAGGTGATCGGCTACTCGGCGCAGGGCCTCTTCACGCCGGACGTCGTCGCACTTGGGTTGCTCGGTCTCGTTCCGACGCTGCTCGCGCTCGCGGTCGGTATCGCGCTCCGCGACCGTCTGGATCCACAGCGGTTCCGCCAGTTCATCGTGGCGCTCATCGTCTTGTCGGTCGCGAACCTGTTGTGGCGGACCTTCGCGGCTTAACGAGCCAGCGCGTCGGCGGCGATCCGTACTGCGAAGCCGACGAGGATCGCGCTGCTCAGCAGCGCCGTGGCCAGCTCGATGCGCGGCGTCAGTCGCGTGTGCAGCGCGGCGCCGATGGCGGCGAGCAGCGTTTGCCACGACAGCGACGAAAGCGACGCGCCGACCGCGAAGGCCAAGCGCGAGCCGGCGTCCTGCGCGATCTGCGGCAGGCCGACCGCCAGGCTGACGAAATACGCGACCGTGGCCGGGTTGAGCAGCGTGAGCCCGATGAAGAGGACGTAGGTGCGCGCGGCGGAGCGCGGCGCTCCGCCCGGCGCGTCCAGCGCCATGTCGGTGCGACCGAGCCGCTGGAGGGCGCGCACGGCCAGGTACCCGAGGGCCGCGGCGGCGGCGAGGCGCATCGGCAGTAGCACCGCCGCGAGCGCGCTCGTCACCGCGCCGCCCACGACGACCGCGAGAAGCGCGTAGATGAGATCGACCGTCGCGGTGCCCGCGCCGGCCGCCGCGGCGATACGGAAGCCGCGACGCAGGCCGGTCCGGACGATGAGGACGGCGATCGGGCCGACCGGTATCGCGATCGCGTAGCCGGCAGCGGCGCCGATCAGGAAGGCGGAGAGCAAAGTCGGCCGACCATAGCGATAGGCGGCCTAGCATTCAAGCGATGGAAGTCGCTCCTGACGTGCACGCGCTGCGCCTCATCGGCGTGAACGCGTTCCTCATCCTCGGCGACGAGCCGACGCTCATCGATGCCGGCCACCGGGGCTCGGGGGTCATGTTGCGAAGGCAGCTCGCCGCGCTCGACCACCAGGTCACCGACATCAAGCGCATCGTGTGCACGCACGGGCACCCCGACCACATCGGCGGAGTACAGGAGATCGCGCGCGCCTCAGGCGCCAAGGTCCTCATGCACCCCGCTGACATGGAACGGCTGCGGATCCGTTTTCGTGAGGTGATCAGAGGGCGCCCGATGCCGGGAGCGATCATCGCGTACCTCACGCAGGCGCCGACCGACGTGACCGCCGCGCAGGACGGGGACGTCTTGCCGGTCCTCGGCGGCCTGCGCGTCCTGCACACGCCCGGTCACACACCGGGAAGCATCTGTTTGTATTCAGCGACACGTCGGCTGCTGATCGTGGGTGATCTGCTCCAGCGGATGCGCGGCCAGGTGACGCTTCCGAACTACTTCTTCACCGACGACATGCCCCTCGCGCGCCGGTCGATCGCGCGGCTGGCGGAGCTCGATGTCGAGACGATCCTGTTCTCGCACTATCCGGCGGTACGGCAGGGGGGACGCGAGGCGCTGCGCGCGCTCGCGAGCTAGCGGAGGCGATTGTGGAGACGCTGAACGACATCCTCGAGGAGTCGGCCCGGAAGTTCGGCGGCAAGGACGCGCTCATGATCCGGCCGGGCTTTCGCACGCGCGTATGGAGCTACCGCGATCTGAACGACATCACACCGCGCGTCGCGCGCTATCTCGTCGAGAGCGGGGTGAAGCAGGGCGACCGCGTCCTCATCTGGGGCGTCAACCGTCCCGAATACGTGATCGCGTTCCTCGCCGCGCTGCGTCTCGGCGCGATCCTCGTGCCACTCGAAGCGAGCTACGCCGCGGACTTCGCTCGGAAGATCTCCGAGCGCACGCGTGCCAGCGGCGCGATCGTCTCGTCGCAGACGCTCGCGCGCGCCCAGACGCTCGGCGTACCGCTCTACGAGATGGAGCGACTACCGGATCTCGCGCGCGAGTGCGCGCCGCTGGAGAAGGCCGCGCTCACCGGTGACGACCTCGCCGAAGTCGTCTTCACCTCCGGCACCACGGGAGATCCCAAGGGCGCGATGCTCACCCATCGCAACATCCTGTCGAACGCGCTCGCCGCGACGCAGATCTTCCCCATCGGCCCGAAACAGCGCCTGCTGTCGTTCCTTCCGCTCTCGCACATGTTCGAGCAGCTGGCAGGCTTCTTCACCGTGCTGATCTCGGGCGCGTCGGTCATCTATCCGACGAGCCGCCAGCCCGCGGTCGTCCGCCGCACCTTCAAAGAGCGCAAGGTCTCGATGGTGCTCATCACGCCGGCGGTCGTGAAGTCGCTGATGCTCGCGATCGAGCGCAGCGCCGAGGCGCAGGGTAGGAAGGAGCTCTTCGAGAAGCTCCGTCGCGTGGCGCGCCGGCTGCCGATGGCGCTCCGCCGCGTCGTCTTCTTCAGCGTGCACCGTCAGTTCGGCGGCCGCTTCCGCTACATCGTGTCCGGCGGCGCCGCCCTCGATCCGGCGCTCGGTGAAGCGTGGCGCGAGCTCGGCATCGATGTGCTCCAGGGGTACGGAACGACCGAGTGCTCTCCCGCGCTCACGTTCAACCGCGTCAACCTGAACCGTCTCGGGTCCGTCGGCACGCCGATACCCGGCGTCGAGGTGAAGGTCGCCGCGGACGGCGAGGTGATCGCGCGCGGTCCGAATGTCTTCAAGGGGTACTGGGAGAACGAGGAGGCGACGCGCGCGGTCCTCGACAAGGACGGCTGGTACCACACCGGCGACCTCGGCGAGTTCGACAAGGACGGCTTCCTCTGGCTGCGGGGCCGCAAGAAGGACATGATCGTTCTCGCCGACGGCACGAACGTTTATCCCGAGGACATCGAGAACGCGCTCGCGGCCGATCCGCGCATCGAGGCGCTCGCGACGCCGCTGCGCCCGGCCGTCGCGACGATCGTCGGTCTCCAGCGTCCCGGTGAGGACATCCAGGTGCACGCGGTCTTCCTCGTGAAGGACCGCGAGCAGGTGGCATCCATCGTCCGCGACACCAACGTCAAGCTCTCGGGCAGCCAGCAGATCCGCGGCTGGACCATCTGGCCGGAGGACGAATTCCCGACGACGCCGACGCAGAAGGTGAAGAAGCGCTTCGTCGTGGAGCGCGTCCTCACGATGGGGCGCGTCGATCAGGCGCGCGCCGTCACGGGCGATCAGACCACGACACGCACGCTCACCGACGTGGAGCGTGTGATCGCGCAGGTCGCGAACCTGCCGCCGGCCGCGGTGCACCCGGGCGCGACGCTCTCGGCCGATCTCGGTCTCGACTCGCTGGGTCGCGTCGATCTTCTGGGGGCGATCGAAGAAGAGCTCGGTGCATACATCGACGACGCCGCGCTCGAGCCGAACGCGACGGTCGCCGAGCTCGAGCGCATGGTCGCAGCCGCACGCGACCAGAAGCGCGACACCGGGATCTACGGCTGGCCGCTCAGCCCGCTGGTGCGCTCCTTCGGTCTCCTGCTGCAACAGACGCTCATCTATCCGCTCGTGCACATCTTCTACAAGGTCAAGGTCACCGGGAAAGAGAAGCTCGACGGCCTTCGCGGCCCCGTGATGTTCGCGCCGAACCACTGCCTGCACTGGGACAACGGGATCATCCTCATGGCGATCCCGCTCTCGTGGCGGTGGAAGCTCGCGGTGGCCGCGGCCGCCGATGATGTCTTCGGGAACAAGCTCAACGGTTTCGTTTCGTCGATCCTCGCGAATGCGTTCCCGCTGGCACGCGAGGGCGCGATCCGCCGCAGTCTCGAGCTGCTCGGCGCGCGGCTCGACCGACAGTTCTCGGTGCTGATCTATCCGGAGGGCAAGCTCACCGTCGGCGGCCCGATGCAACCGTTCAAGTCCGGCACCGGGCTCATCGCGGTCGAAGGCGCGACGCCGGTGGTGCCGATGAAGCTGAAGATCGGCAAGGTCTCGGTGCTGGATCACGGCGATCGGAAGTGGGAAGCCGCGCGCTCGAACGGCTGGCGTGGCGACGTCGAAGTCGTGTTCGGCGATCCGATCTTCTTCGCCGCGGGTACACCGTCGAGCGAAGCGACCGCGCGGATCCAGGCGGCGGTGGCCGCTCTGTGAGGTACGCGCAGATCGGACTCGCGACGCTGGGCGTCATCGCGAGCGCCGTGGCGACCGCCTTCGCGATCGCGGACGGCGTGAGGGGCCCGTACCCGACGGGGCCTGGCTTCTATGCGGCTGGGGCGGCGCTCATCACCCTTGGCGGCCTCGGCCTCACGCTCGCATGGCGACAGCGCCGGGGTGCCGCGATGACGCTCGTCCTCGCGGCGATCGGCGGATTCGTCGCGTGGCCGTACGCCGTCGCCGCGATGGCCTACCTCGCAGCCGCGATGGTCTCGCTCGGCGCCTCGGCCTTACGGCCAGGATCCGACCAGCTGCTTCGCGGCGCGCTCGGGGTCGCCCTGCTTCTCCTTCTGGCAATGGTGGCGCTCCTCGTACTGCGCTCGTTCTCCTATCCACTGGTCGGTGCGTTCGCGGCGCTCGCAGCCTTCGTCGCGGCCTCGGTCGAGTTCATCCGGCCCCGCCACGTACGACGAACCTCCGCGGCGCCGTGACGGGCTCCTTCATCGCGGTGCTCATCCTGGCGTAGCGTTGGCGGCGCTTTAACCCATCAGCGGGGCGCCTCGGTCAGGAAGACCGTGTTGCCGTCGGGATCGCGATAGGCCGCGGTCCGCCCCCACGGTCGATCTTCCGGCGCACGCACGACCTCGACGTGCCCCTCGACGAGGCGTACGTGGGCTGCCGCCAGATCGCCGACCACGAAACCGATGTGGCTCATGGTGATCGCGCCGGACGCCGGGTAGATGTTGAGCATGAGCAGCGAGGGGTCGCCCGGCGTCCACTCGCCCCATGAGGCGTGCACGTGCGGCTCGGTGTCGGCGCCGTGCGTCTCGACCTCCCCGACGCTCACGCCGATCAGCTCGCGGTAGAAGCGCGCCGAGCGGGCTACGTCGCGGACGCGAAGCTCGACCTCGATGAGCCGCGCCGACACCGCCGCGAGCCTAGCGCGCGCCCAACGGCACGACTTCGCGCACCGACAGCTCGGGTGCGTCCATGTCGGCGCGCTGCCACGCGTAGCGGCGCTCGGTACGATTCGACGCGGCCGCGTGCGAGCCGTCCGCGGCGAGCACCACGATGTTGAAGGCGGCGTCATCGAGCGCGTTCACATCGGCGATGGCGCGCCGCGCGACCTCCGCGGCGGACATACCGCTCGCGAGCCGATCGACCGCCGTCTTCGCCGTCACGTTACGGATCGCGAGCTCGCCGAATCCGGTGCAGCACGCGCCGCCGTAGCGCGTGTCGCAGTAGTTGCCGGCGCCCACGATCGGCGAGTCGCCCAGCCGCCCCGGGTACTTGAAGGCCCAGCCGCTGGTGGACACCGCGGATGCGATGTCGCCCGCACGGTCGAGCGCGATGAAGTTCACGGTCCCGCGCTCCTCGCCGACCGTCTTCGCGACGACCGGCGCGAGCTTCGCGCGACGCCGCACGCTCGCAGGCGTTTCGCGCGCCTTCGCGAGGCGCTCCACCCACATGCGGCGCGTCGAGGGCGTGAGCAGCCTGGCTCTCTCCGCGCCGATCTCGGCGGCGAAGCGCGCCGCGCCGTCGCCGACGAGCATCACGTGCGGCAGGCGCTCCATGACAGCGCGCGCCACGCTGATCGGGTGGAGGTAGCCGACCAGCGCGCCGACCGCGCCGGCGCGGTGATCCGTCCCATCCACCAGCGACGCATCCAGCTCGACGACGCCGAGGACGTTGGGTTTTCCACCGCGGCCGACACTGGTGTCCGACGGATCGGCCTCGATCACGCGCGCGCAGGCCTCGACCGCATCGAGCGCCCTGCCGCCCTTTCGCAGGACCGCGATCCCGGCGGCCAGGCCCGGCGCGCCGTTCCCGCTCGCGACGACGATCGGGGTGATCTTCATTTACCTCTCGTTGCTCACTCGTTCGGGGTGGTCATGCCGCGCGCGGGGGAGCGCAATCAACTCGCAGGAGTGACAACGACGTCGCGTCGATCCGCACGCACGGCGCGCAATGTATCCGCAACTCGCGGATTCATCTTCACGGGGGACCCTGTCTCCCCTGCCGGCCCGATGGCGCGCCGTGCGCGCGGAGTCAAAGTCACACGCATGTACACAGCAACGCCGATGGCCTGGACCGCGATGGTGATGGCACCGCAGTCGCCGCACCCCGAGGGGGACGTGACCGTGGTACTCCGAGTCACCTACAACACGCTCGAGGCGATCATCCGTGATGAGTTCATGCTCACGGAGTCGCGGGTCTCGCACTAACGTGCTAGGTCGCCGCCACCTGACCGTGCTTCTTGCGGTCCTCATCCGCAAGCTGACGCCTAAGCGTCTTCCCGATGAGGGTCTTCGGCAGCGACTCACGGAACTCGATGTCCTTGGGGACCTTGAACGGGGCCAGCTGAGTGCGGCAATGCGCGATGATGTCCTCCGCGGTCGCCTTCACTCCCGGCCTTAGGACCACGAAGGCCTTCACCTCTTCGCCCTTGATCGGATGCGGCACGCCGATCGCGTGCGGTCGACGATCGCGAAGTAGCCGTCGGCATCGACCGTCGCGATGTCCCCGGTGTACAGCCACCCGTCGCGTAGCGTCAGCGCGGTCTCCTCGGGCTGGTTGTAGTAGCCGTCCATCAGCTGCGGCCCGCGCAGCACGAGCTCACCCGATTCTCCCGTGGCCATCTCGCGTGTGCCGGTCTCGAGATCGACGATCTTCGCCTCGACATCGGGGAACGGCACGCCGATGCTCCCGACCTTCTGCTTCCCCTCGCCGAGGATCGGGTTGCAGTGCGTGACCGGCGCGGCCTCGGTGAGGCCGTAGCCCTCCACCAGGCGCGCTCCGGTCAGTTCGACGAACTTGCGATGCGTTTCGACCAGGAGCGGCGCGGAACCGGACATACACGCATCGATCGATCGGAGGTCGTACTTCTGCGCAAGCGGCGAGTTGATGATCGCGTTGTAGATGATCGGCGCCCCGCTGAACATCTGCGGCCGGTGCCGCTGCACGTCCTTGAGAACGCGCTCGAGCTCGAACTGGGGCTCCAGGATCAGGGACGCTGCGCACTGCACCGCCAGGCACATGACGACCGAGAGACCGTAAACGTGGAAGAACGGCATGACCGCCATGCCGCTGCTCTCGCCATCCTTGAGATTGGTGAACCAGGCGCGACTCTGGAGGATGTTCGCGACAAGCGCGCGGTGCGAGAGCATCGCGCCCTTGCTCACCCCTGTGGTGCCACCGGTGTACTGGAGCAGCGCGATGTCGTCTTTGCGCGTGCCGCCGTCGAACGGCGTCGCCGGAGCGTCCAGCACATCGCGGAAGGCGACCGCGCCATCGTCGCCCTTGAACGGCTGACGATGTCCGTCCTTCTTCTCCTTCGCGAGCGTGAACATGACGCGCAGCAGCGGAGGCATCTCCTCCTTGATGTTGGTCACGATCACGTTCTTCACGCTCGTCCCGACCCGCGCGGCATTCGCGACGGGATAGAACCGCGACAGCGTGACGAGCGTGACGGCACCCGAGTCGGCGAGCTGGCGATGCAGCTCAGGCGCGGTGTAGCGCGGATTGCACGGAACGATGGTCGCCCCGGCGCGCAGCGCGCCGAAGAACGCGACGACGAACTGGGGGGTGTTCGGGAGGAGGATGGCGACCCGATCGCCCTTCTTCACGCCGAGCTTTCGAAGTCCGTTCGCGAAGCGCCAGGCCTCCTCGGAGATCGAAAGGTACGTGCGCTTGGCGTTGAAGAAGATCGTCGCGACCGCGTTCGGGTAGCTCTCGGCGGCGTCGTCGAGCAACGCGTGGAGCGTCACGTCGGGGTAGCTGAGCGTGGCGGGGACGCCGGGGTCGTAGCTCCTCGTCCACGGGCGTCCGGCAAGCGGTGCCGCGTCCTTGGCTCGGACCGCGATCTTCTTCGCCATCTCACCCTTCCCCTCTACGCCTTGAGCAGCTCCTCCGCGATGATCATGCGCTGCACCTCGCTGTCTCCCTCGTAGATGCGGAGGATGCGAGCGTCACGATACGCGCGCTCCACGGGCGAGTCCTTCATGCAGCCCATCCCACCGTTGATCTGCAGCACGCGGTCGGCGACACGATTCGCGAGCTCGGATGTGAGGCGCGCCGCCTGGAAATCCATCACGCCTCCCCGACGTGGATCGCGGCGATGCCCAGGTTCAGCCGTTCGTAGCGTACCCGCGCGAAACCCGCATCGCGCATACGCACGGCGAGTCCCTCCGCGTTCGGGAACGCGGCGACCGAGCGCGGCAGGTAGCGGTACGCCGCGGCATCTCCGCCGAGCGTCGCCGCGATGAGCGGCGAGAGCCGATGGAAGTAGAGGCGGTACGCGACGCTGACGACCGGGTTCGGCGGCGTGGAGAGCTCGAGGATCACGGCGCGACCGCCGGGTCGGAGCACGCGACGCATCTCGCGCAGGCCAACCGCGAGATCGCCGAAGTTGCGCACCGCGAAGGCGGCGACGATGCGCTCGAACGAACCATCCCCGAACGGGAGTCCGTCCGCCGTCGCCCGCGCCGCCGCGAAGCGCCGCTCGCCGCGTTCCTCGGCACGCCGGCGCGCGGCCTCGAGCATGAGCGGAGAGACATCCACGCCGATCACGCGCGCGGAGGGATCGGACGCGTCGAGCAGCCCGAACGCGAGGTCACCGGTGCCGACGCCGACATCGAGCGCGACGTCGCGCGGGCCGAGGCGCGCGAGCGCGATCGCACGGCGCCGCCAGCCCACGTCGCGTCCGCCGGAGAGGATGCGATTGAGCGCGTCGTACCGCGGCGCGACGCGATCGAACATCTCCGCGATCCGCCGGTCGTGGTCCGAGCGCGCCACTTCGCGCTTCACGCTAACGTGGCGCCATCGGCACCGTCCTCTTCGTGTACGCGCATCCCGACGACGAATCGTTCGGCATCGCCGGCACCGCGATGAAGCTCGCGGCTGCCGGTCACACGACGGCGCTGCTCACGCTCACTCGTGGCGACGCGGGCATGTGGTTCGGCAAGGAGCGCGCGACGTGGGCGTCGGCCGAGCTCGCGGCCGAGCGCAGCAAGGAGTGGCGCGAGGCCGTCAAGATCATCGGCTTCACGCATGCTCGTCTCCTCGAATGGCCGCCCCGAGGGAGCGGGCAGCGAGCACGACGACCACCGTGCAGCGTCTTTCTACGCGGTGCGCGGATTCCATCGCGCGGCGCTGGCGGATCAGTATCCCGACCGCGGCTCGCCACACGCCGCCGCGCGCCTGTTCTTCAACGCCTCGCCGCTACTGCCGGATCTCCCGTTCGTCGCGATGACGCCGACCCACACGGTGGACATCCGCGAGTTCCAGGACCGCAAGGCGAAGGCCTTCGAATGCCACAAGACGCAGTTCAAGGACCGCGACCGGTTCTACCAGATGCTCGAGCGGCGAGGCGGCAAGGAGTCCTTCCACCTCGCGATCGATCGCGGCGCGAGCATGCCCGAGGCCGGCGACCTCCCACTCTGATGGACACGATCCTCACGCTGCCGCTCGTCCTCGCCGTCGTGCTGGTGGAGCTCGCCCTCGGCGGCACGTTCGTGTCGTGGTTCCTGGAACGGCGCGGCGAGGCGCCCGGCGGATTCCTGAAGCTTGTCGCGGCGGTCGACGCACTCGCGGCCGCGGCGGCGGTCGGTCTGGCGCCCGCGCTCCCGCGCGGCGACGCCGCGTCGCGGATCGGTCTCGACGCGGGCCCGCTGTCGTCGTTCGGCCAGTCCCTCGCGCTCGTCGCGATCCTCATGGTCGCTCAGCTCGTGTTCGCCTTCGTCCCCGCCCGCGTGTTCCGGAACGTCGGCGCGCTCCTGGCGATGGCGGCGGGCGTGCTCGCGCTCGGCGTCGCGACCGTCGCGCGACCGACGCAGGCGCCGTACGACGTCTTCGCGCTGCTCGCGCCGCCGCTCGGCGCGCTGGCGCTCGGCGGCATCGATGCCGGGATGCTTCTCGGCCACTGGTACCTCGTGACGCCGAAGCTGCCCACCGCGCCGCTCCGGAACGCGTCGCTCATCGTCGTCGCGGCGGTGGTCGGGCAGCTTGCCGTGGTGCTCGTGACAGTGCTGCGCGGCGATCTCTCCGGTACGACGCAGACCGGTCTCGTCGTCGCGATCGGCATCCGCATCGGCGTCGGTCTGCTCATGACGCTCGCGGTCGCGCTCGCGGCGTGGTGGACCGCGCGGATGAACACGCAGTCCTCCACCGGACTGCTCTACGTTGGACTCGGCTCGGCGCTCGCGGGCGAGATCAGCGCGCGGGTGCTCTTCTTCCTAACCGGAGCGGCCGTCTAGGTACCAGGCGTCTCGATGAGGCTCCAATTCGCGCCGCCGTCCACGGTTCGCTGGATCGAGCCGCGCACCGTCGCGTAGCCAACGAGTGGATCGCCGAACACGATCTCCGGCGCGATCGGCGCGGCCTGCGAGTAGTCGGTCGTGAAGGCGTGCCACGTCGCCCCACCGTCGGTGGTCTCCTTGGAAGAGCCGGGCGTAGCGATCAGCCAGCGCATTGCGCTGACGAGCGCAAACGCACCGTCGCCTTGCGGAACAGAGGCGAGATAGCTCCAGGTCGCGCCCCCATCGACCGAACGGAACACGTATGACGCCAGCCGCCCGTCGACCTGGCCTGATGCATCCACGAGCGCGGTCGTACCGAATAAGCGCACTCGACCAGCGCGAAGCGTGATGCCTGCGCCGCGCGTCGTGAAGCCGGGTGGATCTGCCAGTGCAGCCGACGCGATCCACGTGCGCCCGCCGTCGGTGGTCCGATAGATGATGGGTGCGCTGTTCGGGTCGTAGGCACTCAGGAATCCACGCTGCGCATCTGCGAATACCGGATGCTCTTTGCACTGTCTGTCGGCAAGTCCGGTGGACGCGGAAGCCGCTAGGGGCACCAGCTGAACCCACGTCGCGCCTGCGTCCGCAGTGTGTGTGATGGCGACCGATTGGAACGTGCACTGGGTTCCCGGCGGGCCCGGCGTTGCGAGCCAGCCCTCGCTCTCGCCGATGAAGGCGATCTCACGGTTGGAACCCACCGGGTCAAACGCCACGAAATGCTCCTGCCAGGTTTCGGCACGGTCGGTCGAGCGAAAGAGTCGCGCGCCGGCGACCAGCGCCCACACCACACTCGCGGACGGCGCACTGAGCTGCGCGAAGCTCGGCAGCGCGATCGGCGTTGCCGAGACAGTCAGTGAACTCGCTGCGGGTGCTGTCGAGGCGGGAGCCGTGCTCGGCGACGGCGGGGCCGTCGAAGCGCTCGACGCTGGAGGCGGCGTCGCGCAGGCGCTCAGTAGCGCGAGGAGCGCCGCCGGAATGACAGCGCGATTCATCTTGAGCACCTACTCAGCCTGCGCTGGGAATCAGCGTCAGCGCGTCAGCGCTTCTACTCAGAAGGCGTACACGCCCGCTAGCAGTTAGCCGGCGTGCGCGCTATTTCTTTTTCGCCTTCGCCTTCGCCCGCGCCGCCTTGGCCTTCTCGATCCGCTCGCGATCGGCGAGCGCGTGCTGCACGGTCTTGAACTTCGACAGCTCGCCGCGCCGGTCGGTCTGGAGACCCTCGCGGAACGCCGGGTCTGTCGCCTGCGAGCGCGCGCGCGCGCCGTCGCGCATGGCGGCGTCGACGATCTTCGCGACCCGTTTGAGCTTGCGCAGTGGCATCGGGAAAAGTGTACGAGCCGCGCTAGCGGTTGCGCTCCGCGCGCACGAAGCCCGCCGTGCCGACGACGATGAACACGAGGAACTCCACGCCGATGATCGCGAGGTTGGTCGGCAGGTCGAAGATCGGCACGCTCGGCCCACCCGCGTAATAGACGTCGCGCATCAGATCGACCGCGTAACGCATCGGCGCGATCTTCGAGAGGATGTCGAGGAACCACGGCAGGTTCTGGATCGGATTGAAGATCCCGGCCAGGAAGAACTGCGGCAGCATCACGAACGGGAAGATCTGGTTCGCCTGCCGCTGGTTCTCGAGCCGCGACAGCACGAGCACGCCGAACGCGCCGCCATAGACCGCGATGATCAGCGCGGCCGGGATGAGCGCGACGATCTTCTCCAGCGTGAACGGGACGCCCAGGATCAGGCCGAACGCGAGGATCGCGATGAACTGCGGGAAGGCAACGAGCGACTCCCCAAGGATCTTCCCGAAGATGATCGAGTAGCGCGAGATGGGCGACACGAAGATCTCCTGACTGAAGTCCTGCTCGCGGTCCATCAGCAGCGAGATCACGCCGAGCGCGGTCGATTGCCAGATCGTCTGGGCCAGCACACCGGTGAAGACGAAGTGCAGCAGGTTGATGCCCGTCGTGGAGCCGAACCCGGACTGAAGACTCGTGCCGAGGATACCGATGAAGATGAGCGGGAACGCGAAGTCCGACACGATGCGGGCGCGGTCGCGGAGCAGCTTGATGAGATCGCGGTGCGCGAGGGTGAGGACCGCGGCGACCTCACTCACTGACTTTCCCCACGATCTCCAGATACGCGTCCTCGAGGCTCGGCATGTGCGTGCGCACGATCGTGAGGGGCGTGTCGATCGCCTTGAGCGCGGCGTGCGTGTGACGCGAGTCGACGTGCACGCGGAACGGCCCGCCTCCGTCACTGCGAAGCTCGAGGCGGGCGAGCTCCTCGCGCAGCCGCCCGCGATCCTCGGCGTCGACGAGGACGTACTCCTGCACCAGGTCGGACTTGATGCGGTCGGGCGTGCCGAAGGACACGACCTTGCCCTGGTCGATGATGCAGATCGTGTCGGCCTCTTCGGCCTCCTCGAGATAGTGCGTCGTGAGGAAGACCGTGGTGCCGCTCTCGCGCCGGATCGCGGTCAGGTATTCCCAAAGCGTCCGGCGGCTCGGTACGTCGAGGCCGGCGGTCGGCTCGTCGAGGAAGAGGACCTTGGGGCGGTGCATGAGGCTGCGGACGATCTCGAGCTTGCGACGCATGCCCCCGGAGAACGTCCGCATCGGCTTCTGGAGCTCGGCCGCGATGCCAAGCAACGACGCCAGACCCTGCACCTGCTCGCGGTACGCCGCGGGCATGAGGCCGTAGGTCGGCGCGTAGGGATAGAGCCCGTAGAGGATCGCGTGGAAGCGCACGTTCTCTTCCGCCGTGAGGTTCATGTCGAGGCTGGGACGCTGGAAGATGATGCCGACGATCCGCCGCACCGCGCTCGCCTCGCGAACGATGTCGTGACCGTCGATCGAGGCGGTGCCGCTGGTCGGAGACAGCGTCGTCGTCAGGATCGAGATCATCGTCGTCTTTCCTGCGCCGTTCGGGCCGAGGAGCGCGAAGAATTCGCCGGCGCGCACGTCGAACGAGATGCCGTCGACCGCATTGCGGTCGGCCTTCTTGTAGCGCTTCGTGAGCCCGTCGAGATGGATCACCGCCCGAGTTTAGGGAAGTGCGTCGCGCGTTTGACACTCACGGAGTTCTCGCGAGAACGCCGACGGCCGCGCCAGCGCGCCAATCTGCTCCCAAGAATGCACGGGGGTGACAGAGATGGCGACAACGTGGGAGATGATCGCGGTCTGCATCGAGGACGCTGTCAGGGCCGAGGATCTCGTGCGCGAGCTCGCCTTTCGCCGAGAGCTGCGGCTCGATCCGATGAAGGCGCTCTCCGCGTTCGAGATCCGCTCGAAGCCCGCGCGCTAACGGCCGGCGGCCCGCCGGCGCGGATGGCGCTCGTGGACCACTTCGTCTTCGAGCTCCTCCCACTCGCGGGTGCTGTAGAGGTTCGCGGCGAGCCCGGCATCCGCGATCAACAGCAGGAGGCCGGCGATCGCGAGGAGGAATGGCGCGGGTGAGGGCGCGGCCTGGCCGAGCTCGAGACTGCGCAAAACCGCCGAGACCCCGTAGAGCACGAGCCCGCCGATGGCCGCGCCTTCGTCGACTCGCGCGAGCCCGCGCTCGTCGGGATCGACGTCACCGTACTCGACGACCGCGGTGATGGCGGTGATGCCAACGAGCACGAACGTCGTCACGACGAGCCACTGAGCCGCGACGACGAAGGTGTTCGTGTCGCGCGAACCCAAGCTGAACCAGGCCATGAGGTCGACGAGGGTCGCGGCAAAGCCGAGCCCGATCGCGACGAACGCGAGATGCGAGCGCGGCGCGAAGCCCAGACGACGGCCCTCGAGGAGCTCCTTCACGGAGCGCTCATGCTAGCGGGGCGGAGGACCCTCCGTCGGCACCGGGAGTCAGCACCCGGGCTCGCCGTCGTGGCCGCAGCAGGTCCGTCGCAGCACGACGCGGAGCCACACGTTTCGCGAAGCGACGACGATCCGCCGCGGCAGTGGGATCTCGCTGTCGCTGAAATTGCGGACCGCTTGCGCGAAGTTGCCTCGGCGATGGCGATGCACCTCCGTACTATCGCTGTCATGTCAGAGGACGCAAAGGTCACGAGCACG
>VBEZ01000178.1 GCA_005882255.1 Chloroflexota bacterium | reverse complement strand
CTTCTCCCGCAGCACCTTGATCGTCTCGCCGAAACGCCGCAGGAAGGCGAGCTCGAGCTGCCGGTCGTCCCAGGTCGAGGCGTCCCAGGACATGGCCTCGCTGGACATGAAGCGGAGCACGAATTCCCGGAGGGCGGCGTCGGATACGCCGATACCGAGGTATCGGAACTCGGTGCCATCGGGCATCTCCCAGGTGACCATGCTCTCCTGCCGGGACCGTAGGCCCGCATCCCCCGACCGGCATCCCCCGTACAGGGGAGCGGGGTCCCTCCCCTTGAGGTTTCACCCGGACGGGTGATGCTTTGCTCGTGCGTGATATGAGCGGTTGGCTACCGGGCGTCATCCTGATCGTGATCGGCGCGACGCTGTTCGCCATCCAGTGGCTGCACCTCGACGCCGACGTGATCGTCCTCGTGATCGGACTCGTCTTCGTCGCCGCGTACGCCGCGACCCGTCGCTACGGGCTGCTCATCGCGGCCGGCATCCTCACCGGGCTCGGCGCCGGCATCATCCTCCAGGACTTCGCCGTCACCCGCGAGGCGGTGGTGCTCGGCCTCGGCATGGGGTTCCTTGCGATCTACGGTGTCGACCTAGCAGCGCGCCGTTCGCCTCAGCGAGCGCGGTGGTGGCCGCTGATCCCGGGCGCGATCTTCACGATCATCGCCGGCGCGGGCGGTGCCTTCGGCGACGAGGGCGGGCGGACGATCCAGCAGGCCTGGCCGATCATCCTCGTCGTCATCGGAGCGTGGCTGTTCCTCCGTGACCGGGTCTCGGTCTGACCGAGCCGACGGTCGCGCGTCTGGTCGGCGAGCGTTTGCGCGCCGCGGGCGTGCGCTACGTCACCGGCCATCCGGGCGGCGAGGTCGTCGATCTCATCGAGGGCTTCCGCGAGGCCGGGCTCGAGTTCGTCCTCACGCGGCACGAGACGTCCGCCGGGTTCATGGCCGAGGCGATGGCGAGCGCGAGCGGTGTCCCCGGTGCGTGCATCGCGACCCTGGGGCCCGGCGCGACGAATCTCGTGACCGGAGTCGCGCAGGCCTACCTCGACCGCGCGCCGCTCATCGCGTTCACCGGCCAGCTTCCCGTCGACCGTCTCGAGATCGCGACGCATCAGAAGCTCGACCTGCGCGCGCTCTTCGCGCCGATCACGAAATGGCAGGCGCGCCTCAGTGCGTCGAACGCCGCGGAGGTCATCGATCGCGCGCTTCGCGAGTCGCTGCAGCCGCGACGCGGTCCGGTCTATATCGAGGTACCGAGCGACGTTCCGCGTCAGGCTGCAGCAGGAGGACACGATGGAGCGTCTCGCATCTTGTCGCGTCGCGGGAACGATGTCAGCGCGGCGGTCGATCGCGTCGCGGCCGGTCGAGCCGCGCAGCTTCTCCACGAGTGCCGGCGGCCGGTGATCCTTGCGGGGATGGACGCGAACGACGGCGGCACCGCGGGCGAGCTGCGGAACCTGGCGGAGGAATGGGGCATCCCGGTGATCGTCAGCCCCAAGGCGAAGGGCGTGTTCCGTGAGGACCATGCACTCTTTCTCGGGACGATCGAGATGCTCGGCACCGCCAGGCTCTACGAGTACATCGACGGTTCCGACCTCGTCCTCATGATCGGATTCGACCCGGTCGAGTTCGACCGCGATTGGGCCGCCACGGCGAGCGTGATCCACCTCGGTCCGCTGCCGAACGACGATCGCAACTACCACAGCGCCGCGGAGATCGTCGGCCCGGTGCGCGAAGGGATCGAGGTCCTTCGCTCGGTCGCCGGCAAGCCCACGCCGAAGCGCTCGCCAAAAGAGGTGCGCGTCTTCCGCGAGTCGTTCCGCGCGTTCGTGACGCCGAAGCGCGACCGGCTCACGTCGCAGCAGGTACTGACGGAGCTGCGCGCCGTGCTACCGGAGGACGCGCTCGTGACCTGCGACGTCGGCTACAACAAGGCCGTCACCGGTCAGTGCCTGGCGATGTACCAGCCGAAGACGTTCTTCATGTCGAACGGCCTTTCGTCGATGGGCTATGGGCTCGCGGCCGCGCTCGGGCTGAAGCTGCTGCACCGCGACCGGGAGGTGGCGTGCGTGCTCGGCGACGGCGGCTTCGCGATGGTGATGGCCGAGCTCGAGACCGCGGTGCGCGAGAAGCTCGGCGTCACCGTCATCGTGCTCGCCGACGACGCGCTGTCGCAGATCAAGGCGAACCAGGAGCGGAAGGGCTATCCGGTGACCGGGACCACGTTCGGCGGCCTCGACTACGTGGCGCTCGCGAAAGGCTTCGGCATCAAGGGGCACGACGTGCGGACCGTCGCCGAGTGCCAAAAAGCGCTACGCGCGCGCTCGCCCGACTCTCCAACGCTCATCGCGGCACATGTCGATCCGTCCGCATATCAGCTGGGCTGACCTCAAGGCGTGCCTGAGCCGCTCCTTACCGCGAGCAGGTAGCCTGAGAGGCGTGAACGTGTCTCCCGAACAATTCCCTGACCCGCTACGTGACGCCGCTGCGTCGAGCAAGAACGAGCAGACGGCGGTCCTCGCCGGCGGCTGTTTTTGGTGCGTCGAGGCCGTCTACCGGCAATTGGACGGAGTCACGTCCGTGACGAACGGCTACGCCGGGGGTACGTCCAACTCGGCGGACTACGAAACCGTTTCTGGCGGTCGCACCGACCACGCCGAGGCCGTCGAGGTGCGCTTCGATCCCTCGAAGATGAGCTTTGGACAGATCCTGAAGGTCTTTTTCTCGATCGCACACGACCCGACGACCCGCGACCGACAAGGTCCCGACGTAGGGCGGCAGTACCGATCGGTCATCTTTTACGCCGATGACGAACAGAAAGGTGTTGCCGAGGCGTACATCAAGCAACTTGATGCGGCCAAGGTCTTCGACCGGCCCATTGTCACCGAGGTCGTCCCGCTCGACCGCTTCTACGAGGCTGAGGCGTACCACCAGGACTACGCCGCGCGGAATCCAACGAACCCTTACATCCTGTTCACTGCACGCCCGAAGGTGGATAAGGTTCGGAAGTACTACAAGGACCGCATCAAGAGCGCGCGTTAGGACATCGCGCTGGCCTTCGCCGCCCGATCCGCATGGCGTGCGCGCTGCCGCTCACGCCGCAGTAGGTCACTCGACGAAGAGGTCGTCGGGATAGCAGTAACGCCAGCGCTCCCCCTTCTCGAATGAGCGAATGACCGGATGCGTCGTCGCTCGGTAGTGCTTGGTTGCGTGCCGATTCGGCGAATCGTCGCAGCAGCCGACGTGGCCGCACGCCAGGCACAGGCGTAGGTGCACCCAGCTGTCGCCGGTCTTCAGACACTCCTCGCATCCGCGCGGCGTGTTCGGCGCGTGATCCTTCGCCGCTCGCAGGTGTGCGCAGAGCTGCGTCTCGTTGGTCACCTTTCCGACGATACGCCTCGCGCGCTCATATCCTCCAACGGTGGCGAGCACGCGCGGCGCGACGGTGGAGTTCCGCGACGTCTCCAAGCGCTACGCCGGACAGCTGGCCGTCGACCAGCTGTCGTTCAAGGTCCCGGCCGGAAGGATCTGCGTCCTCGTCGGGCCCAGCGGCTCGGGCAAGACGACGTCGCTGAAGATGGTCAACCGGCTCATCGAGCCGACCGGCGGATCCATCCTGATCGACGGGCGAGACGTGCTTCGCGAGGAGCCGACCGCGCTGCGACGTCGTATCGGCTACGTGATCCAGCAGGTCGGGCTCTTTCCGCATCAGACCATCGCGGAGAACGTCGGCACCGTGCCGCGGCTGCTCGGGTGGCCGAAGGAGCGCATCGCCGCGCGGACCGAGCAGCTGCTCGCGCTCGTCGGTCTCGAGCCGTCGCGGTTCGCCCTTCGCTATCCGGCCCAGCTCTCCGGCGGCGAGCGCCAGCGCGTCGGCGTCGCGCGAGCTCTCGCCGCGGAGCCGCCGGTGATGCTCATGGATGAACCGTTCGGCGCGGTCGACCCGATCGTCCGCGATCGGCTTCAGAACGAATTCCTTCGGATCCAGCGCGACCAAGGCACGACCGTGCTCTTCGTCACGCACGACATCGATGAGGCGATCAAGCTCGGGGATCGCGTCGCGGTGATGCGCGGCGGCAAGCTCGTGCAATACGCGCCGCCGGCCGAGCTCCTCGCACATCCGGTGAACGCCTTCGTCGCCGAGTTCGTGGGCTCCGATCGCGGACTCAAGCGCCTGGTGCTGCTCACCGTCGGCGGCGTGGACCTGGACACGACCGTTGCGCGGGCCGCCGTATCGCCGAACGCGCCGATCCTGTCGCCGGCGAGCACGCTTCGCGACGCGCTCGTACGCATGCTCGCGAGCGAAGCTCAGGTCGGAATAGTCGTGGACCGAGACCGTTATCTCGGCGTTCTAACGCTGTCGACCATCGGGCGCATGATCCGAGACGACACGTGATAGAAGGCCGCGACGAATGACCGAAGGCGAGCCGCTCATCCGCTGGGACTGGATCGCGAGCCACCTCGACGAGTTCGCGTTCCGCTTGGGGGAGCACGTCGAGCTCACCGTGATCGCGGTCGGCGTCGGCTTCGTCATCGCGTTCGCGCTGTCTCTGCTCATCCTCCGCGCGCCGCGCACCGAAGGCCCGATCACCGCCGTGACCGGGACCATGTACACGATCCCGAGCCTCGCGCTGTTCGCGCTCCTCATCCCATACACGGGGCTCACCGTGGTCACGGCTGAGATCGGCCTCGTCAGCTACACGCTGCTCATCCTCGTCCGCAACATCGTCCGCGGCATCCGCGGCGTGCCTGCCGACGTGCGCGAGGCGGCGGTCGGGATGGGCTACGCGCCACGCGAGGTGCTGTGGCGCATCGAGCTGCCGCTTGCCCTGGCAGTCATCATCGCCGGGGTCCGGCTCGCGACCATCAGCACGATCGGCCTCGTCACCGTCACGTCACTGATCGGACAGGGCGGCTTCGGGTTTCTGATCCTCATCGGGATCCAGCGCTTCTTCACGACCGAGCTCATCGCCGGCGCGGTGCTGTCGGTGGCGCTCGCCATCCTTGCCGACGCGCTGCTCGTGCTGCTCCAGCGCCGACTCACGCCCTGGGCGCGTGCCGCATGACGCTTCTCGGCGACGTCGCCCGTTGGTTCGCCGATCCCGCGCACTACCAGGGAAGCGACGCGGTCCAGACGCGGGTCCTCGAGCATCTCGAGGTCTCCGGCCTCGCCGTGCTGGTGGGCGTGCTCCTCGCGTTGCCGGTCGGGCTCTACCTCGGGCACACCGGCCGCTTCGGCTTCATCGCGGTGAACGTCGCGAACGTCGGCCGCGCGATCCCGTCGCTCGCCGCGATCGCCCTCGCGATCCCGATCGCGGGCACGCTGCTCGGTGCGGCGAACGGGCTCGGCTTTTGGCCGACGTTCCTCGCGCTCATCCCGCTCGCGATCCCGCCGGTCCTCACCAACGCGTACGTCGCGGTCCGCGGCGTCGACGGCGACGTCACCGAGGCCGCCCGTGGGATGGGTCTCGGTGAGGCCGGGATCCTGCGCCGGATCGAGCTGCCGCTCGCGCTGCCGCTGATCCTCGCGGGGATCCGCACCGCCGCCGTCAACGTCGTCGCCACCGCGACCCTCGGGGCCCTGGTCGCCTTCGGCGGTCTTGGCCGCTACATCGTGGACGGCCTGGCGCTACAGGAGTACGACCGGTTGTTCGCCGGCGCGCTGCTGGTCGCGCTTCTCGCCATCGCCGTGGAAGTCGCGTTCGGTACATTCGAGCGCGCGGCGGTCTCCCCGGGCATACGTGTCCAACAGGGAGCGTTGTGAGGTGGTAGCCCGCGCGGCGGGCGATACTGCCAGCGAGGGCCGAGAGACATGCGCTGCGGCCCGGAAGGAGTTTCCCAGTTGAAGCGAGCCATCCGCGTCGCGATCCCCTTCATCGTGGCGGCACTTGTCGCGAGCGCCTGCGGCGGTGCCGGCACCGGCGGAACGAAACCAGCGATCACCATCGGCTCGACGAACTTCAGCGAGCAGCTCGTCCTTGGCGAGCTGTACAGCCAGGTCCTCGAGGCCAACGGGTACACCGTCACGCGCAAGTTCAACCTCGGCGCGCGCGAGATCGTGTTCCCCGCGCTCCAGAGCGGCCAGATCGACCTGGAGGCGGACTACCTCGCGACGCTCCTGGCGTTCGTCGACAAGACCGCGACCGGGTCGACCGATCCGAAGCAGACCCTCGCGACCCTGCAGAAGGCTCTGACGTCCAAGGGCGTCACGGTCCTCGACTACGCCCCCGCGGTCGACCAGAACGGCTTCGTCGTGACCAAGGCGACCGCCGACAAGCTCAAGCTTGCGAAGCTTTCCGATCTCGCGCCGGTCGGTAACCAGCTCGTGCTCGGTGGTCCGGCCGAGTGCCCGAACCGCGAGTTTTGCGCGCAAGGTCTGAAGACCAAGTACGGCATCACCTTCAAGGACTTCAAGGCGCTCGACACCGGCGGTCCGCTCACGGTCCAGGCGCTGGTCGGCGGACAGATCGACGTCGGGCTGCTCTTCACCAGCGACGCGACGATCGCCGTGCGTGGCTTCGTGCTCCTCGACGACGACAAGCAGCTCCAGCTGTCGGACAACGTCGCGCCGGTGGTACGCAACGATTACCTGACCAAGGCCGGCGACGACTTCAAGAAGACCATCAATTCCATCGCGCCGAAGCTCACGACCGCTGAGCTCACTGGCATGAACAAGCTCGTCGAGGTCGACAAGCAGGACCCAAAGGATGTCGCCAAGGCGTGGCTGAAGAAGCAGGGTCTCATCAAATAGGCGACTGGGCGTCTCTCGGCGGCGCGCTCGAGCGTGGCGCGGCCGTCACATCGTGGGGTGATGGCGGAGAGTGCGAGCTCTTCGCCATCCACGATGATGGCCAGCTTCGCGATCGCTATTGGGACGGCAAGCGGTGGCACGAGTGGGAGTCGCTCGGCGGCACGTTCACCGGCCAGCCCGCGGCCGCCGCCCGAGACGCGGACCGCATCGATGTCTTCGCCTTCGACCGCGACGGACGCCTCAACCATCGCTGGTGGGACGGCACGCGCTGGGTCCCGTGGGAGGTCGTCGAGGGCGCTCCGCTCGGCCACAGCGTGAGCTGCGCGTGGAGCGGTGAGCGTCTCGATGTCTTCGTGAGCCGCGACGGCGGCCCGCTCTGGTACAAAGCGCTGCGGTGACCGAGGGCCCGTTCGATTTCGTGATCATCGGGGCCGGCGCTTCGGGCGAGGCGGCCGCGCATTACGCGCGCGCCCGCGGCGCGTCGGTCGCGATCGTCGACCGCGACCTGTTCGGCGGCTCGTGCCCGTTTTGGGCCTGCATGCCGTCGAAAACGCTGCTGCATGCCGCCGAGATGCGCGCGCACGGCGGCGACTACCCGTGGCCGAAGGCCTCGGACCGCCGCGACTACATGATCGTTCGCGAGCACCGCGACTACCCCGACGACGGCGGACATGTGAGGTCGCTCGAGCGCGCCGGCGCAAGCGTGATCCGCGGGACGGCGAAGCTGGCGGGTCGCGCGCGGGTCGTCGTCACGCACGAGACCACGACCCACGAGCTCGCCGCGAAGAACGTGATCGTCGCGGTCGGCTCGGTCGGCAAGGTGCCACCGATCGAAGGGCTCGCGCAGGCCGGGTACTGGACGAACGTCGAGGCGACGTCGACGCGCACGCTGCCCCGGAGCATCGTCGTGCTGGGTGCGGGGCCGTCGGGTGTCGAGATCGCGCAGTACTTCGCGCGCTTCGAGGTCCGCACCACGATCGTTGCCCCGCACGAGGTCAATCCGACGGATCACCCGCGCAACTCCCGCATGCTCGCCGAAACGCTGCGCCGCTCGGGTGTCGATGTGCGCACCGGCGTTCGCGCGCAGCGCGTGCGCCCGAAGGCCGGGCCGGGCGGCGAGCACGCCGTCGAACTCTCGGATGGATCGAGCGTGACCGCGGAGGTGATCCAGCTGTCGGTCGGACGGACGTCGGCGCCTGCGCTCAAGGAGATCGGTCTCGAGACGATCGGCGTCGCCTACGAGGGAGCCGACACGCTCACGGTCGGCGACGACCTGCGCGTCACCGAGAACGTGTACGCGATCGGCGACGCGATCGGTCACGAGCTCAGCACCCACCTCGGCCATTACGAGGGCGAGATGGCCGTGCGTATCGCGCTCGGCGATGACGTGCGCGCCGACTTCAGCGCGATCCCCCGAGTCGTCTACACCGATCCGGAAGCGGCGGCGGTCGGCCTGCGCCTCGACGAGGCGCTGAAGCGCGGGATCGACGCGTTCGAAGAGACGATCGACCTCACGCGAACGTCGAAGGGGTACATCGTCGAGGCGGACCTGGGGCACGTCACCATCGTCGTGGACCGCGCGAACAAGATCGTCGTCGGCGCATTCATCGGTGGAGTCGGCGCCGGCGAGGCGATCCACCAGGCCGTGCTCGCGGTGAAACTGCGCACGCCGATCGACACGCTCGCCCAGACCGTCAACGCGTTCCCCACGACCGCCCGTGAGCTCGGCGGGCGATTCGCGTCAGCGGCGCTGAAGCTGCGCTGACAACCGCTCGAGCACGTCGGCGAGGTTGCGCGCCGGCGAGCCGCCGGTGACGCGGACCACCTTTCCGCCGTAACGGCCGACCGCCTCGGCCACCGCGGCGCGCGTCCACTGCTCACCGACATCGTCGGGCGCTTCGGCGTAGCGCTGCCGCACCGACCGTAGGAATCGGTAAAGGCGCCCGTACCCGCGGTACTGATTCGTCCCGGTGAGATCGGCACGGATGTGTCGCCGCACGATGCGCAGCGCGGCCACTGCGAACGGTGGATCGCACCACACGATGAGCTCGCTGGCCTCAGCGACGGGATCGACGAAAACGGGTTCGGCGCCTTCGACGATCCAACCGTCACGCGCAAGGTGTTCGGCGATGAGACCTCGTCGCGCGGCAAGCATCGCCTCCGAGGGGTGGCCCGCCGCGTCGCGCTCGAGACGCACGCCGCCCGGCAGACCCCGCCAATCGAGATGCTCGTCGAGGCGCAGCACCGGTAGCTCGAAATGGCGACCCAGGGACTCCGCAAGGGTCGTCTTGCCGCTTCCGGGGCCACCGACGATGTAGATGCGCGGGGCCACGCGCGTCAGCTAGAGGATCGGCGCGAGCGCCGCGGTCAGTTGGGCGCGGTGCTCGGCGGTCTCGAAATCGAGCAGCGGGTTCGTCGGCAGCAGATGTTCGCTGACGACGTTGTTCTTTCGCACGTACACCGCGGGATAGATCTCGGCCTTGGGATTCGCCTCGACCGCGACCGCGACACCATCGGGGCCTTCGCCGTCGACGAACAGCTGCAGGGGCACGATGCCGTCGTCGACGATGCCGCGCGCCGCATCCATGAGGAGCGAGCGCGCGAGGTAGGACTTCTGATGCCAGAGCTCGGGGGCGCGTGACAGCTCGGAGAGAAGGTAGTCGAGCACGTCGTCGCGTTTCAGCGTCGGCCGCGCAGGATCGATCCCGAAGTAGGTGCGCGCGATGTGGCGTGCGAGGATGCGCGCGTTGTAGCGATGGCCGTGCACGGCGCCCGAGCTGCTCGGGATCCCGTTCTTCTTGAGCCCGGCCGCCCCCCGCGTCGCCGTTCCGGCGAAATAGACGTGGCGCACGCTGATGCTCTCGAAGAGCGGCGTCTGCGAGGGGATCTTCTCACGACCCGAGCTCACGACGCCGAGCTCGGGCAGGTCGCCGAGCGGCGGCTGGAAGCCGGTGGTCGCGATGACGTCGTCGGCTTCGAACATCAACGAACCGCCGCCGTCGCTGCGCGTCGTCTTGACGCGGAACAGTTCGCCGCTGCGCGAGACCTCATCGATGGAGGCATTCATGATCACGACACCGCCGCCGAGGATGTGGTCCTCGAAGGGCTGCACGTATCGCGCGCGCACGCCGACGAGCGAGTTCGTCACGACGGAGAGCTGTGTCGGGCGGGGCGACGCGAGCACGATCTGCCGCGCCCAGGGCAGGAAACCATTCGCGAGCTCGAAGGCCGAGACCTCCTTTCCGATGATGAAGACGCGCTTTCCGGCATAGGTCTCGGGCGCGCGTGTGTCAGCGTAGTGCGGCACGTGCTCGATCCCTGGGATCTCCGGCTTCCACGGCTCGGCCAGCCCGAACGCGAACACGACGACGCGCGCGCGGTAGTCGCCCGCCGTAGTCCGCAAGCGGAACCCCTCGCCGTCGCGCGTCGTCCCCGTCCAGCGGCAGCCGTAGCGAACGCGGATGCCGGTCTCGCGCGCGAACGTCGCGATGTTCTGCTCCATCTCGATACGCGAAGGGAAGTACGACGTTCCATCCATGAGTCGCGGCTGGATCGCGCGGTGCCGATCGTCGTCCGGGATCAGCGAGTTCCAGTCGTACCGCTCGTAGAAGCGCGTGCCGCGCTCGAACGGCGCGAACGGTTTCGTCCACGACAAGAGGCGCTGGAAGAAGGGCCACCGTCGGAACATCCCGCCGGGCGCCGGATCGGCGGAGATGACCGCGTGAGGTACGCGGAGGTGCGTAAGCGAATAGGAGAGCTGCAGACCGCCCGGGCCGCTGCCGACCACCACGACCGGGTAGTCGCCGGGCGGGAACGGCTGCTCGGCTAGGTCCGCCAGCTCGTGGCCATCCGTAGCTTGCGCGCTTCGCTCTTCAACATGCGGAACATCACCTGCGGATGCCCGACCATGAACGGCTCGAGCGCGGGGCCGGGGATGATCGCGCAGTGCAGCCCCTGCGCCGCGACGATGTCGGCGACCGGTGGATCGCCAAGGAGCACGGAGATCTCGCCGAAGAAGTCTCCGCGGCCCAGCTTTCCGTAGTCCTTGCCGTCGATGCGGATGATGCCTTCGCCGGCGAGGATGATGTAAAAGCCCGATCCGGTGAGGCCCTGCCGCAGGATGCGCTCGCCATCCGCGAAGCGGCGCTCGTCGACGATGTGGGCGATCGACTCGAGCTCCGCCGCGCTGAGGTCGGCGAACAGCGAGAGGCTGGACAGCTTGTCCCCGAGCTCGCCGCGTGTCGTCGCCATGTCGCACATGTCTAGGCCCGCCGCGGTCGGTTGGCAACTCGGCGAGCGCGAGCGGACAATCGGCCCATGAGCTACCGCGGTCTGCCGAGCGGCACCCTGACCTTCTTGTTCACGGACATCGAGGGATCGACGAAGCTGCTGAACGCGCTCGGCACGGACCGATATCACGAGGTCCTCGCGACGCATACGAAGACGCTGCGGGCCGCGTTCGCCGGCGGCACCGAGGTGCGGATCGAAGGCGACGCGCTCTTCCTCGTCTTCGACAGCGCCGCGAAGGCGGTACGCGCCGCGGCCGCGGCACAGCGCGCGCTCGCCGCGACGCGCTTCCCGCACGACGTCGTCGTCCGCGTCCGCATGGGCATGCACACCGGCGACGGGGTCCCGGCGAGCAAAGAGGCGGGCGCGGACTACGTCGGGATCGATGTGCACCGTGCGGCGCGTATCGCCAATGTCGCGCACGGCGGACAGGTCCTCCTGTCGGGCGCGACGGCAACGCTCGCCGGGCCAGACCTCGGCGATGGAACGACGCTGCGCGATCTCGGCGAGCATCGCCTCAAGGACCTCGCGCTCGCGGAGCACATCCACCAGCTCGTCATCGACGGGTTACCGAACGACTTCCCGCCACTCCGCAGCCTGGATCGCACGCCGAACAATCTGCCGCAACAGGTCACGACGTTCATCGGGCGGGACGGCGACATCGTCCAGGGACTTCGCCTCCTCGATCGAACCCGCCTTTTGACGCTCACCGGCCCAGGAGGGACAGGGAAGACGCGACTCTCGCTGCAGCTCGCGGCCGAAGCGGCGGCCCGCTTCCCCGACGGCGCGTTCTGGGTGCCGCTTGCCCCGATCTCCGACCCGGAGCTCGTCCCATCGACGATCGCGCACGCGCTCGGTGTGCACGTCGGCGGGAAGGAAGACCCGCTCGGGCGTGTTCTCGAACACGTGCGTGGAAAACGGATGCTGCTGGTCCTCGACAACTTCGAGCAGATCCTGCCGGCCGCGCCATCCGTCTCGGCGCTTCTCGCGAGCGGGCCCGACCTCAAGGTCATCACCTCCAGCCGCGCGCCGCTCCGCATCTCAGGCGAACAGGAGTTCCCGGTCCCACCGCTCGACCTTCCCGATCCGGAGCGCCTCCCATCGCTCGACGTGCTCGCCCAGTCGGACGCGGTGAAGCTGTTCATCGAGCGGGCGCGTGCGGTGAAACCGGACTTCATGGTCACCCCGGACAACGCCGCGGCCGTCGCGGAGATCTGCGTCCGGCTCGATGGCTTGCCGCTCGCGATCGAGCTCGCCGCCGCGCGCATCAAGCTGCTCTCGCCGCAGGCGATGCTCCCCCGTCTCCGGAAGGGCCTCGACCTTCTCGCGAGCACGTCACCGGATCGCACCGACCGCCAGCGCACGCTGCGTGGCGCGATCGCCTGGAGCTACGACCTTCTCGACGAGGGGCTGCGGCGCTTCTTCGCGCGCGGTGCCGTGTTCGTCGCGGGTGCGATGCTCGAGCAGCTCGAGCCGGTCTGCGGACCCGCGAGCGAGATCGGCGGCGGCGTCCTGGACCGCGCCTCGGAGCTGCTCGACAGCAGCCTCATCCGTCAGCAAGACGCCGCGGGCGAACCCCGGTTCCGCATGCTGGTCACGGTCCGGGAGTTCGCCAACGAGAAGCTCGGCACGAGCGGTGAGGACGCCACCATCCGCGATCGCCACCTCGCGGCCTATCTCGCCCTGGCCGAGCGTGCCGCGCCGGAGCTCCAAGGCAACGACCAGCGGCGCTGGCTCGACCTCGTCGAGCTCGAGCACGACAACATGCGCGCCGCTCTCGAGCACGCGATCGTCCGAGGGAACTCCGACGCCGCCTCGCGCCTGCTGTTCGCGCTCTGGCGGTTCTGGCAGGTCCGCGGCTATCTGCGCGAGGGACTCGTCTGGGCCGAGCGCGTGCTCGCACTCGCGGGTTCCGATCCGCGCTCGCGGATGCCCGCCCTCGAGACCGCCGGAGGACTCGCCTACTGGATGGGCGATCTCAGTGCTACCGAGCGCTACTACCGCGAGGCGTATGAGCTCGCCGGCTCCGTGGGCACTGAGCCCGAGCGCGCGAAGAGCGCGTACAACCTGTCCTTCGCCTACACGTTCGCGGGCGGCGAAGGACATTCAAAGGCGTTCGTGCTTCTCGAAGAAGCGCTCGCGATCTTCCGTAAGGTCGGCGACCGCGCCGGTATCGGGCGGACGGCTTTTGCCCTCGGCTCGCTGTATGGCGAAGGCTCGGGCCACACGCACGAGGATTACCTCAAGTCCAAGCGGTTCGCGCACGAGGCGCTGGCGGAGCACCGGGCGCTCGGAAATCGTTTCGACATCGCCTGGGACCTCTACGGCACCGGACTCGCGGCGTTCAATCTCAAGGAGCTCGATGACGCCGAGCGCGACTGGCGCGCGGCGCTCCAGATGTTCGTCGACGCGAGCGACTCGAGCGGGATCGTCATCCATCTCAGCAATTTCGCGGAGCTCGCGAAGGTCCGCGGCGACCTCGAACGTCACGAGACGCTCGTGGGAGCATGGACCGCGCTGTCGCAGCGGACCGGCGTCGGACTTCCGTCGCTGTTCGGCGTAACGGAGGGCCGTACGGTGGCCGCGGACATCCCGGCGGACCGCCGCGGCGCATTCGACCGCGGGTTCGCGATGAAGACCGATGAAGCCATCGCCTACGCGCTCGCCGCGCGCCCCGCGAAGACCGCATGAGCGGTGACTGACCCGCTCCTCGACCTGCTCGATTACCGCCGGCGCGTGAACCAGATGTATCAGGACGTGCGCTCGCTGCGCGACCGCGATCCGCGCGCGGCGCATCGGCTGTGGCGCGAGCGCCGAGATGAGCTGTTCCGAACGCATCCGCAGTCGGCCTTGCCGCCGGAGAAGCGCGAGGCGTTCCGCGGCCTTCCTTATCGCGACTACGACCCCGCGTTTGCGTTCACCGCAGCGGTGCGTCCGCTGCCGCGTGAAAGCTACGACGTCGACACGAGCACCGGCGGCGTGATCCGCTTCGCGCGCTTTGGCGCCGTCGACCTTCCCATCGGAACGCTCGAGGTCCTGTGGCTCGACGAGTACAGCGGCGGCGTGTTCCTCCCGTTCCGCGACGCGACCTCTGGCAAGACGACGTACGGAGGCGGCCGGTATCTCCTCGATACGGCGAAGGGGGCCGACCTCGGCTCGAGCGGCGACACGCTCGTCCTCGACTTCAACTTCGCGTACCACCCCTCGTGCGTGTACGACCCGAAGTGGACCTGCCCGCTCGCGCCGCTCGCGAATCGACTGGCGGTCGCGGTCGAGGCCGGAGAGCTGGTGTGACTCGCGCCGAGGGATGGACGCTGTTCGCCGCGATCCTCGCGTCGGGGATCGTCTTCCTCGACTCGACCGTGGTAAACGTCGCATTGCCGCGCATCGGTCGTGAGCTGCCCTCATCTGTCTTCGGCGTGCTCGAGGGTCAGTCGTATGTCTACATCGCCTACTTGCTTACGCTCTCGGCGCTACTCGTGCTCGCGGGCGCGCTCAACGATTTCTTCGGGCGCAGGCGCATGTTCGCCTTCGGCCTCGCGGGATTCCTCGTGACCAGCCTGCTGTGCGGCGTCGCGCCGTCGATGGAACTCCTCATCGCCTTCCGCGTCCTGCAGGGCGCGGCGGGCGCGCTGCTGGTCCCGGGCTCGCTCGCGCTCCTCACCGCGACGTTCACCGGCGAGGCGCAGGGCCGCGCGTTCGGTCTCTGGGCCGGCGCGTCGGCGGCGACGACCATCCTCGGTCCGGTCATCGGCGGCGCGCTCGTCGATACCTTGTCGTGGCGCGTGGCGTTTCTCATGAACGTGCCGCTGTGTCTCGTCGCGTTGTGGATGACCGTCACCTACATCCGCGAGAGCCGCGACGAGAGCGCGACCGGTTCTTTCGACTGGCTCGGCGCCGCCGTTGTCGCGCTCGCGGTCGGCGGTCTCTCGTTCGGGACGATCTACAGCCAGCAGCGTGAATGGCGCGACCCGTTCGGATTCGCGACGCTGGCGATCGGATTGGTCGCGACGGTGGCGCTCCCATTCCTGATGACGATGCGACGCGACCCGTTGATCCCGCCGTCGCTCTTCCGCTCGCGGAATTTCAGCGTGACGAACATCTCCACGTTCCTCATCTACGGGGCGCTGTATGTCATTGGATACTTCTTGACGCTGTTCGTGCAGAGCACGATCGGCTACACCGCCGCGGCCGCCGGCCTCACCTCGCTCCCGTCCGGCCTGTTCCTGATGTTCCTCAGCTCGCGTTTCGGAGCCCTTGCCGCGCATTTCGGCCCTCGCCGCTTCATGGCGATCGGGCCGGCTCTCATGTTCCTGGCGGTGCTCTGGTACGCGCGCATCCCCGCAACGACGGAAGCCTGGCGCTTCGCTTTCGGTGACCCGAGCACCTACGTCCCGCCAACGAGCTACCTCATCGACCTGTTACCCGCGAGCCTGGTATACGGCATCGGACTGTCGATCATGGTCGCGCCGCTCACGACCGCGCTGATGACGAGCGTCCCGGTCCATAACGCCGGCGTCGCGTCCGCGGTGAACAACGCGATCTCGCGCGTCGGGCCGCAGCTCGCCAGCGCGCTCATCTTCGTCGCGATCACGGCAAGCTTCTATGCCGGCCTACACGATCGCGTGCCGAGCCTGGACGTGAGCGACGCCGACGTTCGGAGGACGATCTCGCCCCTGAACGTCGTCCGGGCTCCGTCTTCGCTCCCTCCCGAGACCGCGGGTCTCATCCAGGCCGAGCGCGAGGCGTCCACCGAAGCGTTCCATCTCGCGATGCTGGTCGCCGCGGCGCTGCTCGCCGCCGGCGCGGTCACGAACGCTGTCGGCATCGTCGATGACGTCGCGAAGAAGCCCGCCACCGAGCGTCGTTAGGGCTTTGTCAGGACGATCGCGTTCGGGAGCAGCCGGCCGGGCCCGACGGTGTACGAGCCGCCGATGAACATCGCGGCGGTGCCGCCGCCATCGAGGTTGAGGGCGTCGCGCGCGCCGAGCGCCTGCAGCACATAGGCCGACTCCGTGACCGTGGCGCCCGTCACGATCGCGAGATAGATGTAGGTGCCGTCGACGCCGATCGCGCCCTTGGTCCCGCGGGTCTTCTGGACGGCGGTCTGCTCGAACTCGGAATCGATGACCGCTCCGTCTTGCACGAGGAGCGGGAACATCGTGATGCCTGCCGTGATCGGGGCGTTCATCAGCGACGCGTTCTGTCCGTAGACGAAGCTGCGCCGATACACCGCTGTCGCGGCGCCGTTGAAGGTGAGCAGGCTGTTCTGCCCGATGAGCGCCGGACGGTTGATCCAGCGCCGCAGGTTGCTGTTGTAGACCGCGTAGTCATACGAGTTCACCTTGCCCGCGCACGCGGGATAGTCGGGCGGGCAGAGATACGTTCCGTTCATGCCGGCATACGCGCCGTTCTCCGCGACGTACTGAGCGAGCGGCTTCGCGGGACAGTCACTCGCGCAGTCGGTGCTGTTCGCGGTGAGGGTCCGTACCGTCACGTCGGCGAGTCGCTCCTTGATGAGGTGCACGCTGAACGCGCCACGTGCCGTGGGCACGCTCAGGTCGCTGTAGCCGAGCGGGCTGTACACGGCGCCGCTCTGTGTCGGGAGGCTCCCGTCGGGCGCCTGGATCGTGAACTGGAACCATGCGACCTGGCCCGGGCCGACGTACGGCGCGGGCTGCATCGTGATGCGGTTGTAGCGAGGCCATCCCGTCGCGAGCGATCCTGCGGTGCCGTCGCCACCGAGCGGACTGACCGCGTCCTGGCCCGGCTCGGGACCCCACGTTCCGAGATAGGCGACCTCGCCCATCCGACCGCTCACCCATCCGAGTGAGCCGCTGTTGTAGAACGCGACCGTCGCGGTCGATCGCCCGCCTGGACACAGCGTCGGATAGCCGCTCTGTCCGTACCACCGTGCGTGGAAACCGGAGATACCCGTCGGAAGACCGGTCGGCGCGGGAATGCCGGGGCCGGTGCTCGCGACACACGCCGCGTTCGCGGGTCGTGCCCCTTGACCCAGCACGAGCGTGCTGGCGATCAGCAGCGTGCCGGCGACACGCGCGAACAGCGAACGACCCACCGCTTGGCCTAACGACACTCGAGGCGCGCCAATACGAAGCACAGCGGGCCGCTTGCAACGGATGCCGGTCTGAAACGCGCGGTGCACCGGGCCGCTCCCCGTAGAGTGCGTGAGGTGGACCCGGTCGGGGCCGACCTCATCGAACGCAGCGAGCGGCTCGCCGATCTCGCGCAGCAGCGGTTGGGACTCGCGCCGACGAGCTCACCCGCGCGCGAGCGCGCGCGTCAGCTTCGTGACCATCTCGAAGGATTCGTGCGCCCGCGCGCGGCGGACATCGAAGCCCCGCTGATCGTGCTGCTGCTCGGACCCACCGGCGCGGGAAAGTCGTCGCTCCTCAACACCATCGCCGGCGCCGAGGTCAGTAAGGCCGGAGTGCTCCGGCCGACGACGCGCGAAGCCGTTCTGTACGCGAGCGAAAGTGATGCGAAGCACATCCTGTCCGGTGATCGGCTCCGGCTCATCGCCGGTGATCGCATCATCCACGTGCCTGCCCCCGAGTCATCGAGCGGTGTCGCCGTCATCGACGCGCCGGACATCGACTCGGTCGAGCGCGACAATCGCGAGCTCGCCGACGTCCTCCTCGAAGTGAGCGATCTCTGCGTCTTCGTCACCACCGCGACGCGCTACGCGGACCTCGTGCCCTGGCAGGTCCTGCGCCGCGCGCAGGAGCGCGGATTGCCGCTCGTGGTGATGCTCAACCGCGTGCCGGGCGATGCCCGCGACCGCGACGTGGTCCTGGCCGATGCACGCCGCCTGCTGTCGGAGGCCGGTATGAACGAAGCTGACGAGACGCTCGATCTGATCGCCGTCACCGAGGGCGACGTCGATCCGAACGTCAACGGGCTCGCGCGAGAGACCGTGCGTCCGCTGCTCGACCGCATCGCGCAGCTCACCACTCAGAGCGAGGAGCGGCGAAGCGTCGCGATGGACGCGCTCGCCGGAGCGGTCCGCGGACTCGCGCCGCTCGTGCACGCCGTCGCCGACGATCTCGAGCACGAGGCGATCGACGCCGAGGCGCTTCGCCGCATCGCGGAGACCGCGTACGCGGATGAGCTTGCCAAGCTCTCGCGCGATCTGCGTGGCGGCGTGCTCCTTCGCCAGGAGGTGCTTCGACGCTGGCACGACTTCGTGGGCGCCGATCAGGTGACGCGCTTCATCGCGTCCGGCCTGGGGCGCCTGCGCGGATTGCTGTTGACCGCGTTCCGCGGGACGCCCACAGCGCCGGTCGCGATCGTCGAGGAAGAGATCGCCAGCACGCTCGAGGCGCTGGCGCTGCGCCACGCGACCGAAGCCGCGCGCCGGACCGCCTCCACATGGTCGGAACGCTCGGAGGCCGCGGCCCTGATCGAACGCGATGCGGCGCTGTGGTCGGCGTCGGACCGGTTCGCTCCCGCCATCCGCGAAGGGCTCGCGACGTGGATGCGCGCGACCATCGACGATGTCCGCGCGGGCGGCGGACGCAAGCGTGCCGTCGCGCAGGTCGCCGCGCTCGGGGTGAACGCGGTCGGAGTCGCGGTGATGCTCGGCGTGTTCGCGCACACCGCGGGACTCACCGGCGCTGAGCTCGGCATCGCGGCAGGGACCGCCTACCTCAATCAGAAGCTGCTGGAGGCCCTCTTCGGCGAACGCGCGATGGAGCAGCTCATCGAGCAGGCGCGAGCGCGGCTTGAAGCGCTCCTCGCGTCGCTCTTCGCGGCGGAGCGCGAGCGCTTCGACGCGCTCGCCCCGCGACCAGCCGCGCTCCACGAGCTTGCCGTCAAGCTTCGCGCCTCGGTTTCGGAGCTGCGCTGATGGATCTCCAGCGCTGTCTCGCGCACCTCGATGAGGCGATCGAAGCCGCGGCAGTGCTCGGGATCGAGGCGACCGCCGCGGCGAGCGTGCGCGACACGGCACGGACGCGTCTCGGATTCCCGAGCGACGCCTACGTGCTCGCCATGGCGGGCGGGACCGGCGTCGGAAAGAGCACGATCCTCAACGCGCTCGCCGGCGAGGAGGTGAGCCCGGCGAGCGCCCGTCGCCCGACCACGGCCGAGCCCGTCGCATGGATCCCGGCCAACAAGCGCGAGGAGCTCGCGGGTCTTCTGAGCTGGCTCGGCGTGACGCAGGTGCGCGAGCATCGCGCCGAGAGCCTGGGCCAGCTCGCGGTCCTCGACCTGCCTGATTTCGACTCCATCGCCCCAGAGCATCGCGAGCGCGTCGACACGCTCCTTCCGCGCGTCGACGCCGTGGCCTGGGTCGTCGACCCCGAGAAATACAAGGACGAGATCATGCACGGCGGCTACCTGCGCACGTTCGCTCCGCGCCTACGGCACCAGCTGGTGGTGCTCAATCGCAGTGACCTGCTGAGCGCCGAGGACGCGATGCGCGTGAGCGACGACATGCGCACGCAGCTCGGACGCGAAGGTCTTGCCACTATCGGCGTCGCGATCACGCGCGCGCGCGATGGAGCGGCCGGTATCGGCGAGTTCCGCCACTGGCTCGACTCGGGTGTCGAGGCGAAGCGGATCGTCGCGTCGCGCATCGCCGCCGAGGCGCACGAAGCGGTGCGGGATCTCGCCGCGCGAACCGGCGTGGCCGACGGCGGCGCGGTGCCCCTGATCGATCCGGCGCGGCGCGAACGCGCGTTGGACGCCGTCGGGCGCGGCGTTCTCGCTCTCGTTGACATCCGCGGCCTCGAGCGCCAGGCCGTCGCCGCGACGCGGCTCGCCGCGCGACCGCGGGGCGCCGGTCCCTTCGGCCACTTGACCAGCTGGGTCTATCGACTGACCGGTCGAGCGCGCGCGTCCGCCGATCCCGCCGGGTTTCTTCGTCGCTGGCAGTCGCGCGGTTCGTTGGCTCCAGCGGTCGAGCCGCTCCGCGAGCTCATCGCGGTGACTCTGCCCACGGTGCCCGGCTCGGTCCGCGGCGGGCTCGCGACCTTGAGCACGCCGGCGATCTTCGAGCAGCGGCTGGCCGGCGCGATCGACCAGTCTCTGGCGGCCGAGAGCGCGGCGTTCCGCGTGCCGACGAGTGTGCTCTGGTCGGTCATCGGTCTCGCGCAGTACGCGGTGACCGCGCTACTCCTGTTCTGTGCTCTCTGGTTCGCTGCGCTGTTCCTCATTCACGAGGCACCCGTCGGATCGGTCGATGTCCCCTACCTCGGCCGGGTGCCGACGCCGGTCGTGCTGCTCAGCGTGACGCTGCTCATCGGCTTCTTGCTCGCACAGGCGCTGCGCCTGCACGCGGGCTGGCTCGGACGGCGCTGGGCGCGGCGGATCGGCCACCGCGTCACGCGCGAAGTACGCGAGCGCATCACCGAAAGCCTGCTGCTCCCGATCGAGCGCTTCGATTCCGCGCGTCAGCAGCTCGCGAACGCCGCGGCCGGGGCGACCGAGGACTGCGTGTCCGCCGCCACGCCGGCGAGATGATCAGGGCTGGTCCAGCCCCTGGACACGGAAGATGAGCTCCCAGGTATTGAAGACGCCCCACACCAGGCTCAGCACACCGATGCCCGCGACGAAGAAGAGCGCCGCGGCCTCGCCGACGAAAACACCGATCGACGCGGCGATCGAGATCGCGAACAACACGAATCCCGCGATGAACTGGATGACCGTCACCCTTCGGTCGTACCCGACGCCTGTCGCGCGGAGCCCGCTGCGCGCCGCGGCGGCGAATGGCAGCGTCGCCCCGAGGACCACGACGAGCACTTCGAGGCCGAACGCCGAGAGCGTCTGCGGCATCAGCGCGAGGAATCCGATCGCGAGCGCGAGAACGTAGCCGAGAAAGATGGTTCGCGCGACGGCTCGCAGTTCGGCGTTCTGGCGCGTGCTGAGCACGCGCACGTGGATCGAGAGCGCGACGAACAGAAGCCCGAGCAGTCCGGCCGAGGCCGTGACCAGGCTCACGTTGAAGTCGTGCCAGAGGACGAGCTCTTC
This sequence comes from Chloroflexota bacterium, assembly GCA_005882255.1. Lineage (GTDB taxonomy): Bacteria > Chloroflexota > Limnocylindria > P2-11E > P2-11E > CF-39. Next base: position 28,841 of record VBEZ01000178.1, on the reverse strand, counting down.
GGACATGAGGCGCGTCGAGGATAGCGATAGGCACCGGCCTGACGCCCGCGGTCGCGGGGACGGCGGCGGGAGATTGCGCGAGAATCGCCGGCACGGCGGCATGTCCGCCAAGAATTGGGGAGATTCTCATGCCGAAGTTCGCGACGTTCTTCACGTTCAAAGGGGAGACCATCAACGCATACATCGAGCGGCCGAGCGACCGCGCCGCGGCGGTCCGCAAGCTCTTGGAAGGAGTCAATGGAAAGCTCGAGTCCTATTACTGGATGTTCGGGCCGTACGACGGCTTCATCGTCACGGACATGCCTGACTCGATGTCCGCGGCCGCGGTGAGCCTCGCGGTCGCGAGCACCGGTGGTTTCGCGCACCTCGAGACGCACGAGCTATTCACCGCGGACCAGCTCGCGCCCCTCGTCGCCAAGGCGAAAGCGGCGCGCGGCGCTTACAAGGCACCCGGAACGTGAGCCGGCTCTAGCGGCGCGGCCAACTCTTCACGTAAAGCGTTTCGCCGATCGCTGGGCGCACGAATCCGGGCAAATTTCCGACCAGCCGGTAGCCGTGGCGCGAGTAGAAGTCGCGCGCGCGTCGATTCGCCGCCGTCACGAGAAGAACGAGGTGCCGGCAGCCCGACGCGCGCGCTCTGCGCTCCGCGTCTCGCAGCAGCGCCGCGCCGACGCCGCGCGACTGCTTTCCCTCCGCGACGAGCAAGAGGCGGAGATATGCCGCGCGATCGAGCGCTCGCGTGGTGATCACCCAGGCGAATCCCAGAGTCTCGCCGCGCTCGAGCGCGACCAGGAGCAGATCGCGTTCTCTGAGGCCCTCGAGCAGCGTCACACGCGCGCCTCGGCCGGTCACGCCGTAGCGGCGAAGCAACGGCGACGCGATCATCAACGCGACGAGCGCATCGACATGTGTTCGACCTGCAGGCGCGATCCTCATCGCCGCTGCGGGTCCATCGCGTCGCGCAGGCCGTCGCCGAGCAGATTGAATCCCAGCACCGCGACCATGATCGCGAGCCCCGGGAACACCGCGAGGTGTGTGGCGAACTCGAGGTATTGCCGGCCCTCGCTCAGCATGACGCCCCACGACGGCGCGGGTGGCTGCGCCGAAAGGCCGAGGAACGACAGCGCGCCCTCGGTCAGCACCGCCCACGAAAGGGCGAGGCTGACCTGCACGACGAGCGTCGACATCAGGTTCGGCAGGACGTGGCGGACCACGATGCGCGACGAGGTCGCGCCGACCGCCCGCGCCGCCTCGACGAAGTCGCGCGCCCGCAGCGCCAGCACCGGACCGCGAACGACGCGCGCGAAGATCGGCGTGTAGACGACCGCGATGGCGATGATGACGTTGCTCGGATCCGGGCCGAGCGCGGCGACGATGCCGAGTGCGAGCAGGATGGCGGGAAAGGCGAAGAACACGTCGAGCACACGACCGATCACGAGATCCGCCCAACCCCCGAGGTAGCCCGATATCAGTCCCAGCGCGCCGCCGACGATCGTCGCGATCGCCACGGACAGCACCGCGACACGGATCGAGAGACGCGCTCCGAACAGGACGCGGCTCAGGACGTCGCGGCCGAGCGCGTCGGTCCCGAACGGGAACTCCGGCGTCGGACCGACCAGGCGCTGCGCCGAGACCTGCAGCGGGTCGCGCAGCGGAAGGAAGCCCACGACCAGCGCCACCGCGACGTAGAGGGCGACGAGCGCAAGACCCAGCAGCGCGACGGGCTCGCGCACGATCGCCGCGCCGATGCCGCCGAACCCGAATGATCGTCCCGCGGCGGCGGGACTAGGCGAGGCGGATTCGGGGATCCAGGTAGCCATACAGCAGATCCACGACGATGTTCACCAGCACGAAGAGGATCGCGATCACGAGCACGCCTCCTTGCACGAGCGCGTAATCGCGCTGGACGATCGCGGCGAGAAGCATCCGGCCGACGCCGGGGATGGAGAAGATCTCCTCGACGACGACCGTGCCGCCCAGGAGCTGTCCCACCTGTATGCCGAGCAGCGTCACGACGACGATGAGACCGTTCTTCAGCACGTGCCGCCGGACGATGACCGCGCCCGCCAGGCCCTTCGCCCACGCCGTCCGCACGTAGTCGGCGCTGAGCACGTCGAGCATCGCCGAGCGCGTCATGCGCATGGTCGCGGCCGCGAGCGCGACGCCGAGCGTCACCGCCGGCAACACGATGAGCGCCACGTTTCCCAGAGGATCGTGGACGAAGTCGACGTAGCCACCGGTGTTCGGTAACCACCGGAGATACAGCGAGAAGAACACGATGATGAGCGTGCCGAGCCAGAAGCTCGGGAGCGAAAGTCCGATGAGCCCGCCGATGCGCGCGACGACGTCCGCGCGAGAACGCGGACGCATGGCCGAGAGAAGCCCCAGCGGCAGTCCGATCGCGACCGCGATGAGCGTCGCGGCCGCCGCGAGCTCCAGCGTCGCCGGCAAACGCTCGGTGATCTCGACCAGGACCGGGCGGCCCGTCCTGATCGAGTAGCCGAAGTCCCCGCGGAGGAGCGAGGTGAGCCAGGTCCAGTACTGCTGGTAGAGCGGTTGATCGAGTCCGAAGTACGCGCGGAGGCTCGCCAGCTGCTCAGGCGAGAGCGCGGTCGAGGTCCCGAGGCGCGCCGCGATGGCATCTCCCGGGATGAGCCGGATGAAGAGGAAGGTGAGCACGGTCACGCCGAGCAGCGTCGGGATCGCCCCGACCAGCCGCCACGCGAGATAGCGACCCAAGGGCGAGCCGGATCGGCCTTACTTGTCCAGCCAGGTCTGTCGCAGATAGATGATCGACCCGGTCGGTAGGTGGATGAAGCCCTTCGTGGTCGGCAGCATCGCGTTGTAGTCGCGCCCGACGTACAGCCAGATGAACGGGACGCCGTTGACCAGCTCCTTCTGGGCCGTCGTGTAGAGATCCTTGCGCTTGGCGACGTCGGTCGTCGCGCGCGCCTGCTTGATGGCGTCGCTGGAGATCGGATTCTTGTAGCTCGTGACGAAGTTGAGGTTGCCATCGTCGGTGAAGTAGCGGAACACGTAGAAGTCCGGATCGGGACCGCCGCCGTTCAGACCGGGCGCCATGTCGAAGTCCGCCTTCAGCCAGCGGTCGACCCACTGGGTGAACTCGAGCGTCTCGATCTTCATCGTCACGCCGATCTCGGCGAGCTGCGCCTGCACCAGCTGGGCGATGTCCTTCGCGTACGCCGGCTCCGTCGTCTGCGTCAGCATCGTGAAGGAGACCGGTCCGACGTTGGCCTCCGTCAGGAGCTGTTTCGCCTTCGCCACGTCGCGCGTGTAGAGCGGGTACTGCGACGTCGGCAGCGCGTAATTCGCGAGGCCGGGCGCGATCGGGCCGGTGACCTCGCCTTCGCCGAACGCGACCGCGTCGATGATCGCCTTGCGATCGATCGCGTAGGCGATCGCCTGGCGCACCTTGAGGTTGTCGAACGGCGGGCGCTTGGTGTTCACGAACAGGAGGTTGTAGCTGAGGCTCGGCTTCGCCGAGAGCGTCACGCCTGACTCGCTCCGCAGCGTGCGCGCGACCTTCGCATCGACCACGATCGCCATGTCGGCGGCCTTGGTGCGGAGTGCCGCGGTGATGGCGGTCTCATCCGGGACGACGTTGATGCGGATGCCGTCGAGGTACGGCTGGCCGGCGACGTAGTAGTCCTTGTTGGCCTCAAAGCGCATGTAGTTGTCCGGCACCCACTCGGCCAGCTTGAACGGACCGCTGCCGATCGCGGTCTCCTTCTTGGACAGGTCCGCGTTGGCCTCGCCGATCTTCTTCGACACGATGCCGGTGTTGGGATGCGCCATGTACGCGATGAGCGCCGCATTCGGCGTCTTCATGTTGAACACGACCGTCGTCGCGTCGGGTGCGCTGATCGTGTCGACGTCGCCGAAGAATGACCGCGCGACCGCGGCGTTCTTGGGATCGATGATCCGATCGAAGGTGTACTTCACGTCCGCGCTGGTCAGCGCGTCGCCGTTGTGGAACTTCACGCCGCTGCGGATCTTGACCGTGACGGTCTTTCCGTCGGACGACGTCGTGGGCATCGACTCCGCGAGATCCGGTTGCACCGCGAGGTTCTCGTCGAGACGCATGAGGTAGCTGTAGACGAGCTCGAACACGCGGGCCGATGTGAAGGCGGGCACCTTGTGGGGGTCGAGGTTCGTGACCTCGCCCGCGCGAGCGAGGATCAGCGTGCCACCCTTCTTGGGCCCGCTCGCGCTCGCCGACGGACTTGGCGCAGTGGTCGCCGGCGCACACGCCGACACGACCGTGGCCATGATGAGGATCGCCGCGCCGGTGATGTTCGAAAGACGCAACATCTCTACCCTCCCCGCGTGGTGCCAGGTGGCACAGTAGCACCGTGGTCCGCTTCATCGAGGTCAGCCATCGCGTCGTTGCGGGCATGAAGACCTACCCGGGCCTGCCCGAGCCGACGGTCGACGTGATCATCGACTACCAGTCGTCGCGCGAGCGTTACGGCGGCAAGGCGGAGTTCCTCATCGCCTCGTTGCATCTATGCGGCAACACCGGAACGTACGTCGACTCGCCGCACCACCGCTACCCGGCCGGTGCCGACCTCGCGGATCTCCCACTCGACCGCCTCGCGCACCTGCCCGCGGTGGTCGTCGACGCGACGCGCGCGGGTCGCGCGATCGGGCCCGACGTCTTCCGCGGCATCACGCTCACGGGCCAGGCCGTCCTGGTGCGTACGGATTTCTCGCGCCATTGGGGCACCGAGGCGTACTTCTCGGATCATCCCTTCCTGAGCGGGGACAGCGCCGAGATGCTCGTCACGGCAAGACCCTCGTTCGTCGGCATCGACTCGCTCAACATCGACGACACCGCTGACCTGTCGCGGCCAGCGCACACGAAGCTCCTCGGTGCGGGGATCCCGGTGTGCGAGCACCTGACGAACCTCGGCGCGGTACCGCGCGATGGCGGACGCTTGCACGCCGTGCCGATCGCCTGGGTCGGCGGAGCGACGTTTCCCGTGCGCGCCTACGTGATCGAAGAGGAAGTCACATCCCGATCGGATGCCAGACGGTCTTGAGCTCGAGGAAGGCGGTGATGTCGTAGGGGCTCTGCCCGTCCGCTTTGCCGCGGACCACGCGCTTCACGTTCTCCGCCCCGAGGCGCTCGAGCTCGGCGGCGTCGCCGTCGCCGCCGGTGAGGTCCAGCGCGGATACGTCCATATGCGACGCGAGCCACGGCGCGAGCTCCTTGCGCAGGCCGGTGAGGATGTTCACGACACCGGGCGGGACGTCGGCGGTGGCGAGGCATTCGGCGAGCTCGATCGCGACGAGCGGATGCGCTTCAGACGCGATGACGACGGCGGTGTTGCCGCCGACGATCACCGGCGCGAGACGCGACACTAGCCCGAGGAGCGGAGGCTCCGGAGCGAGGATTCCCACCACACCGGTGGGCTCGGGCACCGTGAAGTTGAAGTACGGGCCCGCGACGGGGTTCGCGGTGCCGACGACCTGCGCGATCTTGTCGGCCCAGCCCGCGTACCAGACGACACGGTCGATCGCGCGATCGACCTCGGCCTTGCTCGACGCGACCGACGCGAGCTCGGCGCGCCGCGTCTCCATCATCTCGGCGATGCGGTAGAGCACCTGACCGCGGTTGTAGGCCGTGGCTTTGGCCCAGCCGACACCGGCCTGGCGCGCGATGCGCACCGCGTCGCGGAGATCCTTGCGCGACGCGCGCGCTACGTTCGCACCCTCGGCGACGAGCGTGCGACCTGATTCGGAGCGCGGGAACGCGCCCCCGATGAACAGCTTGTAGGTCTTCTGCACCGGCAGCCGTTTCATGCGTCGTCCAACGCGACGTATGCCTCGAGCCCGTGTCGGCCGCCCTCGCGCCCGAAGCCGGACTCCTTGTATCCGCCGAAGGGCGAGGCGGGATCGAAGCGGTTGTAGGTGTTCGCCCAGACGACGCCGGCGCGAAGGCGCTGCGCCATCGCGAGGATGCGCGAGCCCTTTTCGGTCCACACGCCGGCCGACAGGCCGTAGGGAGTGTTGTTCGCCTTCTCGATCGCCTCGTCGGGCGTGCGGAACGTCAGCACCGAGAGCACCGGACCGAAGATCTCCTCCTGCGCGATGCGGTACGACTGCGCGACGTTGGTGAAGACCGTCGGCACGAACCAGTAACCGCGCTCGGGCAGCTTGCACGGCGGCTGGTAGATCTCGGCGCCTTCCTCGACACCGGACTGAACGAGCGACGCGATCTTCTCGAGCTGCTGCTTCGAGTTGATCGCGCCGACATCGGTGTTCTTATCCAGCGGGTCGCCAACGCGCAGCGTCCTCATGCGCCGCTTCAGCTTCGCGATGGTCGCCTCGTAGATCGACTCCTGCACGAAAAGCCGCGAACCCGCGCAGCACACGTGGCCCTGGTTGAAATAGATGCCGTTGATGATCCCTTCGACGGCCTGGTCGAGTGGCGCGTCGTCGAAGACGATGTTGGCCGCCTTCCCGCCGAGCTCGAGCGTGAGGCGCTTTCCGGTGCCCGCGAGCGTGCGCTGGATCGCCTTCCCCACCTCGGTCGAACCGGTGAACGCGATCTTGTCGACGCCGGGGTGCGCGACGATCTCCGCGCCGGTGCGGCCGTCGCCGGTCACGATGTTCACGACGCCCGGCGGCAGCTCCGCCTGGCGGAGCACGTCGCAGAACAACAGCGCGGTGAGCGGCGTCGTCTCCGCGGGCTTGAGCACGACGGTGTTCCCGGCGGCGAGGGCGGGCGCGATCTTCCACGCGAGCATCAGCAGCGGGAAGTTCCACGGGATGATCTGGCCCGCGACGCCGATGGGCCGCGGCCTCCGGTTCGGGAAGGCGTACTCGAGCTTGTCCGCCCAGCCCGCGTAGTAGAAGAAGTGCGCGGCCGCGAGCGGCACGTCGACGTCGCGCGATTCGCGGATCGGCTTGCCGCCGTTGAGCGACTCGAGGACCGCGAACTCGCGCGAGCGCTCCTGGAGGATCCGCGCGATGCGGAAGAGATACTTCGCGCGCTCGCTCGGGCGCAGCTTCGACCACGACCCTTCGAACGCGCCGCGCGCGGCCTTCACCGCGCGATTGACGTCGGCCTTGTTGGCCTGCGCGACCTCTGACAGCGGCTCCTCGCGCGCCGGGTCGATCGTCGTGTAGCGCTCGCCTGACAGGGGCTCGACGAACTTCCCACCGATGAACAGGCCGTAGCGCTCCTGGATGCGGACGATGTCGCGCGCCTCGGGCGCCGGCGCGTAGTCCCATGCCGTCGCCATCGGCGCCTTGTCGGCGCGGCGCGCGACGTCTTGCTTGCGCTCAGTCAACGGTGAAGTAATCCGGGTTCTGATAGTGGCCGGTGCGCTCCTTGCGAAGCTGCATCAGCACGTCGTTGAGGAGCGTCGACGCGCCGATGCGGTAGCGATCGGGCGTGAGCCACGCGAGCCCGAGCGTCTCGTGCACCTGGACGAGGAACTGCACCGCCTGCTTGGACTGGCGGATGCCTCCGGCGACCTTCATGCCGACGACGCGACCGGTCTCCTCGTGCACATCGCGGATCACTTCGAGCATGCACAGCGCCACCGGCAACGTCGCGTTGGTCGCGGCCTTGCCGGTCGAGGTCTTGATGAAGTCCGCGCCACCCGCGATCGCGAGCAGCGATGCGCGCCGCACGTTGTCGTAGGTGCCGAGCTCGCCCGTCTCGAGGATCACCTTGAGCCGCGCGCGGCCCGCGCAGATCTCTTTGACGCGCACGATCTCGTCATACACCTGCGCGTAGCGACCGGACAGGAACGCGCCGCGGTCGATCACCATGTCAACTTCCTGCGCGCCCGCCTCAACGACCCACCGCGTCTCCTCGAGCTTCACCTCGAGGGGCGACTGGCCCGACGGGAACGCCGTCGCGACGCTGGCCACGGTCACGGCAGTCCCACGAGTGCGCTCCAGCGCGTACGGAACGAGGTTGGGATAGACGCAGATCGCGGCGACCGAAGGGATGCCGGGGTCGGTGGGATCGGGGCGGATGCCCTTCGAGCTGAGCGCGGCGACCTTGCCCGGCGTGTCCGCGCCCTCGAGCGTCGTGAGGTCCATCATGCGGATCGCGAGCTCCAGTGCGAAGACCTTCGATTCGCGCTTGATCGAGCGCTTCGACAAGACGTCCGCACGCTCCTCGAGCGCGACCGCGTCGACCGACCCGAGTCGCGGAAGACGCGGCTCTAGCGGTAGCTCGAATCCACCGGGAAGCGCAGGTGCGGTCGCCACTCCATTGAGGATATTCCCGCGCTGGACGCCCGCGTCTAGCGGGTGCCCGCCGACTGCGAGATCAGCGCGCCTCGCTCGGACCCCACACTCGGAGCGTTCAGGGCCGCGCCGATGAAGGTCGCGTAGCTGGAGAGCACCTGCACGTGCGCTTCGCCGTACGCGCGGCGTCGCGCGGTCGCGACGACGAGCACACCGGCAACGGCTTCGGCCATCCCTGGGATCGGCACGATGATCGCGCCCTTCGCGTCGGGCACCGCGCGTCCGATGGGTCCGCTCGCAACGTTCCAGGAGATGGAGGCGTGCCGCTGTGTCTGCGCGCGCACGAGCTCGCCGGACGTCTCGCGCTGACCGACGACCGTTCGCGCGCCGCCGGTCGCCGCGACGAGCTCGAGACCACCGGTCGGAACGACGGCGTAGAGAAGCGCCGCATCGCCGGGCACGATCTCCAGCGCGCCCTCGGCGAGAAGGCGCAGCACGTCGGGGGTGGGACCCGCGGCCAGCGCCAACGCGACCTCCGCGATCGCGCCGAGTCGCCGGCCATGCGGATCGAAACGACCGCGCAGAACTCGCATCGCTCCGAATCCGGCGCCGATGCCCACCAGCGCGAGCGCTCCCAAGCCGTTGCCGCCGACGCGGATGATCGGCTCGCCGATCGCGTGATCCGTTCCGGCCCACAGCGCGAGATTCGCGACCACCGCGAGCAGGGCGGCCACGACTCCGGTCTCCGGCCCGAAAAGCGAGCCCGCGATCGCGACCGGGAGGATCGAGACGATCGCGGCGGCCGCGCCGAATGTCGGCTCGGCGAGGAGGAATGCCGCGGCGTAGGCGACCAGCAGGATGGCCAGCGTCAGGATCGCTCGTCGGCGTCGCGCCAGAGCGCCGAACGCTCCGCGCGAGACGCCGCGCGCGGTCACCACGATGCGGGCGGATCTCTCCTCCGACGCGGGAGCCGGGGCCGCTGGGCGTGCGACGCGGCGGATCTCAGCGAGCAGGGTCGCAAGCGGCGTGTCCTTCGGCACGAACGCGGCCACACCGGAAGCCAGCGCCAGCTCGCGGATGCCCTCATCGAGGGTGAACATGACGACCGCGGTGTCGGAGTCGGCGCGCAGCCGTTCGGCCACATCGAGTCCGAGCTGACCTGGCATGCGGTGATCGAGCACGATGACATCCGGGTCGAGATCGCGGACGAGGCGCAGCGCTTCCGTCCCGTTCGCCGCGACGCCGACCGTGACGAGGTCGTCGCTCGTCGTGATGGCGCTGCGAAGCCCTTCGCGCACCATCGGGTTGTCGTCGGCGATGACGAGGCGGATCCGTCTCTGCGCGGGCGCCGCGCGCGAAGGAACGTCGCGCGCGCGGCGCTGACGCTCGACCGCGCGGTCGATATCGGCGCGATCAGCGAAGCCCAGCTCGGTGAGGATCGCGCCGATCGGTACGCGTTCGCCCTGACGGAGACGCTGCTCGGCGAGAGCGCGCTCGAGCTGCGCCGGTTGGATCACACCGGCGTCGACGAGGAACAGCCCGAGACCGGGATCGGACGTGGGCTGATCGAGAACGAGCCGCAACATCCGAACGAGATCGAGCGGCCCGAACGGCTTCACGATGTAGGCGGTCGCGCCGACGGCGCTCGCGAACGCACGGCTCTCCGCATCGTCGCGCGCGGTCAGCATGACCACGCGAGTATCCCGCGTTCCCCCTGAGCTTCGAAGCTCGCGGCAGACGACGAATCCATCGCGCGCGCTCCCCTGGAACATGACATCCAGCAGGACGATCTCCGGATGCTCGCGGCGCGCGACGGTGAGCGTTTCGTCCGGAGTCGTCGCTTCGAGCACGCGCCAGCCCTGCGCCATGAGCGTGACCCGCACCAGCGCGCGCACGGCGCGGTCATCGTCCGCGATGAGCACGGTCGGAGAGCGCTCGTCCGAGCGCGTCGCCTCATCCCTCACGGCAGAGCACTCTCAGGCTTTGTCGAATCCAAGGTCAAGCATGCTGGGTGCGCCGCGTCGCTGGGTCCACGCCCGCGAAGGTGAGGAAGTCGACCATGCGGAAACCGGCGCCCGGGTTCTGCAGCGTCGGCATCCACGAGGGCTGTTTCGTGACGTACGAGGCGGGATCGCTCTGCAGGAGACCCACGACGACCTCGCCCACGATGCGGCCTCCGACCGGCCCGAGGTGGAAACCGCCGGTGTTCTTGCCGATGTCTGAGCTGGGCACGAGCGCCGACTCTTTGAGCATGTAATAGAAGAGCGGCGTGCTCTTCTCGAGATCCATGTCGTACCCCTTGAGCTCTTCGAGATCGGCCGGGCTCAACGTATCGATCCCTATCTCGCGCGCGATCGATTGACCCGACGGCATCGACCACGTGATGTGACGCAACAGATTGCGCTGCATGAGCGCGATCGGCGCCTTGTGACTCGCGATCGCCCCGAGCGGCAGGGTGAACAGCGGTGTCGAGATCTTGTTGTCGATCAGCTTGTTGCGCTTGACCTCGCCGTCTTTGAAGTCGAAGAACGTCTGCCACCCGATGAATCGCCGCGGCGCGCGGAAGCCACTCCGCAGGTCAGCCGGATCCAGACCAGGCGCCGGCGTGATGTCACCGAGCGCGGGATCGAAGATGAACCCGAAGAATGGCTTGCCGTCCATGCCCTTCAGGTTCGCCCGGTACGACGGGCGGATCATGGTGTGACCGACCCGGAAGCATGCGCCCTGGAACTCGATCGGCATCGTCGCCTGACCCATGTCGGGCCGGAAGAAACGCCGACCGTTGGTCAGGATGTCGTTCAGCATCGCCGGGCCGATGAACAGCGGCAGGAACTCATTCAGGATCATCCAGTGGTAGTGCCAAAGCACGAGGCGCTTCGCCTCCGCGAAGATCGCGGGCGGATCGATGAGTCCCAGCTGTGAGCGCACGTAGTCCACGGTCTTGTTGTGGAACAGGATGAACGCGCAGTGGAGGCCCGAGACCATCATGTTCTGGTCCGTGCGCGGATCGGGAATGATCGCGGTCATGTCCGGATTGCGTGGGAGATCCTCGAAGATGCCGCCGTTCTCGATCCGCAGCTTCGCCGGGTCGGCGACGTCGTAGAACGAGGGCGTAACGAACGGACCCTGTCCGTAGATGGTGTCGAGGTCGAAGGCGGCGGCACGGGCGTTGAGCGTCGTGGTCGGATCGGTCGGCACACCGAGCGTCGATCGACTGTCGAACGTGATGTCGAGATCCATGAATTGACCGAAGAAGGTCACGCCGGCCGTGTGCGTCGGGTTATCGGGATTGGTGGGCGGATCGTTCCCGTTGACCGCGGCGTTCGCGATGAGGGCCATCGGGCCGGCGGAGATCGCGTCCTTGGCATCCAGAAGACCGCCAAGCTTGCCGATGTCGCGTACGGCGTCGCGGAGCTGATCGGTCGCGCCCCCCGGCCGGAGACCCTCGAAGAAGGGCGGTAGATTCGGGAACATCCGACTGAAGTTGCCCGGGGTCGTGGCGGAGAGCCGCAGCTCGGTCCGGCCCAGGCTGACACCGGTCGCGACGCCGGCCGCTCCCGCGGCGCCGAGTCCGATGCCGAGCCCCGTGAGGAATCCCCGTCGACTGATGCGCTTCTCTGGGACAGGCTCTTGCGTCGCCATGTCGCCACCTCCTCCAAGATCCATCGCTCCCTGCCCGGACATCGCGCCGACACGCAGCGCGCGAGCGTGGTCACGCATCGGCATTTGAGCTTCGGAGACCGACTCCGGGAGCGCCGGAGGGATCGCGATGTAGCTCAGCAGCAGGCCTGAGATCGCGGCGAGCAGCGTCGTGCCGAGCCAGAGATCGAACGGCCAGGGGCTTCGATAGACGAAGATCAGGATCAAGAAATAGCTCGTCCACAGCACGAGCGGCGTGACGGCGGCCACGGCGCGGTAACCGGTCGTGCGAGCCGCGTCGGGTCGAAGTGCGTCGATCAGCGCGTCCGCGACGAGCCCGCCCACGAGGGCGGCCACGACGCTCGCGCCGAGATCGAAGCTGGTCAGCGCGCTCATGGCGAAGCTCACGAGGACGAAGAGGAAGGTCGCGCCTCCGAACGGCAGGCGCCAGCGCCGCATCACGAGGAAGAGCGGCGCGAGCAGGATGAGGTTGGTCACGAGGATCCGTGCGGCGCCGGCGAATTCCGTCGTCCCTCGTACCCGCGCGTCGCCCGCGAGCTCCGGTGGGATCCGACCGATCGTGACGGACGGCGTCCAGTCGAGGAACGCGTTCAGCCACTGGAACATGAACGCCGCCACGCAGGTGACGAGGGCCAGCGAGAGCAGCGGCGGCAGGATGCGGCGGAACGACAACGTGCTCGGGTAGAACTGCGGCGCGTACCACGCCGATCGGAGCGGTGCCGAGACGAGACCCGCAGCGCCCGCGAAGAGCAGTAGGTGGAACGGCGCGATCACCCGCGCGACGCCGGTCTCCGCGCCGAAGGCGGCGTGCCACGCGATGTCGCCGAACAGTCCGACGGTACCGATCGCGAGGCCACCGATCGCGAGCGGATAGCGCAGCGGGATCCCGAGGAACTTGTGGAAGTACGGAGCGGGTCGCGCGCCGCGGTCGTAGAGGTGAGGGTTGCGTGTGATGACCCAAAGCGCGGTGCCGTTGAAACCGAAGTAGAGCAGCGCATGCCAGATCGTGAAGAAGCCGCCCAGCGCACCGTTCTGCAGATTGATGTGGTTCCAGCCATCGAGGAAGAGTCCGATGACCAGCAGCGTCGAGAGCAGGCTGGTGACCAGATCCTCGCGCCAGATCGCCTTCGCGCCCACCCAGGCTCCTCCTTCGTGGCGCCGCCACGAGGTCGGCAGCCTACACCTCCGGCGGCGGCGCACCGCGTCATCGCGATGACACAGATCGCGTGAAGCCGGTCAGCCCGCCCGACGGAGCCGCGGGTCGAAGAGGTCGCGCAGGCCGTCACCGAGCACGTTGAACGCTCCGACCGCAAAGAGGATCGCGAGGCCCGGAAAGAGCGACAGCCACGGCTGCGTGCCCGGCCGCGGCGATGATCGCCGCGCCCATGTCGAAGCTTGCCTGGACGAGCAGCGGTGCGATCGCGTTCGGCAGGAGGTGGCGCACGAGGATCCTCCCCGGCGAGGCGCCGATGCTCCGCGCCGCCTCGACGTACTCGCGGCGTCGCAGCGAAAGCAGCTGCCCGCGCGCGAGGCGCGCGTAGACCGCCCAGGTGACGGCGGCGATCGCGATGATCGCGTTCGTGAGGCTCGGCCCGAGTGCGCCCGCGATCGCCATCGCGAGGATGAGCGGCGGGAACGCCAGAAACACCTCCGTGAAGCGCATGAGCGCCTCGTCCGCGAGCCCGCCGGCGTAACCCGCGACGAGACCGACGAACGTTCCGAAGACGCCCGCCAATGCCACGACGACGACGCCGACGATGAGCGAGATGCGCGCGCCGTACAGGATGCGGCTGGCGATGTCGCGCCCGAGGGAGTCGGTGCCGAGCCAGTGCGCCGCCGAGGGTGGCTCGAGACGCGAGCTGAGCGTCTGCGCGAGCGGGTCGTACGGCGCGAGGAACGGTGCGAGGACCGCGCACACCGCGAACGCGGTGATGAGGGCGAGCGCCAGGACGTTGAGCGGCTCACGCAGGATCGGCGCGCGCTTAGCCACGCTGGATCCTGGGATCGAGCCAGTAATAGGCGACGTCGACGACGAGGTTCGCGACGGGATAGACGACGGCCGCCAGCAGGGTCACGCCGAGGACGGCCGGGAAGTCGAGGCTCACCGCCGATGCGGTGGCGTAGCGGCCGAGCCCGGGCCAGCTGAAGATCGTTTCGGTGAGCACCGCGCCGGAGAGCAGGCTGCCGAACGTGAGTCCGACGATCGTGATGGTGGGGATGAGCGCGTTGCGGAGCGCGTGGCGAAGCACGATCACCGGCTCGCGCAGGCCCTTGGCGCGCGCGGTGCGCATGTAATCCTGGCCGAGGACGTCGAGCATGCTCGATCGGGTCATGCGCGCGATCACCGCGGTCGAGAAGTACCCGAGCGTGAGCGCGGGGAGCACGAGATGGACCAGGCTGCTGCGCAGCGCTTCGACGTCGCCGGCGAGGATGCTGTCGAGAACGTAGAGGCCGGTGCGTGTCGGCGGCGGCGAGACGAACGTGTCGAGGCGGCCGCCGCCGGGGAACCAGCCGAGCTGGTAGTAGAAGAGCCCGATCACGATGAGCCCGAGCCAGAAGACCGGCAGCGAGCCGCCCGCGAGGGAGAGGACGCGCACGACGTAGTCCGGGATCCGGCCGCGGGAGACCGCGGACCATACGCCCGCTGGCACGCCCAGCACGATGGAGATGAGCAGGGCCGCGAATGAGAGCTCCAGCGTCGCGGGGAAGGAGTCGGCGAGGTCGTCGGCGACGGAGCGTCGCGTGCGGATGCTCTTACCCAGATCGCCGTGAAGGATGCCGGTCGCGTAGCTGATGTACTGCTCGGGGAGCGGTCGGTCGAGGCGGTATTCGGCGCGGAATTGCGCGATCTGCGCATCGGTCGCGTGATCGCCGAGCGCGGCGGCCACCGGGTCCGCGGGGATGACATGCGAGATCGCGAACGTGATGACCGAAACACCGATCATCACGGCCGCGATCCCGACCACGCGCCGCAAGAGAAAGCCGAGAAAGCGCATGGCGCGCTAGCGCCCTATTTGCTTATCGCCGCGAAATCCGTCCAGTCCATCGGGCTCCAGACGAACCCCTTCACGTTCGAGCGCAGGCCGAATGGTTCGGTCGGCTGGTACAGCACGACGTAGGGCCCGTTGTGGAGCACGTAGTCGGTGATGTCCTTGTATGCGGTGGAGCGCTTGGCCGCGTCGGTGATGAGCGCGGCATCGCGGCCCTTGGCAGCGATCGTCTTGTCGTCCCAACCGTTGCGGAAGGCGATCGACTTGGCGGCGTAGTCCGTGAACGGACCGACGTTCGCATCAGGGTCCGGGAAGTCCGGTCCCCACAGGATCATGACCAGCTGACCCTTCTGCGCGCGGTACGTGCCGAGCAGGTCGGCCTGCGTCGTCTGTTTGATGTTCACGGTGACGCCGATGTTCTTCCAGTCCGACTGGAGCTTGGCCGCGAGGTCCGCCCACGCAACGCCGCCCGGCGCGGGACCCGTCGGCACGAGAAGCTCGAGCGTGATGGCGGTCTGCCCGGCCTGCTGCAACAGCGACTTGGCCTTGTTGACATCGGCCTGGAAGGGTGTCGTTTCGTTGTAGCCGGCGAGACCGGCCGGGACGATGCCCTGGACCTTCTTCGCGCCGCCCTTGAAGAGATCCTTCACGATGCCGTCGTAATCGATCGCGGTGCGGAGCGCCTCGCGCACGTTGACGTTATCGAGCGGCTTCACGGTCACGTTCATGCCGACGTAGACAAGCTGCAGGCTGTTCCCGGTCGTGGTCACGACACCCGGCTTGCCCTGCAGGGCGGTGATCTGCTGCGCACCGAGATTTCGCGCGATATCCGCATCGCCCTTCTCGAGCGCGAACTGCTGGTTCGTCGACTCAGGCACGTGCTTCACGAGCACGCCGCCGAGCGCCGGCTTCGGACTGCCGGTGTAGTTCGGATTGGCTTTCAGCTGGACCTCCGAGTTCTTGGTCCAGTGGTCGATCACGAAGGCCCCGCTCCCGGACGAGTGGTCGAGCAGATAGCCCGATCCCGAGTCGCCGCCGGTCTCTTTGGTCTTCACGTCCTTCGAGTCGACGACGCTACCGATGGTGAACGTGAGAACGGCGAGGAAGCCCTGCGGGCTCGCGGTCTTCGGAAGGCTGATGACGACCGTCGAGGGGTCGCTCGCCTTGATGCTCGTGTCCTTGATCTGAGCGATGTCGGTGAACAGGAACGCCGGCGACTTGTTGAGCTTGAGTACGCGCTGGAACGAGTACACGACGTCGTCCGCCGTGATCGCGTTGCCACTCGCGAACTTCGCACCCGAGCGCAGCTTGAACGTGATGTCCCACTGCGTCCCCGAATCCTTGATATCCCAGCTTTGCGCGAGGGCGGGCTTGATGGTCGAGAGGTCGGCGCCGTCGAACTTCACGAGCGTCTCGTACGCGTTGTGGGCGAGCAGGACGCCGGTGAATTCGTACGCGACGGCCGGATCGAGCGAGATCAGGTCGCTCGTATCGGCGTACCAGACCAGCGTGCTCGCGGCCCCGCCGGTCGCCTGCGGTGTTGGGCTGCCCGCGCTCGGCGGCGGCTGGCTGCACGCCGCGGCGACGAGCAGTGCGATGACGAAAAGAATGGACGAGCGTCGGTACGACATGAACGTTCCTCCCCCTGCCGGCAAGTCGTCTGACGAGCCTAGCACCGGAGGGAGCGCGGACGGCCAGTCAGCACATGGCTCAAGGCTTCGCGGCGGGTGTGGGAAAGCGTGGCGCCAGTCCCGACCAGATCTTCGCGACACGCCTGCTCGTGTACAGGATCTGCAGCGCTTCCGCCACCACAAAGCCAAGCAGACCGATGCCGAGGACCGTCGACGCGTTGGCCCCGAAACGGAGCGTGACGACCGCCGCTATCACTCCCGCGAGCACCGAGTTGAGGATCGTGACCACCGTGGGCGTGCCGGCGATGATCTGCGCCAACCAGAAGAGCCTGCCGCCACCAGGCGGCACGCCCATGGTGATGCCCATTCCGCGCAGATCGTCGTGCGCGCTCATGACGAAGAACCGCTCGAGGTCCGGCGCGAGCTCGAGGTATGCCGCGCGGATGCGGTTCATGCCGATCACGCAGGTCGCCTCGTGGTAATTCGACGCTCCGAGGCGTATCGACGTTGCCACGCCGATGAAGAGCACCACCGGCAGGATGACCAAAGCGAAGAGGGTGAACCCCTCGCCGAACGCCGATGCCTGCGCGACCAGCGCCAGCGCCACGATCGCTCCCGTGAGTGTCGTCAGGAACATCCCGGCGCGGCTGAACGACTCGTTCCAGGCGAGCGCGCGTGAGGCGAGCAGGCTCCAGTGCTCGGTGGACAGGATCTGGAGCCGCATCGCGGGCGTCACCACATCGGCTTGGCCGGCCTCCGCCGGGCCCGTGTTCGGACCGGGCTCGGCACCGATGCCCGTGCCGGCGAAGCTGCGCTCGAACGACATCGCGCCGACCTCCCTCAGCTGCCGTACCCGACCGGCAGCAGGATGTCACCCTTGGTGGTCAGGTAGTAGACCTGCCAGTTGTAGTAGCCGCGGAGCGCGTCGGGCTCAGCACGCATGACCTCGGCATAGGCCGTCACCGCGCGGACGTAGCGCTGCGAATTGTTGTAGCGGAAGAGCGCGTTCGCCATGTTGGCGGGCGCACCGTTCGCGCGCAGGTAGCGCGCCGCGGCTCGGATCGCGTCGCGGTCGGAGTTCACGTCGCCTTCGCCGTACGCCGCCCAGGTCCCGGGCATGAACTGCATCGGGCCCTGCGCCCCGGCGACCGAAGTGCCACGGATCCGACCCATGCGGGTCTCGACGAGATGGATCGCCGCAAGGTACGACCACGGAACGCCGAAGTCGGCCTCCGCCTCGCGGTAGTAGCGAGCAAGATCTTCCATCGGCGCGGGCGCGACGATCCGCCACGCGCTCGGCAGGTCCGGACCGGGCACGACGGTCGCGCGCAGATCGGCGGTCGCGTCGAGGTTCGCGGTCGCTACGCCGCGGAGATCGGCGGGCACCGCCGCAAGGAACGCGTCATGCCACTCGGGCCGCGCGGCGACCGCGCGGTAAGCCCGCTGTTGGAGATGACCCATCCACGCGAGGGTCGCGCCGGTGAGACCGTGGTCCCGCACCGCACGCTCGGCGGTGGCGACCTGCGCCGCGATCGCGACCGGGTCCGCGGCGACCGCGGGCGGCTCCTCCCGCGGGGTCGCGGTCGGGATCGCGAGCGCGGCCGCGGTCGCCGTGATGGCCGGTGCAGTCGTCGCCGGCGGCGCGCTCGCTGCGGCCGGTACGCCGCTCGTCACCGCGCAGCCGCTCAGGACGACGCCACAGGCGAACGCCAGGAGCAGCGGCGAACGAGAGCGCGGGATCCGCATCGCAGCGCTCATTCTGAATCGGCGCTGCCTACGACCGCGAGCACGCGGCGGCGCGCCCCAGAAGCAGGTCGCGCTCGCGCGCGTTCTGCGTGAGCGATGCCGCGCGCTCGAACTCCGCGCGTGCTTCCTCGAGACGCCCGAGCTTTGCCAGGAGGTCGCCGCGCGCGCTCGGGAGGAAGTGATAGCTCCGGAGTGATGGCTCCGCGGTCAGCGCATCTACGAGCTCGAGGCCCGCAGCCGGACCGAAAGCCATTCCTACGGCGACCGCGCGGTTGAGCTCGACGACGGGCGACGGCGTGAGCTGCGCGAGCGCGTCGTAAAGCGCGGCGATACGCGCCCAGTCGGTCTCCGCCGGCGTCCGCGCCCGCGCGTGACAGGCCGCGATCGCGGCTTGCAGCGCGTATGGGCCGAGCGCTCCGCCGAGCTTCTCAGCGCGGTCGAGCGCGGCGAGGCCGCGAGCGATGAGGAGCGGATCCCAACGCGTGCGGTCCTGATCGAGCAGCAGGACGATCTCGCCCGACGGTCCGACTCGCGCGCGCGAGCGGGAGGCCTGGATCTCCATCAAGGCGACGAGGCCGTGCACCTCTGATTCCTGCGGCGCGAGTCCGACGAGGATCCGTCCAAGACGGAGCGCATCCTCGCAGAGCCCCGCGCGTATGAGGTCGTCGCCCGCTGTCGCCGAGTAGCCTTCGTTGAACACGAGGTAGATGACCTGCAGCACCGACGCGAGGCGCGCGTCGAGCTCGGCGCCAACGGGCACCTCGAATGGAACGCGCGCCTCGGTGAGCGTTCGCTTCGCCCGAACGATGCGCTGCGCGATCGTCGACACCGGTACGAGGAAGGCCCGCGCGATCTCCTCGGTCGTGAGGCTCGCGAGCAAACGGAGCGTGAGCCCGACCCGTGCCTCGGGCGCGAGGATCGGATGACACGCGATGAACATGAGGCGCAGCAGGTCGTCACCCACGTCGTCTGGAGTCGCGGCGTCGAGATTCCCCACGCTCATCTCCTGTTGCAGCACGAGGTCGCGACCGAGCTCCTCCTGCTTACGCTCGAGCCGTTCGTTCCGCCGCAGACGATCGATCGCGCGATGTTTCGCAGTGGCCATGAGCCAGGCGCCGGGGTTGTCCGGGACGCCTGACTCAGGCCACTGTTCGAGCGCCGCCACGAGAGCGTCCTGCGCGAGGTCCTCCGCGAGACCGACGTCCCGAACGATCCGCGTGAGTCCGGCGATGAGCCTCGGGGACTCGATCCTCCACACCGCGTCGATGGCGTGGTGCGCATCGGTAGCCGTCACTGAGGCATCTAGCCCCCGAAGACTTCCTGGACGACGCTCTCGCCGTCGCCGACGATCTTCCGGAACCGCTTGGCCCACTCGATCGCCTCTTCGCGCGACTTCACCTCGATGAGAGCGAACCCGCCGGTCAGCTCCTTCGTCTCGGTGAACGGCCCGTCGGTCACCGCCAGCTTTCCACCGGAGCTGCGGACGCGCGTACCCAGCGGTGCGAGCCCGCCGGTCGCGAGGAGGATGCCGGCCCGTTTGGTCTCCTCCGTGAACTTTCCGACCTCCTCCATCATCTGCTGGCTCGAACAACGGGACCGCCAAATCGACACGCGCCGAGACTGGGCCCACCAGGTCGCAGGGCGGTTTGTAACTCGATGCGCCGCATGGCGCGACGAGACGAGGACTAGACCGGTCCGTTCGCCTTCGTACCGTCGCCGGGAACGAACCGATATCCACTCCCAGGGACGGTCTCGATGTAACGCGGTCTGTGCCAGTCGTTCTGCAGCTTCGCGCGGAGCGCGCGCACGTGGCGGTCCACGACGTTGCTCTCGATCACGAAGTCGGTCCCCCACAGTGCGTCGAGGATCTGCTCGCGAGTGAGCACGCTGCCGGCATTCGCGGCGAGCAGGTAGAGCAGGGCCTGCTCGAGCGAGGTGAGATGAAGCTCATGTTCGCCTGCGAGCACCTTTCGGTTCAGGACATCGATCTCGAGGTCTCCGATGCGCAGGCGCGGCACGAGCTCCCCGACCTTGCCGTGCGTTCGGCGCAGCACGGCGCGTGCGCGCGCGACCAGATCATCCGGAACGAACGGGACGCCGATGTAGTCGTCGGCGCCACGCTCGAACGCGTCGAGCTTCCCGCGCAGGTCGCTGCGCCGGGTCAGCGCGATGATGCCCATCGGCCCTCCGGCGCGGGCGTCATCGATGAGTTGGATCGCCGCACCGGCATCGAGGTCGATGTCGAGGAGGAGGAGATGCGGCTTCCACTCGGCGATCGCGACTCTCGCGGCTCCTACCGTCTCCTCTGACCGGCGGATATAGCCGCCATGCCGGAGGGTGAGGTCGATGGTGTTCGCCAGCGCGCGGTCGTCGAGCACTAGGAGCACGCGGACCGAGCGCTCAAGATCTCTCATGGTGGGTGCAGCCGCGTTTACCGGCGCCACGGCGCCGATTCTACGGCAGGCCTTCGTAGATCCGGACGCCCAGGGAGCGGCTGAGCGGCAGCGGCCACTGGCCTGGGTCACGCTGCGCGACGCTCGCGTCGTCGGCGCCTCCGACCAGGATGAGCAGGCCCGCATGCGTCCCGATCGGCGAGCCGATCCAGAGGAGACCGAGCGGGCGCTTACCCGAGCCAGCGCTCGAATTCGACGGGGTTGCGGCGCGCGCGACCGCCTCGGTGTCGTTGATACCGGATTCGGTCACGGCGAGACGGTAGTAGGTCGGCGGACGGTGTGACCACTCGGTGATCCGCGGCTTGTAGTGCTTGAGCGGACGCCAGACCTCGACCAAAGGGTCCAGCTTGGTGCGTTGGCCCAGCACCGCCGCTGTTCCCTCGCCGGCGTGCAGCGCCCAGATCGCCGCGACGTCGCGCGGATCGTCGATGCTCGTGAGCAGGGGCAAAGTGGACTCGATTCCGGAAAAGGCTGAGGCGATCCGCGCCGCGGCGACGACCAGCTCCGGGGAGCGCAGGCGGAACTCCTCGAGCACCAGCGAGGTGACCGGGGACGTGGTCCGAACATCGGTCGTCACAAGCCGGACTTTGGCCCGGAGCGGGAGATCCGGCATGACCCGGCCGTCATTCCGCGAGCCGGCACAACGGGCAGAAGTCCCGAGCCGGATGACGATTTGGTAATGACCCCGCCATTACGGCGCGGCATCGTCCTTCGACGCGTCTATTAAGAGGCGCTAAGCACCCATTAAAAGTGCCACCCACACCCCTCCCCAGCCGCCGTCGGCTCGCGTTCCGGCTCACATAGCTCGGGACGCGAGCCCCGGCACCCACCGCCCCCGAGCGCCGCTCGCGCTTGCCGTGCCGAGCCGCGGGTCAGACGTTTCAGCTCTGAGGCGGTCGGCCCGCTCCGGGTGCGATGTGCTGCAGCGCCCAGCTGTTGCCGTCCGGATCGTCGAAGAAGGCCATCGTGATCCCTCCACCGAGGTCTTGGACCTCGGTGACCTCCACGCCACGCCCGAGCAGCTCGGCGCGCGCCGCGCGGATGTCGGGGACGACCAGATGCAGCCGCTGCACCGAACCCGGCGGCGTGTCGATGATCCCCTTACCGATGACGATCGAACAGGCCGAGCCGTGTGGCGTGAGCTGCACCACGCGGAGCTCGCCGTTCCGGACGTCGTGATCCAGATGGAATCCGACCTTGTCCTTGTAGAAGGCCTTCGCGCGTTCCACGTCCGCGACGGGGATCGGCACCAGTTCCAGCTTCCAGTCCATGGGTCAGCCTCCCTTCGCAGGCTCTTCTCGCGGAGCTGCGTTCATGCCTCGCGCGCGATGGAGCTCAGCACTTCGGCAAGCACGTCGTAACTCTCGGCGACTCCCCGGCTCATGCCGGAGGCGAGGACGGCGTCGCGGACCTGCTGCGACACGTAGCGCACCGTGGTGGTCACCGTGGTCTTGCCGCCGGTCTCGACCATCACCAGCGTGTCCACCGCTTCGCCGGCGTACCACGGATCATCGAAGACCTCGGTGCTCACGATCCGCTCGGGCCGCACGACTTCGCGAAATACCCCGCCCATGCCCATATCTCCCGCGGGACCGCGCCACACGTAGCGATACGCGCCGCCGACTTTCAGATCGACCTCACAGACCACCATCGTCCAGCCGGCCCGCACACCCAACCATCGCCTCAGGAGCTCGGGTTTGGTCCATGCATCGAAGACGAGTCGGCGTGGAGCATCAAAGACGCGTGTCATCGCGATCTCTCGATCTGACGGCGTGGTGACTTGGAAGCTCTCGGTGTTCTGAACGGTGTCCTTCATCGGTGGTCTCCCCTTTTCTGTCTCTTTCTTGTTCCGCGCTTCTTGGGTTCCGCCGTGCGGCCGCGCTTGCGCTCGATGGCCTTTAGCTCGTCGAGCACGACGTCGAGATGCTGGAAGCTGCCCTCCCAGAATTCGCGATAGCGCTCGAGCCAACTGGTCGCTTCCGCGAGCGGTTTGGCCTCGAGCCGGCGCGGCCGCCGCTGGGCGTCGCGGCCCTGCGAGATCAAGCCTGCACGCTCCAGCACCTTGAGGTGCTTCGAGACTGCGGCCTGGCTGATCACGAACGGCTCGGTCAGCTGCGTCACCGATGCCCGGCCCGAGGCGAGCCGGGCGAGGATCGCACGCCGTGTCGGATCGGCCAGCGCGGCGAACGTGGCGTCGAGCCGGTCGGCCGAGATCCGTCCATAACCTAGAGGTTCCATAACTAATAGGTTGTATAAACGACCCGGCGCCGGCTGTCAAGCAGCCGGTGAGAAGTGGACGAACAGGCCTGGCTCTCGACCCTTACGACACGGTGATGACGACTTTGCCTCGTGCGTGTCCCTCTTCCAGATAGCGCATCGCGTCGGCGGTCTCGTTCAACGGGTACGTTCGGTCGATGACCGGCCGCACCTTTCCGGATTCGATCAGGTCCTTCAGGAGGAGCAGGTCCTCTTTGCTGTTCTTCGCGAGGAACGGCAGCAGCTTCTGCGTCCCGAAACGCGACATCACCATCGCGGCGAGAAGCCGAGCCACGATCGGCAGCATCCGACGACCATCGCCGGGAGCGCCGACGATCACGAGGATCCCTTCGGGCGCGAGCACACGCCGGCAGTCTGACAGCGAGCGGTGCGCCGCGACGTCGAGGATCAGGTCGTAACGCTGCCCGGTCCGTGTGAAATCCTCCCGGGTGTAATCGATGATCTCGTCCGCGCCGATCGCCCGGACCATGTCGACGTTCCTCGTGCTGCAGACCGCGGTCACGTGCGCCCCGAATGCTTTCGCGATCTGCACGGCGAACGTGCCGACGCCTCCCGTCGCTCCGTTGATCAGGACGCGCTGCCCGGGCTTGAGCTGCCCCTTGTCGCGAAGACCCTGCAGCGCGGTCGTGGCCGCCATGGGCACGGCCGCGGCCTGCTCGAACGTGAGCCCGGCCGGCTTCGGCACCAGGAAGCTCTGCGGTCCGCCGCGCACGTATTCGGCGAGCGAGCCCGCGCGCGCGCCGTAGACCTCATCCCCGACCCGGAATCGCGTCACGTTCTTGCCGACAGCCTCGACCTGTCCCGCGACATCGACGCCCATCGCGCGGCTCTTCGGTCTGCGGAGCCCTCCGCCCATCCGGGCGAGGAACGGCAGGCCGCGCATCGTGTGCCAGTCGTAGGCATTGATCGAAGCGGCGCGGACGCGCACGAGCACACCGTCATCGTCGATCGCCGGCCGGTCGGTGTTCCTCAGCTCCAGCACATCCGGCGAGCCGTACTTCTCGCGGACGATCGCCTTCATCGTGGTCCGCTGGGCAGGCGCCATGGTGGCCATCGTGTCTTTCATTTCGCTCCTATCCGACCCGGTCCGCCGGGTGGTGCCGTCCGCCCGATTTGCGTTCCTCGGCCATACGCTGTAAGGTACCGTACGGCGTAAGGTTGTCAAGGCCCGATGCCGCTGCTGCGCTCGGGTTCACGTGACGAGGAGGCCTGATGGCGAGACCCGCCGACCGGGTCGCGGAGCGACGTGTCCCACTGAGCAAGGAGCGCGTGCTGCGCACCGCGATGGCCATCGCCGATCAGGGCGGGATCGACTCATTGAGCATGCGGAGGCTCGCGCAGGAGCTCGGCGTCGAGGCGATGTCCCTTTACCACTACGTGTCGAGCAAAGACGACATCCTGAACGGCATCGTTGAGATCGTCGTGGCCGAGATCGAGCTGCCCTCCGGTGGGAAAGATTGGAGGGCGGCGGTCCGCAGGAGCGCGATCTCATTCCACGACGCGCTCGCGCGGCACCGCTGGGCGGCCAACCTGATCATGTCGGGCATCGGCGTCGGCACCGCGCGCGTGCGATACATGGAGGCGCTGCTCGGACGGCTGCGCGAAGCCGGCTTCTCGGCCAACATGACCCATCACGCCTACCACGCCCTCGACAGCCACATCATGGGATCCACGCTGTGGGCGGCGGGCTATTCGGCGCTGGCGAAGGCGGACCCCGGCGCCGTGCAGAGGTTCGTCCAGAAGCTACCGGTCGCCGACTACCCCTATTTCGCCGAACACGTCGATCAACACCTGACGAAGTCGGCGCGCGATGGCGTGAGCGAATTCGAGTTCGGCCTAGACCTCATCCTCGATGGGCTCGAAAAGGTCCGGAGCGCGAGCTCACCCCGGTCGTCCACGCGGCGGACGGATCGCCCGATACGAAGATCGCGCCGTCCGACGCGACGGCCGAGCTGAGCGGCAAGAGCCGGCGCCCAGCGCTCTCCGCCTAGCACGCTCGCTCAGTCGCGGTCCTTCACGGTTGCGATGTCGGCCTCGTTGCCCGCCGCGTCGGCCAGCGTCCACCACGAGGGCGCGAACTCATCGCGCACCATCCGGCCGCCCGCGGCGAGCGCCGCAGCGATGCGCGCCTTCGCCTGCTCGTACGGGACCCAGACGGCGACATGGATCGCGCCGCCGCCGTCCGCGCGCGGCTCCTTCATTTGCTCGAACCAGAACGGCACCGTCCGCGCGCGCGGATCGACGAGATCCTCGGCGGGGCTGTCGCGGCGGGGCTCATACCCCAGCACGGCGCGCCAGAACGGCATCACCTTCGCCCTATCGGTCGCGCCCGGGATGACGAGCAGGCTCTGGACCTTAGAGGGGTCGGCGGAAAGACCGACGGCTCGGGCGGCGGCCGAGATCCGGCGGGCAAGGTCAGCATGGCCTCGCGTCATACCGCCGTAGCCCTCGACGAACGAGACCATGCGCACGGTCACGCCGTCGTGCCGCACGTCGATGTCCGGCTTCTGCTCTTCGACGCCTGGCAGCTCGCTGATCGCTTGCACGAGTCGGGCGCCTGCCGCGAACGACCCTGTCGGAAAATACGCGGTCCCACCGTCGCCGAGCACGCGCCACTCCGCGGCGCCCTCGGACGCCAGGAACTCCTTCGGGCTGATCTGGTCGTTCATGAACGGACCTCCTCGTCGCCGAACACTTGTTGCGAAGCGTCAGTCGTCCCAGCGGACGACCACCCGCCCCTGGACATCCGGTAGCGGCAAGGATGCCGCTTCCGACTCGACCGCGTTGCGTGCCGTGCGCGAGAGACGGTGCCAGGTCTGGATGGTCACGGTCCCCAGCCCGCGGCGCCATGTCCCGACGATCTCGCCATCGACGAGGACGCCGCCGGGCCAGACGCGTGGCGTCCAGAGCGCGCCGCGGCGAGAGGCATCGGGGACCAGGAGCTCACGATCGCGTCCCTGGAGAAGGAAGTAGGCGTCGCCGCTCGGGAGAAGCCGCGCCGAGGCCGCGGGTCCTGGCGCGGCGCGGAACGCCTGCTCGTCGGTCGCGAGGATCCACGAATCGCCGAGCGGCGTTCGTACCGCGGTCAGCGACCTGCGCAGCCCGTCGAAGGCCGCGACGCCTTGGCGCGGGCTCATCCCCGCCCACTCGGCGAACGCCTCGGCGGTGGTCGGACCGAAGATGTGCAGATATCGACGCGCGAGCTCGAGACGAGCATCGCGCGGATCGACCTCGGGTCGGGGCACGGTCCACACGATCGGTTGTCGCGCGCCGTCCCAACGGATGAGGACCGTGCCGGTCGCTGCGGCGTACCTGAGCCGATTAGGGTTCATGCCGAGCGCGCTACCCGCATCGCCGTACCGCGTCCTGGCGCCAGCGAGGTGGCGGTGCAGGCGTGCCGCGAGTTCCTCCGCGACACGCAGCGCGCCGGCTTCGTCCGGGAGCCTCCCGAGCGTGAAGACCGCGACGTCCCGCGCCGCGATGAGATACGTGTGATAACGCGGGCCCCAGAGATGAACGAGCGACGTGTCCTCCCAGCTCGCGGGCGTTGTCCCCTCCACCCGCGCATGGATGGAGAGGAGCGCAGCGCGGGGCATGCTGTCCTGCAGGCCCGCCCACGCCGCACGCCGGAGCGAGCGCCGTCCGCGTGGGAGCCGCTCGTCGAGCGCGCCGACGTGCCGCCGGAAGGCGAGGATCTTCGCACGCGTGAGCGCGAGCCGGGAACCTGTCACGTCAAGACTCCGCCATGAGCCTCCGCGGGATGGGGAAGCTCGGAGAAGCGCCGAATTCTGTCGCTATGCCTTGACCACGTAGGTGCCGGCGATCTTGTCGTGCCAGCCCTGCTTCTGCGCATCGAAAGCCGCCCAGATGACGCCGATGAGGAACACGACGCACGAGATGACGAAACCGACGTAGCGAAGGAACGCGCCGACGTAGTCGAGGTACGAGCCATCCGTCTTCACCACGCGGATATTGAGCGCACGGCTTCCGAGCGTCTGTCCCTTTCCGGCCGCCGACCAGAAGTAGGTGAAGTACGCGGCTTGGAAGAGCGTCGAGAGTCCCTGGTACTGCGTGCTCGACGGGCCACCCCCGAGGATGCTCGAGACGGCGCCCGCGATGATCCCGACCCCGATCACGTCGATGAGGATCGCGAGCGCGCGCGTCCCCCAACCGGCTTTCTGCGCCATGGACACGGCGGGCATGGTCGTCGTCGCTGACATTACGAACCCCCTTCTCTCTAGCCTGGAGTCTAGGAGCGCGCGGTCGGTCTTCACCACACTGGAACTCGTCGAGGGCTAGTTCCACTTCCAAGGTCGTGATGCGAGCACGACCAATCCCGTGGCCAGGATCGCGGCGACGACCGGACCCGGCAGCGCCTGAGTGAGGACGCCCGGTGCCGCCCAGGGGGCGCCGGTAGGCAGCACCACTACCCCGGCGATGGCTCCGAACAGCAGCGCGCCGGCGTTCAGCTCCACCCGAGCGGCACTCCCCGATCCCCCTGCCGCACGGAGCGCGCGCCACTCCTGCGCCAGGGTCCGCGGGAGCTCGCGAAGGTGTCCGAACGCGTGCACGGCGGCGAGCGGGAACCACAGCACGAAGCTGAGGTTGTGCAGTCCCTCAAAGGGGCCGGGATCTGCTGGGCCAGTCACCAGCAGCGCGCACCCGGTGGCGAGTAATGCCAGCGTGATCAGCACCAGCGCCGGCGCGACGACCCGCAGGGCCGGATGGGGCGGACCCTTCGCGACGTATGCCGGAGCACCGGTGTAATAGCGGGCGAACCGGTAACCGGTGCTGCCGAGCTTCACTGCAAGCGGCCCGATGAGCAAGATGCCCACGAAGACGTGTACGTACAGCAGCGCGTGGAGATTCGGCGTCGTTGCGAGAGCGATGAGGATGAAGGCAAGCAAAAGCGCACTCGTGAGTGCCGTCAGCCGCTCATTGCCTTCGACCCCGGCGTTGCTGGCGCGCCGATGATCCGAATCGGCCTTGGTCATCCGGGGCTGTTGCCCATCGGCTCAGGCTACTGCGTTACGAGCGCTCCGCGGTCGACGACGAAACGCTTCGTCGAGGCGACAGACGGCGACTCGCTGAGCGGCTGGCCGGCGGTCCGATCGAGGGCGTCGACCACGATCGTGCGGCCGTCTAACTTCACCCCGGTGATCTTGATGCGGTCACCGAGCAGGACCGCCGGCGCCGTTGTGACGCCACCAGTGCCGTTCAGCAGCGCCGCGACGTAGAAGAACGTTCCGCTGCCGCCCGGCTGGTAGATGAGGACGACGACCGTATCGGGTCGCCCGTCGCCGTCCACGTCCCCTGACACGCGCGGATCGGCGAGCGTCGTTGTGACCTTCGTCGCCGATCCCGGCGCGACCTCGCGCTCGGCGCGGCCGTTCACAAGCGCGACCATGTCGCGTTCGATCTTGAATGTGGCATTCGACGGATCGGGCGGGGAGACGGACGACGCGACGCCCGACGCGGCCGTGCCCGTTGGCGCACAGGCCGCGACGACGACGAGAGCGACCGCGAGGAGAAGGACGTGAGGAAGCGCGCGCGTCGTACGCTCGACCTTGCTCGCGTCCACGCGCTGATTCTGATGTTTTCCGCACCGACAGCGCGCGCCGCTCGATAGCGTCGCGGTCATGAACGTCCCGACCGCATCACGGCGTTCAGCGGCGCGGCGATGCCTTCGATCGTCTCGATGCCCTCTTGCCAACTCACTCGACCGCCGGTGACGATCGCGATCGCGTAGGCATCACCCGCTCGCGGCCAGACGATCCCGGTGCTGTTCACACGCCAACCTTCTTCGCCGGGATACCACCCGTTCTTCAGCGCGACCCGGTCGCCGTTCGCCG
>VBEZ01000198.1 GCA_005882255.1 Chloroflexota bacterium | reverse complement strand
CGCGCCGCGAGCGCCGCACGATCGAGTCGCTTGCCCTCGCGCGAGAGCTGCTCCATATCGCGGAGGATGCCGATCTCGCGCCAGGTGAGGCCCATGCTGCGCAGCCCGAAGGTCGCCTCGTCGAGCGCCGAGGCGCCCACGGCCGCGCCGGCGTCGGTCTTCGCGCGCCGCTGCGCCGCCTCCGCGCGGGCGCGGATCGTGCGCGCGAGCGCCGAAGCCTGCCCGTCACGTTCCGCCGCCCGCCCGAGCCATGCGGCGACATCCGGTAGGTAGTAGGCGAAGCCCTCGCCGCCGCGCGCGCCGATGTCCCGCACCAGATGGCCGACCCGCGATGTCCCACCGCCGCGCACGACGGTCTCGCGAAAGTACGCGGCGTGGACGGCGGCGCCAATCGCCCAGTGATCCATGCCGCGGGACTCGAACTCGCGCGCCGTGTCGTCGAGCATGCGGACCGCGGTCCGGGGATCGCCGCGCTGACCGCGGACGATCGCGCGCACGAAGTCGCGGAACTGCTCGTCCTCGGGAAAGCCCTTGGAGGCACGGCTGAGGATGAGCTCGGCGACCTCCGCCTCACCGCGCAGGAGCGCGATGTGCCCGTGATCCTCGGTCGCGCCGGTCGCGCTCTGACGCGCGAGTCGCTCGCCTTCGCTCAGCTCGCCGCGCTCGAGCTTCGCGCGCGCGAGGCACAGGAGCGTGTGGCGCCAGACCGACGAGCCGTACTGGCGGAGGCCGAGCTCGGCGCGCGTGAACTCGTCGACGGCCGCATCGAGTCGACCGGCGAACCAGTCGACGAAGCCCGCCGTGTACGTCGCCCACGCGACCTCGGCCGGGTCGCCCACCCGCGCGGCATTGCGTCCGGTCGCCTCGGCCGCGGCGGCGGCGCCGACGTAGTCCCCGGCGTGCGAGAGCAGATGGGCGAGCTGGCGCTGCACGCGCGTGGTCACGAGATCCCGCGAGCGTCCGCGCGGGGCCACCGCGAGGGCGTCCGAGCCACGCCGCGCGTCGACCAGCGCCCCACGCACGTCGTTCGCCGCGGTCCGTACGATCGACGATCCGAGCCGAAGCTCCGCGAGCAACAGCGGGTCGCCGGCCGCCGGACTCTCCGCCATCGCCGCGAACCGGACGGAGTCCTCGCGGCGCACGAGGTAATAGGAGAGGTGCAGCAGATCGACCGCGACGCGGGCCGCCAGAAGTGGATCTTTCACCAGAGGAAGCACCGCGTTCAGCTCGGCCCACGCGAGATCGAACGACTCGAGGTATTTGAGGCAGCGCGCCCGCAGCACGCGGCGTTCGAGCGTCTGTCGCCCCGTCGAGAGCTCTGGAAGGAGGCGCTCGGCGTCGACCCGGGAGAGCGGCGCGAGCGCCTGCTCGCGCGATCCGCTCATGCGGTCGGCGGGAATGCCTTGGCGATCTCGCCGACGTGGTCCCGCGCGTGTTGCGCCTGGTAGGCGCCGAAGTGACCCGCGTCGAGCTCGCCGTGTTCGGAGTGGAGGCCCGGACGCGAGCGAGCCTTCTCGTCCATCAGCAAGCGCACGATCTCCGCGTGCGCGGCGCCGAGGCGGCGCGATAGGTCCAGCGGATCGCGTTCGGCATTGCGTCTCTCGGCCGCGAGCGCGTCCTGATCGAACGCCTGCAGCGTTGGACGGTCCTCGGCGACGCAGCGTCGCACGCGCTCGGCGAAGATCTCGGCCGAGTCGGCGAGATGTCCGAGCACCTCGACCGCCGTCCACTCGCCGAAACGCGTGGCGCGCAGCCGTTCCGCCGGGACGGTGCGCACGATCCGCGCGATCGTTGCCGCGTTGTCAGCGAGCAGGAACGCGGTGTCCTCGTCGTAGCGGAGGCGCTCCACGTCTCCACGGTACCCAACTCCTAAGCCAGGCGTAGGACTTGCCGGGGTGCGACGCTGACGCCGCGGTCCTTGCCGTCTGCGAGGATCACCGCCGTGCGGGACCTTCTCGCGGGTCTGTTTGCGCTCGTGGTGCTGATCCTCGTCGCCGTCGCGCCATCGTGGGACCGAACGTATGGCAACTCGGCGACCGCACCCACACCCACACCGATAGCGACCGGTCCACGGTCCGCCACGCCGGCTGTCACCCCAATCTCGCGTTCGTTCGATACCTCGCGAGCGCTGGCCACCGGCCCGGGTTTCGCCGTCTGCGGCGCGAGTGACTCCTGGGTGCGACCGAGCGTGCGGGAGCAGACCGCGGGCCTGGCCAGCGATCCGCGCTACCGCGACCTGCGCTTCGACGACAATTCATTCCCAGCGCAGCAATTCCATGCCTTGGCGGTCCTCTACGACGGATCTGGCAACAGCTCGCGGAATGGCATCGTCGCGCTGACGGGTCTGTGGTCGGATCCGCGCATCAGGGGCGCGGGTTGCCAAACAAAAGAACAGCAGGTCTGGCTCTTCGGCTACGCCCCCGACAGCTACGTGGTGTTCGATG
Organism: Chloroflexota bacterium; assembly: GCA_005882255.1. Classification (GTDB taxonomy): domain Bacteria; phylum Chloroflexota; class Limnocylindria; order P2-11E; family P2-11E; genus CF-39. The sequence goes on along the minus strand of VBEZ01000198.1, from coordinate 2,496 downwards.
GCGCGACGGCGGTGCTCAACGTCCATCCGCAGCCCGGCTACCGGATGGTGGTCATCACCGGTGAGCCGCGGCGTGCGCTCATCGTCTATGGCAACAGTCAAAAGCTCGAGCTCCTCACGATGCAGGTGACCGTCACTGCGCCGACGTCAACCGGGGTCGCCGCATTCCCGACGAGCCCTCGGCCGCTCGATCTGGTGCTGCCGCAAAGCTGCGCGATCGTGTCGAGCTATCGCCATACCGACGACCTCGGCAACACCTGGTACGTCCAGTGCGGCGCGGGTAAGGTGAACGTCGCGATCCCCGGCGAGGCGGTGCGACAGGGCTGGGTCTTCCTCGGGGGCGATCGGCCGGACGGCACGCAGTTCTTCCAGCGGGGCGCGCTGTGGATGCAGATCTTCTACCGCCGCGATGGCCCGGGGATCGAGGATCCGTTCGGGATCCTCCAGACATTCCGTCCGCTTGCGCCTAGTCCCGCCCCGCGACCCACTCCTTGAACGCGCGAAGGTCGTACGGCCGGCCGAGGAAATCACGGACAAGATCCGCGGCGGGCTTGGTGCCGCCGGGCGCGAGGATCTTGTCGCGATAGCGCCGCGAGACGGCCGTGTTCATGAGATCGCCATCGAAGGCGGTGTGCAGATCTTTCGCGATCGTCTGCGACCAGATGTAGGTGTAGTACGCGGCCGAGTAGTGATCGGTGTCCATATGTTCCCAGCTCGCCGGCCACGCCGTGCCCGGGATCGGCTCGAAGAGCCCGTAACGCTCGTTGATCTCGCGTTCCACGACACGCGGATCGGCGCCCGGCCGCGTGCCGTCGTGGAGCGCGAGTGACTGTCGCGACCGCATCAGCAATTGACGCGTGCGGATCGCGCGGCCGAAGTTGCGCGCGGCCCGCAATCGCTTCACGAGGTCGGCGGGGATCGGGGCCCCGGTGTCGACGTGCGTCGCGAAGCGCGTGAGCACCGCGTAGTCGTAGATCCAGTCCTCGAGGAACGTCGAGGGCGCCTCCATGAAATCGCCCTCGGTGCGGGACAGGCGGACGAACGGGACCTTGCGCCGCGCGAGACCATGCACGAGGTGCCCGAACTCGTGGAAGTACGTTACGACCTGCGCGTGCTCCATGAGCGCCGGGCCCGAGAGCGTCGTCGGGTCCGGGAAGTTGCAGCAGAGGACACCGTGTCCGATCTGCTTGCCGCCGACACCGAGCCGCAGCGGAGCGTTGAAGAACCACTTGTTCTTGCGCTCGCGCGGATGCATGTCGAGCGAGATGCGGCCGGCGGGGTCGCCGTCGATCGTGACGTCAAAGCTCTCCACCGTCGGGTGCCAGCGCTCCTCGTGCACCGCCGGGGTGAAGCTCATGCCGAAGAGCTCGCTGTTCAGGTCCAGGATCGCCTGGCGCACGCGACCGTACTCGAGATAGGGACGCACTTCCTGCGCGTCGAAGTGGAAGCGCTTCGTCTTCACGCGGTTCAGGTAGTACTGCCACTCCCAGTCCCCGACGGTCGTCGCGCCAGGATGATCGATGCGCTTCTCCTCGAGGAGGACGGCGAGCTCGGCCTTCGCGGCGTCGCGCGATGCGTCGTCGAGCTCGGTGAAGAAGCCGTCGAGCGCCTCGGGCGTGAGCACCATGCGGTCCTCGACGTTGTACCGCGCCCAGTTCGGATAGCCGAGGATGCGCGCGAGCTCGTGCCGCGTCCGCGTCAGCGCCGCGAGGACCTCGACGTTCTCCGGTGCGCGATCCAGATAGACGGTCTGCAGCGCCTTGCGCGCGCGATCCGAGTGCGCGTAGGTCATGAACGGCTGGTGGTCCGGCGGATTGGTGCTGATGCGGATCGTGCCATCTGCGCCCGGCTGATGCGTCGCGATGTAGTCCGCCGGCAGACCGTCCAACTCGTGCGTTCCCTCGAGCGCGATGTAGCGCGTGTCGTCGCGGATGTTGCGCGCGTGGTCCTGACCCAGCCGCGTGAGCTCCGCGCGTAGCGCGCGAGCGCGATCGCGTTCGGCGGGCCCGAGGAGGGCGCCGGCGCGACGCATGTCCGTCCGCGAGATGTCGACGAAGCGGCGTTCCACGGCATCGAGCGACGCGGGATCGATCGCTCCGAGGGCGTCGTACACCCGACGGCTCTGCAGCTGCCGCTGACCGAGCTCGATGCCCTCCCGCTGCAGCGTCTCGGCGAGCTGCTGCACCGTCTGGTCGGGGTGCATCGCGATATAGATCCCGCACTCGGCGCCGAGGTTGTGTAGTTCCACGTGGAGATCGTTGAGCGGCGCGATCACGCTGCCCTTCGTGAACGGCGCGCTCGCGCTCTCGAGCTGCCGCAGCAGCGTCTCGGCGCGCGTGAGCCGCTCGCGGTTGCGGGTCTCGAGCAGCTCCGCGGTGATCGGCGCGGGCATCGTAAGCGTCACCGGCGGGAGTTTAGGAGGACGACTCGGTGCGCGTGGCGCGGGCGACCAAGCGACCAAGACCCGGTCGCGCGAGGATCTCGCCGTTCGCGTACG
>VBEZ01000124.1 GCA_005882255.1 Chloroflexota bacterium | reverse complement strand
TAGTTCGCGATGCGCTGCGCCCAGTGGCGGTATGCGCCCATCGATCGACGGGCTTGGAACTCGTACGACTCGAATAGCACGCGTTGGTGGGACTCCGTCACGGCCGGTAAGCTCGAGCGATCCACGGGCGCGGTGATGATGTCGCGCACTCCGAGAACCTCTGTGGGCTCCAGCGGCCGTGCCGCAAGAGAGTTGCGGAGCGCGTCCCATTCGCCGTGATCGACCATCGCCGAAGCGCGATAACGTTCGAAGACCGGATCGAATCCGATCGGCAGCTGGAGCACGAGCTGGAACAGGTGCAAGCCAGGAGGTCACGTGCGGGAGGATATGCGAGGCGCTGAGATAGGCCGCATCGAAGGGGATACATACGAGAAACAAAAGAAGGGCCCTGCGGCCCTTCCCTTGCGCGCTTTTACACGCCTCTAGAGGACGGAGATGACCTTAGAGACCGTTAGTGCCTGCCCCGCCGGCCAACACGAGCGCGGCCAGCATGGCCAAAGTTGCGAGAATCCGCTGCATTTGAGCCTCCCTTCGCCCGGGTTCCACGTTGTTCATCGGGCGGCTTGGTCGGCGACTTAAGGGCCTACCTAGGTCCGATACCCCACCGAGACGGGGAAAACTGTCCGTAATCGTGCTGAAATCGAGTCACCAGAGCTGGCCGCATCTCGTGAGGGCCCATTGAATCGATAGGGCTACAGTCCGCGTTGGCGCGGCCGGCGGCCGGTCGCATCTGGGGAGGGCACGGGATGCCGACGAGTAGCCAAGAGCTCCCTGCGGAGCCCGACCTATGGGCGCCGGTCGGTTTCGAACACCTGCCGAGCGACCTTGTGTCCGCGTTCCGCGGCGCTGACTGGCCTGAGGTCCGCGTTCGCCTACAGACCGTAATGGACGCAATGATCACCGACGGGCCGTACGGTCGCGAGCTGTTCCAGCTCGTGCTCCAGCTGCCGATCGGATTCGATCCGGTCTTCGAACGCTATCGCGCGTCGGCGATGGTCGATCACGGCGAGTGGGACGCGCTCCGCAACTCCCTCGCCGCGCAGCCGATGGAGCCGACAGAAGTACTCGGCGTACGCGACATCATCACAGCTCCGGTCGATCACTTGAGCTTCCCTGCGACGACAGAACCGCACCACCGGCTGCTGTTCGAACCATACGAGTTCCAGGCCCGTCGCTCGATGGGCCCGTACCGCCACTGGGCGCAGCGCATCTCCAACTACTACCCCGCTATGTTGTGGAATCGCGACGACATCCCGATCGGCAGGCACCTCCGTTTTCGCCGCTTGCACGACACGCTCTCTCTGGCGATCGGCGAGGCGCACGCTGGACAGCTCGAGGTAGCGCACGCGCTCGCACGGGAATCGCAACGCCTCGGCGACGAAGGTGAGCCGATGCGCGTCCTCGCGCGCGATCTGGCAGAGCTTGTCCGAGTGGGTATGGGCGAGAAGCATGAATTCGAGCTCGCGACGCCCGAGCACGTGTGTCGCCCGACGGGCCCGTCACCTCAGGGCGTGTGGGAGATCCTCCTCTACCTCATGCCGTTCCTCGCGCTGCGAGAAGATGACTCGCTCGGATGGGCGGCACGCCTTGCAGAACGCATCGCGGTGCGACTTGCGGCGCCGCGAGCTGAGCTGCAGGCGATCTCGTGGCGCGTGGCAAGCGACGTTCGCTCCGGCCGGCGCGGCCGGGATACCGAGCTCGCGGGTCTTGTTGCGAAGGCGCGGCGCGCGACACCCGGTCTCCGTGGGCTTCCGGTCTTCCTGTCCGGCTACGCCGAGAGGAGTTACGACGCGTTCCGGGAGGCCGAGCACCTTGCACGGCGCGCCGGCAACGTGTGGCTGCAGGTGAGCTCGCTCGTGTGGATGTTGGCGATCGAGCCGCAACCCGCGATGGCCCACCGCCTCCATCAGCTCCTGGACATAACCGCGTGGCGGCGGCCGATACTCGCGCCCCCGGAGGTCGCGGCTGACGCCGCGCTGGCGATGACCGTGACAGGCGAGCGTGGCCGATCGATCCTGGAGCTCGCGCTCACAGCGGGAAGGCCCGCGGTCACGACGGAAGTGGTCATGCGCCATCTCGATGATGCGAGCGTGACGAGCACCGCGCGCACCGCCGCCGTCGACGTCCTTGGACTCGTCGGCACGATGCAGGCGCGAGATATCCTCGCGCGGCTCGCGAAACGCAACGACGAGGTGGGCCGCACCGCGGCGAAGCTCTCCTCGCGCACGGGAGCGCAGATCTCCCTCAGCGAACGCGAGGTCGAGGTGCTGTCGCTCGCGGCAGACGGCCTAACGAACCGCCAGATCGCGGAGCGGCTCTACCTGAGCCCGCACACCGTTGCGCGTCATCTCGCGAACGCGCGCGCGAAGCTCGGAGCGTCGAACCGCGCCGAGGCCGCCGTGCAGCTCGAACGGACGCGTCAGTAACGCTACGGGCTTCTGCGCGCTCGCCGGATGCTTGCGCCGACCATCGAACCGCATGCGAGCACCGGCCGAATGACGTCGGCCACTCGCGCTCGCCAGATCTTCGCGAGTGTTACCAAGAGTTCCATCTGCACGACTCCTTACCGTTGGCCGAGCTGTCGGCCGAGGTTTTCATCGCGCAGGCGGTCGCGTCATCCCTGCAACTGACCAATTCGCTATGACCGCGCAGCGTGAGACGCACGCGCCTCAGGGCATGGTCATGTCGAGGTGATGGTCCCTTCTGACCACAGGTAACGAAGGAACGCCCGAGGTCCCGGCGCTAAAGGCGCTCGTAGCGAGCCACATCGAGAACGAACACGGTGGCCCCGCCGAACGTGACCTCCACGGGGTACGGCATGTAGAACTCGCCCGGTTCCATGATCGGCGGCATCGGGCTGATGTGCTGGGTCCGCGCGTGGCAGGTCTCTCGGATCGTCGCGATCACATCTTCGACCTGCGCTTCCTCGACGCCGACGATGATCGACGCGTTGCTCGTCTTGAGGAAACCGCCCTGCGAATGAAGGCGCGTCACCCGGTACTCCTTGTCGGTGAGCGCATCGACGAGCGCACCGGCATCTTCGGGGTGGACGATCGCGACGACGAGCTTCATCCCGGCGGGACTATACCCTCGCTCTCCCGCTATGCCGGGGCGCCGAGCAGGGCGTCCACCTCGCGCCTGATGTCCTTCGCGATCACCGCCTCGTCGCGATCCGCCGCGATCACGACGAAGCGTCGCGGTTCGGCGGCGGCCAGACGCAGGTAAGCGTCGCGGACGCGGACGTGGAAGTCGGTCGCATCGGCCTCGAACCGGTCCCACCGCGCCTCGGCGGCCCAGCCCGAGCGTGCGAGCCCGACCTCGACCGGTAGGTCGAGCAGAAAGGTGCGATCGGGTACGAGCGTGCCGACCGCGAGAGCGGTGACCTCGCGGATCGCCTGAAGCGAAACACCGTGGGCGTGACCCTGGTACACGACGGTCGAATCGAAGAAGCGGTCGGCGATGACGATCTTTCCCGCCTCGAGCGCCGGGTGGATCACTTCGCGAACCAGCTGCGCGCGCGCGCTGCTGAAGAGAAGGACCTGCGCCTCCGGGCTCAACGGGATCTCACGCGCGTGTAGGAGGATGTCACGGATGCGCTCGCCGGCCGCGGTGCCCCCCGGCTCCCGTGTGAGCACGACGTCGCGACCCCTCTCGGTCAGCGCATCGGCAAGGCCGCGCGCCTGGAGCGACTTCCCTGAGCCCTCGCCCCCTTCAAAGGAAAGAAAGAGGCCGCGCTTCACCGATAGATCTGCACGCGGCGCACGGGATCGTGCCCGGTCGATCGCGACGAGAGGCTCGCGCGCTCCGCTAGCTCGTGCTGCAGTCGACGAACGTAGGCGTTCTGCGGCGCCAGCTCGATCTCGTCGCTCTGGCCGCTCGCCACGGCTTCGATCGCCTCACGCGCCTCCTCGAGGGCCTGGTCCTCGGGCCCACGCCGCAGGTCGATGACGCTGGCCAGCGCACTCGCGATCTGGCTCGACGAGTTGCTCCGAGCGATGTAGATCGGGATGCCGGAGGATTCGGCGTTGCGGAGACGCGGCGTCTTGCGCCGGTAGTAGTTCTTCAGGGTCAGAACGACGTCGGCGTCCTCAGGCTCGCGAACGATCGCGACCGGCAGACCGAGACCGCGCGCGGCGTCCTCCACCCGCGTCCACGACACGCCGAAGGGATACACCTTGATCGTCTCCCGCATGCCGTCATCCAACGGCAACCGTGGCGTGCTGCGGTGCTCGACCGCATCCGCAGGTGCCCGGGTCGGTGCCTGCGTCGTGCGTGCGATCTCGCCGCCCTCGGTGCGCGAGCGGATCTCCGGCGCGACGGGCATCCCGAGCAGGATGGCGTCGACCACCTGCGATACGTCGTGGTAGACCGCGACACGCTGGTACGCCTGGATCTCGACGAGGACCTGGAACGTCGGTGGGGCCTTGCGTTCGAGGACCGACTTCTGCGTGCCGCGCCGCCTCGCCTCTTCATCGGAGAGCGTGACGGTCTGGATGCCGCCGACGAGGTCGGTCAGAGTCGGGTTGAGCATGAGGTTCTCCAGGGTGTTGCCGTGTGCGGTCGCGATGAGCTGCACGCCACGCTCCGCGATCGTGCGCGCCGCGGCGGCCTCCTGTTCGGTGCCGATCTCGTCGATGACGACGACCTCGGGCATGTGGTTCTCGACCGCCTCGATCATCACCGCGTGCTGGAGGGAGGGCGTCGGCACCTGCATGCGTCGGGCGCGTCCGATGCCGGGATGTGGGATGTCACCGTCGCCGGCGATCTCATTCGAGGTGTCGACGATGACGACGCGCTTGGCCAGATCATCGGCGAGGACGCGCGCGACTTCGCGAAGCATCGTCGTCTTGCCAACGCCGGGACGACCGAGAAGCAGGATGCTGCGCCCCGACTCGACGATGTCGCGGATGATCTCGACTGTCCCGTAGACAGCGCGGCCGACGCGGAGCGTGAGGCCGACGACCTTTCCGGCGCGGTTCCGCAGCGCGCTGATGCGATGCAACGTTCGTTCGATGCCGGCGCGGTTGTCGCCGCCGAACTGCCCGATGTGCGAGATGACGTACGCGAGGTCCTCCGCGGACACCTCGCGCTGCGACAACAGCTCTTCGCGTCCAACGAAACGCGCTTCAGGGAGGCGACCGAGATCCATCACGATCTCGAGTAGACCCTCCAAACCGTCCAGCGCACGTACGCGCTGCACGAGGTCGGGTGGGAGTCCCCGGAGCAGCGCCTCGAGCTCGTCGCTCTGCTGCATTCGCTAAAGAGCATATCGAGGGTCCTAGCGCACCACCGCCGGCGCGAGCGCCGGCTCCTCGACGCGGACCGCGAGCTCTTTCACGAACAGCATCGCCGTCGCGGCGTCGCGGAAACCCTCTGACAACAGCGCGCGCGCGACGTGCTCCTCGTACGAACGCACCGGCGACGTGATCGGCCGGCCCGGAGGCAGGACGCGTACGGCGGCGCGCACGAGATCGCGCGCCCTGTCGACGTCGCCCGCATCGGTACGCACCTTCAGCACGTTCGGATGGCGGTCAACTCCGGCGAATGACAGCGCGACCGCGCTGGGCTTGGTCTGATCGTGCTCGATGAGCGCCATCCGACGGCGCATCGCGAGCGGATTGCCGCCGATGAGATGCGGCGGGTCGTAGGCGCCGCCGCGCCGGCCAAGATCGAAATCCTGCACCGAGAGCTGCTCGGCACGCTGCACCGCATGCGGCGTCGTCATCGCGTAGAAGCGGAAGAGGTCATGCGCGTCGACTGACGTCGCGTCTCGCGCGTGCATCCGCTGGGAGGGCGCTGCCAGCGCGGCGCCGGCCGCCGCGTACCAGGTCTCGCGTGTGTAGGAGTAGAAGCCTGCCTGGAAGAACGTCTCGCGCGGGCGCGCCTCGTCCGGCACCGCGGCGAAGAGGCGCTGTATCCCGGATCGCGCGGCGGAGGCGCTGATGCCGGAGAGCAGTCGAAATGCGCTGTCGGTGCCGCCGGGTTCGGGCAGCGCCGCGAGCATGAGGACGACCCACTCCGGCCGTCTTCCGTCGTAGACGAACGCCGTGCTGCGCAGTTGGCCGCGGTACTCCTCGAGGTAGATCCGCAGGCGTCCATTCAGACCGAAGAGCCCGTTCATCAGGCCGCGCCAGCCACCTATGGCGCCACCCGCAAGCGGCACGGGAAGCGCCGACGCGACGATCCCTTCGCCGGTGTGCAGCGAGGACTCGAGCAAGGCCGAGATACGGCGCAGGTCGAACGGGGTCGCGGCGCGCGCCGGCACGCCGCCTCAGCCCTTCCCGAGCGAGAGGAAGAGACGATGAAAACGTTCGTCGCGGGTCAGCTCGGGATGGAAGGAGGTGGCGAGTAACGTGCCGTCGCGCACCGCGACCACGGTCCCATCGCTGAGCCGCGCGAGAACGACGACACCGGGACCGATCCTCGTGATCTTCGGCGCTCGAATGAAGACGGCGTGAAACGGACCGCCGGCCATGCCCTCGACATCGATGTCCGACTCGAACGAGTCGATCTGACGGCCGAACGCGTTGCGCTCGACGGTGATGTCCATCAGCTCCGCCAGAGGATGCGGATGACCGGGCACGTCCTTCGCGAGGAAGATCGCTCCGGCGCAGGTGCCCCACACCGGCATCCCCTGTGCGGCACGTTCGCGGAGCTTCGGAATGATCCCGTAGCTCTGCGCGAGCTTCCCGATCGTCGTGCTCTCGCCGCCCGGGATGATGAGCCCGTCGATGTCGTCGAGTTGCTCTGGCCGACGCACGTCGACCCCTTGCGCACCCATGCCGCGGAGGGTGGTGAGGTGCTCGCTGAAATCGCCCTGGAGACCGAGGACGCCGATGCGAGGCGTCGTCGTGGCGGAGCCCTTACTGGCTAGCGAGGCGGAGTGCGGGAGCTTGCTCACGCACGGAGACGAGCGCCGCCAGCAGCCGCGTAGTGGCTACCAGCCGCGGATGGCAAGGCGTTCGCCGGCGGGGATGGTCTCGAGCGAGAGACCACGCATCGGCTCTCCGAGACCGCGCGAGACCTCGGCGATGAGCTTCGCGTCGTTGAAGTGCGTCGTCGCCTCGACGATCGCCTTCGCGCGCCGGGCCGGATCCTCGGACTTGTAGATACCGGAGCCGACGAAGTTGCCTTCGGCGCCGAGCTGCATCGTGAGCGCGGCGTCGGCCGGCGTCGCGATGCCGCCGGCACAGAAGAGGACCACTGGAAGTCGCTGATTCTTCGCGACGTCGCGAACGAGCTCGACCGGCACGCGGTACTCCTCGGCCTTCGCGTCGAGTCCGGTGTCCTTCAGGCCAGCGAGCGTCCGGATCTCCGTGAGGATCGCGCGGAGATGGCGCACGGCCTCGACGATGTTGCCGGTGCCCGCTTCACCCTTGCTGCGGATCATCGCCGCGCCTTCGTTGATGCGGCGGAGCGCCTCGCCGAGATCGCGCGCGCCGCACACGAACGGCACCTTGAAGTCGTGCTTTTGTACGTGGAACTGCTCGTCTGCCGGCGTAAGAACTTCGCTCTCGTCGACGTAGTCGACACCGAGAGCTTCCAGCACCTGAGCCTCGACAAAGTGCCCGATCCGGCATTTCGCCATGACCGGAATGGTCACGGCGCTCATGATCTCGATGATCTTCTGGGGATCGCTCATCCGCGCGACCCCACCCGCGGCGCGGATGTCCGCCGGGACGCGCTCGAGTGCCATCACCGCCACGGCGCCCGCTTCCTCCGCGATCCGCGCCTGCTCGGCGGTGACCACATCCATGATCACGCCGCCCTTCAGCATGCGCGCGAGACCGCTTTTGAGGGTCCAGGTGGCCGTTGAATTGGGCCCGCCCGTGGCCGGCAAAGCCGGGCCCGGGCGAACGTTGGTGCGGTCGTTCGTACTCATGATGTGTACGCAATCGTAACGCCCTGCCCGTAGAATCGGAACATGGCGGTCGTCGACGCGAACGTGCTCGTACTCAACCTGGATTTCCAGCCGCTGAACGTGTGCAACGTGCGGCGTGCTGTCGTCTTGCTTTCGAAGCAGAAGGCAACGGTGATCGAGCAGAACGGTCACATCATCACGAGCGAGCGTCTGAATCTGCAGTCGCCGTCGGTGATCCGTCTCGTCTATCACATCAAGCGGCCGCGGCCGGTCGTGAAGCTCACGCGCAAGGAGATCCTCCAGCGCGACGAGCACACCTGCCAGTACTGCGGCAAGCGAGGGAACGACCTGACGCTGGACCATGTGATGCCGCGTCATCGCGGCGGCCAGCACACGTGGGACAACGTCGTGGCTGCGTGCCGAGCGTGCAACCATCGGAAAGGTGGCCGCACGCTGGCCGAGTCCCACATGACGCTGCTTCGTCAGCCGAAGCGGCCGCCCGCCACGCCCACCTATCTGTACTCCTCGTATGTCCGCGCCGGCGAGAGCGCGTGGGCGAAGTTCATCGGCATGGACGAGTCCGCGGCCGCATCCTGACCCGCGGCGCGGCAGCGACTTTGCACGGGAGCGCGTCTGGATGAAGGTCCTCTTCACGAAACGCACCTACGCGCCGATGGGTGGCTCGGAAAGTCTCGCGTATCAGTGGGCGACGCGGCTCGCGGCGCGCGGCCATGATGTCCGCGTCGTCTGTGGTCAGGCCTTCGACGAGCGGTCGCGCTTCGAAGATCACGGCGTCGAGGTCATCCAGGTGAAGCCACGGGGTGGTTTCCTCGGTTACGTCGCCGATGCGTCGACGTTGGTCGATCTGATGCGCGGGGACGAGCTCGAACGCTACGCGGAGGACCGCGACCTGATCCACAACGTGGGCCGCGAGTACCTCGACAGCTCGCTGGGTGTCGCGGAAGAGCTCGATCTGCCGATCGTGCTGACCCCGCTCGCGCATCCCGGGCAGTTCCACGGCGGCGACACGCCGGCCGACTTCGTCCGCTACCAACGCGCGTCGGTCATCACGACGATGACCGACTGGGAGCGGGCGTGGTTCGGAGAGCATCGGGTCGACGCGTATCGACTGATCACGACCGGCATGGGGGCGAACGCGCTTCGCTCTCACGACGGCGCAGCGTTCCGGGCGCGTCACGACATCCCCGCGGGAGCGCCGGTGATCCTGTACGTGGGGCGGCGCGAGCGGTACAAGGGTTACATCCATCTGCTCGACGCCGCGGAGCTCGTGTGGCAACGCCACGGCGAGGCGCGCTTCGTCTTCATCGGGATGCCCGGCTTCTACGGCACGATGATCGACGAGTTCGCGCGATACGCCGACGAGCGGATCATCGAGATCGAACGCGCCGGGGCCGCGGAGAAATCTGCGGCGCTCGACGCGTGCGACGTGTTCGCGATGCCGTCGGCGTACGAGACGTTCGGGATCGGTTATCTCGAGGCGTGGCTGCACGAGAAGCCGGTGATCGGCGGCGACATCCCACCGCTGCGCGAGGTCATCGCGAATGGCGTCGACGGGCTGCTCGTGCCGCAGAACGTCGCGGACATCGCGCGCGCGGTCACGCGCCTCCTCGACGACCCCGCGCTCCGACACGCGATGGGAACGGCGGGCAACGCGAAGCTGGGCGAACGGTGGGATTGGGAACGCGTGATGGACCGCGTCGAGAGCGCGCATCAGCGCGCCATCGGTACGCACCTGCCAGCGGACGAGGCCCTCGCCTAGCCTTCCCGCGTGCGCGTCGTCATCGCGAAGAAGCTTCTCTCGAGCATCGGTGGCTCCGAGTTGTTCGCGCGCGCGCTCGATCGCGAGCTCCGCGCACTGGGTCACGAGGTCACGCTGGTCGGGCTGCGTCCAGCGTGGCATCGCCCTGGGGTGCCCGGCGAAGTGCTGGCGGCACCGCCAGGACCGGTCGCGATCCGGTCGGACGGAACGCGATTCGTCTTCATCCCAGCGCGGGGCGGTCGGTTCGGCGCCGCCATCGATGGTCTGTTGCCGACCGCGCTGGTCGACCCGCGCGATCTGCGACGCGCGCTCGGAGGCGCGGATCTGGTGCACTCGATCGCGCGCGAATGGGTCGGTCCGCTCGAGCGCGCCGCGCGAGACGCGGGCGCCGCCTTCGTCGAGACGCCGCTCGTCCATCCCGGACAGCCGTTCTCTGGTACGGCGGCGGCCGACGTGGCCCGCTATCGGCGAGACGACGCCGTCATCGCGCTCACCGAATGGGAGGCGGGCTGGTACCGCGCGCGAGGAGTCGCGAATGTGCATGTCACCGGCATCGGTCCGAACCTTCATGCGCTTCCCGAGGTGGGGCGCGACGAGGCGACCGTGCTCTTTGTCGGACGTCGCGAGCGCTACAAGGGGTATCACGCTCTGCGCGCTGCGGCGCGATTGGTGTGGGCTGACCGGCCTGACACGCGCTTCGTGACGATCGGACAGGCCGCGTGGAACGCCGCGCTCGAGCGCGGTCTCGCCGATCCGCGCTGGATCGACCGTGGCGTGGCCACCGAGGCGGAGAAGGCCGAGGCCTTCGCGCGCGCGACGATCTTCGCGATGCCCTCAGATCACGAGACGTTCGGTCACGCGTACCTCGAGGCATGGAGCGCTGGGCTCCCCGTGATCGCCGGTGACATCCCGCCGCTGCGCGAGGTCGTGCGCGAAGGCGTCGATGGACTGCACGTCCGAAATGAGCCCGACGCGATCGCCGCGGCGATCCTGGCGTTGCTGCGCGATCCCGAGCGGGCCCGCCGCATGGGCGCGGCGGGGCGCGAGCGGCTGGCTCGCGAGTTCTCCTGGCCGGCGGTCGCGAGGCGGACTGAGGCCGGTTACTTCGCGGCGATCTCCACGCGCGACGGGCGGCGGGCGCGGATGTAGGCGCTCGCGATCAGACCCTCGACGTCCTCGAGGCGCACCTCGCGCGTCACCTCGATGTCGATCGCGTCGAAACCGGCCGCTTGCAGCTCCTTCGTGTAGGCATCCAGCGAGATCGTGCCCGCGACGCAGCCGGCCCAGAGATCGAGACGCTGTTTCGCCTCCGGCGCGAGCTCGTCGAGCGCGATCATGTCGGCGACCGCGAATCGGCCGTCCGGTCGCAGGACGCGGAACGCCTCGCGCAGTACGGCGCCCTTGTCCGCGGCCAGGTTGATGACGCAGTTCGAGATCACGACGTCCACCGACGCGTCCGGCAGCGGAACGCTCTCGATGGCGCCCTTGAGGAAGGTGGCGTTGCCCAGACCGGACTTCGCCTGATTGGCACGTGCGACGGCGAGCATCTCGTCGGTCATGTCGACGCCGTAGGCGTGTCCACCCGGCGCGACCCGACGCGCCGACAGCAGGACGTCAAGGCCCGCGCCGGAACCGAGGTCGAGCACGACCTCCCCCGGACGGAGATCCGCCAGCAGCATCGGGTTGCCGCAGCCGAGGCTGACGGCCGCGTCGAGGCCGAGGCTTGCCAGCTCGTCGGCGGCGTACCCGTCCCCACAGCCGTTCGCGTCGCAGCAGCTGTCGTCGCAACACGACGCGCCCTTCGCCATCTCGAGAGCACTCTGTGCGTACTTTGCCCTCACGAGCTCCCGTACCTCTATCTCGTTCACCTGTACCTCCGCCGATCAACGACCCATAGATGGGTCTCGATGGCTAGGTGTAGCCAACCGATTGATGTTTGTCAATGGGTCGTGTACGCTGCAGGCATGGCAAAGCTGGCAGTCCTGCCCGAACGCGAGCGTGGCGTGTGTTGCGCCGTCGAGCTCGAGGTTCCGGACGTGCGCGCCGCGGAGATCGCCGACGTGCTCAAGGCGCTCGCCGACCCGACCCGCCTTCAGATGGTCCTGGCGCTGCGAGCCGCGAAGGAACCGGTCTGTATCTGCGACTTCACCGCTACGTTCGACCTGTCGCAACCGACGATCTCGCATCACGTGGCAAAGCTCCGCGAGGCCGGCCTGGTCGAGGCCACCCGACGCGGCATCTGGACCTACTACCGACTCGCGCCTCATCTTCCGGCGCCGGTGCGCCGGATCGTCGAGGCACTCGGCTAGCGGGCTCCTACAATCCTGGCGTCCCGTGCGAGATGTGATCGGGCAGCGTCGCCTGCTCGCCAGGCTTGGCGAGCGAGCGGTCCGGGGCGACGTGGCCCATGGATACGAGCTCAGCGGTCCGCGGTCGATCGGAAAGCACACGCTGGCAACGCGGTTGGCGCAGACGCTCAACTGCGCGACCGAGCCAGTGGTGCCAGGCGGATGCGGCGTTTGCCTCGCCTGCCGGAAGATCGAGCGCGGTCTGCATCCGGACGTCCGCGAGATCACGCGACTGGTCGACCAGGCGAAGCGCGATGACCGCAAGAACATCACGATCGAGCAGATCCGCGAGATGCAGCAGGACCTCGCCCTGCGGCCGCTCGAGGGACGCAGGCGCGTCGTCATCATCGACGACGCCGCCGACCTGTCCGAGCACGCCGAAGTCGCGCTGCTCAAGACGCTTGAAGAGCCGCCGCCGCACGCGGTGCTCCTGCTGATCACGCCGACACCGTCGCGCCTGCTCGAGACGATCCGATCACGTCTCCAGCCCCTGCCGTTCCGTTCCGTCGCGCGCCTCGAGATCGAGCGCGCGCTCGTCGCACGGTTCGGCCAGAGCGCGGCGCGCTTCGCCGCACCCGCGGCCGGCAAACCTGGCATCGCCTTCACGCTCGCGATGGACGAAGGGGCGCGCGGCGCGCGCACGCGATTTGAAGCCGAGTTCTATCGACTCGTCGGCAGCAAGCTGACCGAGCGCTTCGCATGGGCCGCAGCCCTCGCGGACGAACGCGACTCCCAGAAGCGAAGTGAGCTGATCGAGACGCGCCTGGTGAATTGGAGCGAGCTCGTCCGCGACGCGGCCGTCGCCGGGACCGGCGTCGCCGACGGCGCGATGCGCCCCGATCGCGCCGAGGAGAGCCGCAGGTTGGCGGCGAAGGTCACCACGCGTGACCTGGTCGACCTCGCGCAGCGCATGGAGCGGTGGCGCCGCGACGTCGTGGAGACGACCGTGAGTGCGCGCATGCTGCTCGAGCTATTCGTCCTGAAGCTCCCGTACGACGAAACATTTGCGGAGGCCGCCTGATGCGTACCGTCGTAGGCGCTCGCTTCATGAAAGCGGGGCGCATGTACTTCTTCGATCCCGGCACGGTCAGCGATTACCGCGTGAACGACTGGATCATCGTGCGCACCGAGCTCGGTATCGATGCCGCTCGGGTCCAGATCCTCCCGACCGACTCGCCGCTCGTCCAGGTCGACCCACCGCTCGGCACGGTCGTGCGGAAGGCGTCGGTCTCGGACGTGCTCGAGATCAACAAGCGCGAGCGCATGGACGCCGATGCGGCGGTCGCGGCGCGCGACATGTCGCGTTCCAGAGGCATGCCGATCAAGATCCTCGGCACGGATTGGCAGTTCGACGGCTCGGCGCTCACGATCTTCTACTCGATCGATCCGTCAGGCCGCGGCCCCGGCGACGCCGACTTCGCCGAGCTCAACGCCGCCTTCGCGGCCCACTTCGGCACCCGCGTCGAGCTTCGCCGTCTGGGCGCGCGCGACGAGACGAAGGTCATGACCGGGGTCGGCACCTGCGGGCGTGAGCTCTGCTGCTCGAGTTGGCTCGACAAGTTCTCGAACATCTCGATCCGCATGGCGAAGGAACAAGATCTTCCGCTGAACCAATCGAAGCTCACCGGCGTGTGCGGCCGTCTCAAGTGCTGCCTCATCTATGAGCTCGAGACCTATCAAGAGGTGAAGGGCAAGCTCCCGAAGCTCGGCGAGACCTTCCACATCCCCGCCTGCGTGAGCGGATCCTGCGGCACGTCCGGCTGCGCGACCACGCAGGGCGTCAACGTCGTGAAGGAGTCGATCGTGGTCGGCCTCGTCGACGGCGGTCGCGCCGACTACACAGCGACCGAGCTCGGCGTCACGTTCGATCCGGTCCCCGCGCACACGCGCGGCGTCGGCTCATACGGTGGCGACGAGGTGTTGCGCCAGGAGCGCCCGACGCCGGTACACGAGGGTGGCGCGAAAAAGAAGCGCCGTCGCCGCGGACGGCGCGGCGGCCGCGATCGCGGGGCGCCGCCGCCGGCATAGCGTCCCGTCAATAGCGCCGCGGGTCCCGCCGCGGCTTGGGGTCCTCGCCGCGGCACCGCGCTACGTCGCCGCATCGCGCTGCTTCACGAGATCTCGCGTCAACTCGGCTTGGCCGGCGTGCTCCGCGGCGTGTGCGATCGCGTGGACGATCATCGCCTGCACCGACCGCGTCGACACCGGACCCGGCAGATCATCGTCGAGACGTCCAGGCGGCAGGTTGTCGAGCACGTCTACGATCCCGCGCTTTACGGTGTCCCACCGCGCGCGGATGCCTGCGATGTCCTGCGGCGCGGCGAACTCCGCGTCGCGGGTGCCCCCGGGTTTGCGGCCCGCGATGTTCACGAGGATGTGACGCTCGGCGGCGCCCACCGTGTGAGCGGCAAGCACGAGCAGGCTATTCGCGGTGTTCGCGGCCGGCGTCCATACCAGCTGGGCCACGCTCAGACCGTCGGCCGCGGACATGACGCGGTCGACCTCGCGCAGGAGCCGATCACGCATTTCGGCGAGCTCGCGTTTCGGAGCGGGGCTCAACGCACGCGGCTGACCACGAAGTCGGCGACATCGCGCAGCGCTTCGCGCTCGTGGCGCGACGGCAGACCGTCGAGCGCGCGAACCGCCGAGTCGTGGAACGCCAGAGCGCGAGCGCGCGCGCGCGCTGGTCCGTTGCTCGCACGGATGATCCGGAGGAGGTCGATGACTTCCCGTGGCGACTTACCAGGCGCGACGATCCGTCGGGGGAGCTCGCCATCCTTGCCGCCAGACTCAGCCGCCGCGTAGATCATCGGTAGCGTCGCCATCCCCTCCTCGAGATCGCGTCCGACGGCTTTGCCGAACTCGGCCTCGTCGCCGACGAGATCCAGGATGTCGTCGGTGATCTGGAACGCGAGACCGAGGTTCGTGCCAAACGCGCCGAGCGCCGCCACGTGCTCCGGCTCGGCCTCGGTCAGGAGCGCGGCGCCCTGGCAGCACGCCGCGTACAGCGACGCGGTCTTGAGCTCGATGCGCTCGAGGTACTCGGCCTCGGTCGGCATGGTCGGCGGCGACGTGACCTCGTTGAGCTCGCCGTCGCAGAGAGCGAACACGGTCTGCGCGACGATCGCGATCACCTCGGGCTTCGGCAGGACCGCCGCGAGCGCATAGGCCTTGGCGAAGAGGTAGTCCCCAACGATCAGCGCGACATCGCCGTCCCACATCGCGTTGACGGTGGGGACGTTCCGCCGCACGTCGGCGCGATCGACGATGTCGTCGTGGACGAGCGACGCCGTGTGAACGAGCTCGAGCGACTGCGCGAGGTTCAGGACGGTCTCCGGATCGTCACGCGTTCCGAAACGGGCGGAGAGAAAGACGAGCGTGGGGCGGAGAAGCTTCCCGGGACTCTGGAAAACGTGTTCGACGGCGGCCTGGAACGTCGGATGACCGCCACGGCCGACCGCCAGAAGCCGGCGTTCGAGCTCCTTGAGCTCACCTTCAACGGGTGCGTAGAACGCCGCGCTCGAGACCGCTCCCACGAGGGGAGTCTAGGTGTGGGCGGCTCGAGTCAGCGGGCGCACCGCGAGCGACAGCCGAAACAAGGCGAGGTCGCACGAGAGCAGGCGCATCGCGAGCGTGAGTCGCGGACGCGCGCACCGACCCCCGTCGGCACAGTGCAGCGCGGCCGCGTTTTCGAGAGAGCGACGCGCCCGCTGGCTTCGGAGACTAGGGCTTCTTCGTGGGCCTCGGCGGGACGGTCGGTATCGGTGTGCGGCCGACCGGCGGCGGAGTCCCGAACGGATTCGGGCTCGCACTCGGAGATTCAGACGGCTTGGGCGCGAAGCCACAGATGCTCCAGCTGAAGCGCCCATAGCTGTACGTCCCCGAGACCGCGCCCGCGGCCCACGAGTTGTAGTACGGCTGCCAATCCGCGAACGGCGCGATGAGACGGATCCCGCACGCCTGGTAGAAGTCGGCGTCGTTCGTCTTCGGCTCGGTGCCCTCGACGTAGTGCTCGGTGAAGCGGTAGCTGGCGGGGCAGCTCGGTCCGGGCAGCATGCCGGAGCCGTTGCCGCCCAGCAGCGTCGGATTCACGCAGACCACGCGATCGACGATCCCGGCGGGCTTGTCGTACCAGGTGGCCGGCAGACCGCCGACGACCGTCTTCATGTAGTCGCGCCACAGGATGCCGGGCCCGAGCGCGGACGAGATCCCGTGCATCTCGGAGTTGTCGGAGTTGCCCATCCAGATCGCGGTGAGGCGCTGCGGCACCCAGCCGATCGCGAGCACGTCTTGCAGGTTATCGGTGGTGCCGGTCTTGAGCGCGGCGGTCCGCCCGATGTTGGTCCATGGTCCGAAGACGAAGGAGCCCTGCGGGTTGGTGTTGTCCTTGAGGATGTCGTCCAGGATCCAGGCCTGGCGCGGATCGATGACCTGCTTCCCGTCGGGCTTGGAGTAGTCGCGCACGACCTTCCCGTTCGGGTCGATGACCTTGTAGATCATCGTCGGCTCGACGCGCACGCCCAAGTTCGCGATGACCTGATAGGCGCTCGCCATGTCGATGAGACGCATCTCGCCCGCGCCGATGCCGAATGACAGTCCGAGCTGGGTGCGGTCGAAGTCGCGGTCGATACCGAGCTGGTGCATGGTGTCGATGATCGCGTCGATGCCGACGGTCCGCGTGACCTGCAGCGCGGGCAGGTTGAGCGATTCGCGCAGCGCCTGACGCATCGTGACCGGGCCGTGCTGCTCCTTCGTCGCGTCCTTCGGGGCGTACGCGTGACCGCTGCCGTCAGGCATCGACCACTGGATGTCGTACAGCCGACTCGACGCGGTCATGCCCGCCTTGAGCATGCCGGTGAGGTAGGTGAACAGCTTGAAGGTCGACCCCGGCTGCCGGTACGCGATGCCGGCGTGGTCGTAGTCGCCCTGCATCTTCGGTGTACTGCCGTAGTAGTCGTAGCTCCCGACGTAGGCGAGGATCTCACCGGTCGTCGGATCCATGGTGATCAGGGCCGCGTTGTTCACATTGAAGCCCTTGAGGGCGTCGACGTGATCGCGGACCTCCTTCTCGGCAAGCTGCTGCATGTTCCAATCGAGCGTCGTGAACACCGTGTAGCCGCCGCGGTACGCGGCCTTCTCGCCCAGCTCGCGGATGAGCTGCTCGCGCACGCGGAACGTGAAGTGCGCCGCGTAGAGCGAGGTGGAGGCGGCCTTTACGACGATGGGCTCGGCCTTGGCCGCATCGGCTTCGCTGACGCCGATGTAGCCGCTGTCGACCATGGCGTCGAGCACCTGTGTACGCCGCGCCTTTGCCGCGTCAGGGTTCTGCACCGGGTCGTAGTCCGACGGGCGCTGCGCGAGGCCGGCGAGCATCGCCATCTGGCCGAGCGTCAGCCTCATGAGGTCGGGCTGGTCGAAGTAGGTCTTCGCCGCGGCCTCGATGCCGTAGGCCTGATTGCCGTAGTAGATCTGGTTCAGGTACATCTCGAGGATCTGCTTCTTGCTGAAGGTGCGCGTCGCCTCCACGGCGAGGATCGCTTCCTTGATCTTCCGCGTGAACGTTGGCTCGTCACCCAGGAGGCGCGTCTTGATGAGCTGCTGCGTGATCGTCGAGCCACCCTGCGAGATCGTCCCGCTGGCGGCGTTGGCGTTCATCGCTCGGACGATGCCGCCGATGTCGACGCCCGGATTGGTCCAGAAAGATTTGTCCTCGATGGCGATCGTCGCGTCTTGCATCTTCTGGGGGACGGCATCGAGGCTGACGAGCTCGCGGCGTTCGTCCTCGAGCGTGTAGAGGAGGTGCTCTCCCGAGCGGTCGTAGATCTTGGTCGTCAGCGGGATCGGGATGGTCGCGAGGTCGTGCGCCGCCGGAAGGTCCGCGGCGAAATAGCCGAACACCGCCGCCACCGCGACACCGCCCATCGCGAGCATCGCCAGGAAGAACGCGCTGATACCGCCGGCCAGCGGGCCGAGGCGTTGTCCGGCTGCGGGGCGGCGGGAAAGACGCCCGCCCTTCCGCTGTGGGAAGCGATACGAGCGATACGAGCGCCCCAAATTGGACTGGCCCTGGACTGCCATGCGCAGGCTGTAACGAATGCACGGCCCATGCCATTAGCGGGGCGTTCGCTTACCGCCTGATCGGCAGCACTTCACCCAGGCGTTTCAGCAGCGCCGCCACTGGCGAAAGAGGCGGTCGCGCCAGGGCATCGCGCAGCTCGCGCTGGACCGACCGGGCATCGCCCTCCCACGTTTCGATGAGCCTGCGATCGTCATCGCGGATCGAGTTCGCCGGCCCCCGGCGTTCCATCGCGGCTTCGGCGTCGGAGATCCGCGCGTACAGATCGGCCAGCGCCGCGGCCGCGACGGCGAGCCCGATCTCGATCGTTGCCCGGTGACGCATGAACTCGCCGTTCTCGAGCACCACGGCCTGCTTCGTCTGGTCGAACACCGACGTCAGCTCGAGATTCGCGGCGAGCTCGCGATCGACGTCGGCGACCGCGCGCTCGAGCCGCTGTCGCTGCTCGGGGTCGGGCTTCCGGAACAGCCCGAAGATGAAACCCACCGTCCGATGCTCCCACAGGCGCCTGGACACATCGCATGATGCCTATTGATACATCTCATGTATATTCGTCGGCGATGCCGGGTCCGTTCGGGCGCGTGAGCGCTCCCCCACCGCACTTCCCCGTCGGTGGCCCGGTGCCGGCACGTGATCTCGTCGGCCGCGAGACGTACATGCGACGTCTGGTCGAGCGTCTGGGCGATGGGAACCATGTCATCGTCGCCGGGCCGCGCCGCATCGGAAAGACGTCGATCATCCTCGAGGTCCTGCGGCGCCTCCGGCGGCGGGGCGCGCTCATCGGGTACGTCGACTGCCTCGGCGCGACCGACATCCGCGGCCTCGGCGAGCGTCTCATCGATGCGGTGCTCGAGAACGTCTCGGGGGTCGAGCGCAGCTTCGAGCAGGCGAAGGCCATCGCGGCGGGCATGCGCCCTTCGGTCAAGGTGAAGTACGAGCACATCGAGCTGGCGCTCCAGCTCGCGCGCGAGACCAACGCGCAGCGCTTCTTCGAGGGCGCGCTCGACCTCCCGCGGACCCTCGCGGCGCGGACCGGCAAACGCGTCGTCGTGGCGTTCGACGAGTTCCAGGCCGCGGGCCGTCTGGGCCCGCGCGTCTTCGACGTCATGCGCACGCGCTTCCAGGCCCAAAAGGGGGTGGCCTACGCGTTCCTCGGGTCGGAGGAGGGCATCCTCGAGCAGCTCTTCAGTGAGAAGGGCCGCGCCTTCTACCGGTTCGCCGTCCCCATCGATCTCGCCGAAGCCGGCGGTCACCGCTTCGGGATCGCCCCCGACGACTGGCTCAGCTACCTCCGCGAGAAGTTCGCCGAGAAGAAGATCGCGATCGACGACACGAGCGTGGACCGGCTGCTCGACGCCACCGGTGGACATCCGCAGGACACGATGCAGGTCTGCGCGGCGCTGTATTACCTCATGCGCGACGCCGCGCAGCGCGTGGTCACCGCTGATCTGCTGGCGATCGCGTACGAGCAGGCGTTGCGCGAGCTTGAGCGGCCGTTCGCTCTCCATTGGTCGGAGCTCGGGAAGCAGAAGTACCTTCAACTCGTCGCGACGCGCGTCGCGCAGGGCGCCGTGCTGTTCGCATCGGAGACGACTCCCGCGGTCCCGCGGCCCGAGGTGCTACGCGCGCTCGAATCCCTGACGGCTCGCGGACTCGTGACACGGCTCGGTCGGGGGCGCTATGAGTTCGTCGAGCCGATGTTCGGCGAGTACGTTCGCCGTGTCGCCGGCAACGAAGCGGCTATCGTTCCGAAGCGTTGATGGCACCGACACTCGAGCTACGCAAGGGCGCCAAGGTGCTGTACAGAAGTCCGGTAGAAGACATGTGGCAAACGGGTGAGCTTGTCCACGGCTCGCCTACCGGCGAGGAGTGGCTCGTAAAAAACCGCTTTGGTCGGTTCTGGGTGCCCGTGACCCGGCTGCGGCCCGCACCCGAGCCGCAGCCAGACCACTAGGCGTTAGACCGTCGTCGCGGCGCGACCGCCGATGGCTCGCCAGATCAACAGCACGATGATCGAGCCGATGATGGAGCCAACGAGGCCGGCCGCCGAGACCTCGAGGGTGCCGCCGAACAGCAAGGCTGCCAGCGTCCCGCCGACGAGAGACCCGACGATCCCCAGGACCATCGTCCCGAGCCAGCCCATCGGGTCCGGGCCGGGTACCAGCGCGCGAGCGATGAAGCCCGCGACCAGCCCGATGAGCAGGAATGCGATGAGACCCATGCGATCACCTCCACGGATGTGTCGGAGGCGCAGGGTGCATGAGCCGTGCCGTGGGCGTTTCTGTACCCCCGAGGCGGATCGAACGCCTGTCTACGGCTTCGGAGGCCGCCGCTCTATCCACTGAGCTACGGGGGCGAACAGGTGAAGTGTACCTACGCTAGCGTGGCCACCGATGTCCGAACGCGACAAGGAACTCTCGCTCGTCCAGCATCTGGGCGAGCTCCGCGACCGATTGATGGTGGCCTCGATCGCGGTGATCGCGACGACCGCGATCTCCTTCCTTTTCGCGACCGACATCATCAAGATCCTTCTCGTCCCGGCGGGTGTCGACCACCTCATCGCACTTAGCCCGACCGAGAACTTCACCACGTACATGCGCGTGGCTTTGTTCAGCGGTATCGCTCTCTCGATGCCCGTGATCCTCTTCGAGATCTACGCCTATATCGATCCGGCACTGCACCCCAACGAGCGGCGTTTCGCACTGACCGCCGGGCCGTTCGTGCTCCTCCTGTTCGTCGCGGGCATGCTTTTCTGCTACTTCGGCCTGCTCCCGAGCTCGCTGAAGTTCCTCGTCAGCTTCGGCAACCCGGTCATCGAGAATCAGCTGCGCGCGTCCGAGTACCTCTCCTTCGTCACGACGTTCATCCTCGGCATGGGCGTCGTGTTCGAAGTGCCGGTCCTGATCTTCGCCCTGGTCCGCGTCCACGTCCTGAGTCGCGCGTGGCTCGCGAGGCAGCGGCGCTACGTGATCGTGCTCGTGCTGATCGTGGGCGCGATCATCACGCCGACCCCGGATCCCTTCAATCAGCTACTGGTCGCGGTCCCGATGTACCTGCTGTTCGAGATGGGTCTCTTCCTCGCGCGGTTCGCCGGCGGAGGTCCTCGAGCCGCATCTTGAGCTTGGCCTCCGCGCCGAGCTCCGTCGGGACGTAATAGCGACGGTCCTGCAGCGACTCGGGCAGATAGCTCGTGTCGGGCGCGACGTGGTCCTCGTAGTCGTGCGCGTACTTGTAGTCCTTGCCGTACCCGAGCCTCGCCATGAGTGGCGTGGGTGCGTTGCGCAGGTGCAGGGGTACCGGATCGGCGCGAGTCTCGGCGAGGTCCTTTTGAAGCTCACCCAGTCCACGTTTCAGCGAGTCGGACTTGGGTGCGAGCGCCAGGTACACCGTTGCTTCGGCGAGCGGGAAGTACCCCTCGGGGAAGCCGATGAGGTGCGTGGCCTGCTGGGCGGCCGACGCGATCACCAGGGCCTGTGGATCGGCGAGGCCGACATCCTCACCGGCGAGGATGACGATGCGGCGCGCGATGAACATCGGATCCTCGCCGGCGTCGATCATCCGCATCAGCCAGTAGAGGGCAGCGTCGGGATCGGAGCCGCGCACGCTCTTGATGAACGCGCTGATCGTGTCGTAGTGCTGGTCGCCGGCGCGGTCGTACAGGAGACTCCGGCGCTGGAGCGCCTCGCGGATCTCGGCCAGTCCGATCGCCCGCCGGCCATCGGGACCGGGAGCGGTCGCGTCTGACGCGAGCTCCAGCGCATTGAGCGCGACGCGAGCGTCGCCATTCGACACGGCCACGAGGGCGTTCTCGGCGTCGTCCGCGAGCGATACCCCGCCGGCGAGGCCGCGCTGGTCGGCCATGGCGTCCCGCACGATCGTGCGCACGTCCTCTTCGGAGAGCGGCTGCAGGGTGTACACCCGCGAGCGCGACAGAAGCGCGGAGTTGACCTCGAATGACGGATTCTCGGTCGTCGCACCGAGCAGGATCACGTCGCCGTTCTCGACGTAGGGCAACACGACGTCCTGCTGGGCCTTGTTGAAGCGATGGATCTCGTCGATGAAGAGCACGCTGCGCTGGCCGGTGAGCTGATGAAGCTTGCGCGATTCGTCGATGAGCTTGCGCAGCTCGGCGACGCCGCTCGAGACCGCGGAGATGGCGACGAAGCGCGCGTTCGCCTTCTTCGCGGCGATCGCCGCGAGCGTCGTCTTTCCGGTTCCCGGTGGGCCCCACAGGATCATCGATGGCAGCTGACCGGCATCGATCGCCTTCCGAAGGACGCGGCCCTCACCGACCAGGTGCGGCTGTCCGACGAATTCAGCGAGGTCGCGCGGGCGCATGCGCGCCGCGAGTGGTTGGGCCGACGCCATCACCCGATTCTGACACCGGACGCCCCTCGGCTAGGGCTAGGATGCGGCGATGAACGAAGAGAGCCGAAAAGTCGTCAACACGGCCCGCACGTGACACTCCTGTACGCGATCGGCGTGGGCGTCCTGACGAATGTCGCCCTCTCGTTCCTCGGGCGCCTGGTACGTCTGCTGAACGTGCGGTTCGATCCCAGCGGCGAGTCGGTGATCATCGGCGTCGCCGCCGCCGTCATCGTGGCGGCCGTCGGCATCGGGGCCCGACGCGAGCTCGTCCGTCTCGCCCTCCTCGGCCTCGCGGTGCACGCGTCGCTCGTCATCAATCGCTTTCTCGGTGTCGCGATCAGTGGACGAACGCCCGACGATGGCTCCCGCGACGCCTTTTCCTTCACACCGCTAGCGCTCGGGTTGCTCGCAGCCGGATTGATCCTCGGCATCGCCATCGGGCTCATCGCCCGCGGCTTCCGGCCACGTCTACCATGGCGCCCGCCCGAGCGGCTGGTGCGCGCCGCCGGCTTCGCCTTCGTGGTCGGGACCATCGCCGGTGTCGTGTGGCCTGGCCCGTTCTTGGCGCAGCTCTTGGGTGGCGCGGATCTGGTGACGGCGGCCGCGTCGTTGCCCCTGATCCTCGCCGGCCCGCTCGCCGGCGGCGCGTACGCATCGCGCGCGGGTGTCGACTACCGTCGCGTCGCGATCCTCGGCGCCTACATGACGCTTCCCATCATCGTCACGCTCGTCGCGGGGACCATCGCCGGCGTCGGCCGTTTGAATGATCCGCGCTTCGACGCGGTCGCCGGTCTGCTGCGTGGCACGATCGCGCTGTCCTGGTTCCTCGTCGCGATGCGCCTTGCCGGGTGGCCTCTGGGTGCCGTCTTCGCTCAGGGTTTCCTGGCCCCTGAAGTCTCGACCCGCGCGGAACAGGCTCCCTAGCCAACACTTCAACGTTTCTTTAAGATACTTCTCGGGCGGTCATGATGGCGTCCGTGAAGGGGAGCGATGCTCAGTCAGTCGTACCTCCGCGAGCTGAAGGCTTTCCACCGCGCGCTCGGCGACGTCACACGCCTGCGGGTCGTTCAGATCCTGGCGACCGAGGGTGAGTTTCCGGTGTCCGAGCTCGTGCGGCGCCTGCGGATCAGCGCACCACTCATGTCCTGGCATCTTCGCCGGCTGACGCACGCGGGCATCGTGCGCACCGAACGGGTCGGACGCGAGGTGCGTTGCTCGTTCGATCGCGAACGGTACGCCGAGCTCCAGGAACGCAGTTTCCGCGCGCTCGTGAATCGGTCGGCGCCGTGAGCCTCGTTCCTCGCGGTCTGGCGACCTCTCTGCGGGGCGGCCTGGCCCCGCTGGCCCGCGGCCTTCACGGGCTCGGCATCCGGGCGAACACCGTCACGGTGCTCGGCTTCTTCCTCACGGTCGTCGGCGTTGCGCTCCTCGCCGCCGCGCAGCCGGGCGCGGCCCTGCTGGTGCTCCTCCTCGGCGCGCTCTGCGACACCCTCGACGGACAGCTCGCGCGCGCCGCCGGTGGCGGCACGCGGTTCGGCTCGTTCCTCGACTCGACACTCGATCGCCTTTCCGACGCGGCACTGGCGATCGGCGCCGTTCAGCTTGGCGCGTCGACGTTCGACCCGTACGTCCAGACATTCGGCTCAGGCGCGATCCTGTTCTGGGCCGGCCTGCTGTTGCTCGTCGCGTCATTCCTCGTCAGCTACATCCGCGCCAAGGCCGAATCGCTCGGCGAGAGTTCCAGCGTTGGCGTCGCGCCGCGCGAGGCCAGGATCGCGATCTACCTCATCGGTGTGGCCGCCTGGGCGGTCACCGGAACCCTTCAGCTCTTCGCGGTGGCCGTCGCCGTCACCGCGTTCCTCGCGACGATCACTGTCCTCCAGCGGATCGCCCACATGGCGAGCGCGCTGAATGAAAAGAAAGGTTGAAGTAATAGACATGCCAGTGAAGAAGCGAACGACCGTGAGCCGTAGCCGCAGGATCCGCGTCGCGATCATCGGGGTGGGCAACTGCGCCAGCTCGCTCGTACAGGGCGTGCACTACTACCGGAACGCGAAGACCGGCGATCCGATCCCGGGGATCATGCACGTCGATCTCGGTGGCTACCACATCCGCGACGTCGAGTTCGTCGCCGCCTTCGATGTCGACAAGAACAAGGTCGGGAAGGACCTCGCCGATGCCATCTACGCAAAGCCGAACAACACCTACCGCTTCGCGGACGTACCGAAGACCGGCGTGAAAGTAAGCCGCGGGATGACCCACGACGGTATTGGGAAATACCTCTCGAAGGTCATCACGAAGGCGCCGGGCGAGACCGCGGACATCGTGAAGATCCTTCGAGACACGAAGACCGACGTCGTCGTGTCCTACCTGCCCGTCGGGAGCGAGGAAGCCACGAAGTGGTACGTCGAGCAGGTCCTCGAGGCGGGCTGCGCCTTCATCAACTGCATCCCCGTTTTCATCGCGCGGGAGCCCTACTGGCAGAAGCGTTTCGCGGCGAAGGGCCTGCCGATCATCGGCGACGACATCAAGTCCCAGGTCGGCGCGACCATCACGCATCGCGTGCTCACGCGGCTGTTCATGGACCGCGGCGTGCGCCTCGACCGCACCTACCAGCTGAACTTCGGCGGCAACACCGACTTCCTCAACATGCTCGAGCGCGAACGCCTCGAGTCGAAGAAGATCAGCAAGACGAACGCGGTCACCAGCATGCTCGATTACCCTCTGGCTGCGGATGACGTACACGTTGGCCCCTCGGACTACGTGCCGTGGCTGCTCGACCGGAAGTGGTGTTACATCCGCATGGAGGGCACCACGTTCGGCGACGTCCCGCTCAATGTCGAGGTGAAGCTCGAGGTGTGGGACTCACCCAACAGCGCGGGCGTCGTCATCGACGCGATCCGCTGCTGCAAGCTCGCGCTCGACCGCGGCCTGGGCGGCACGATCGTCGCGCCTTCGGCGTACTTCATGAAGTCGCCCCCGCGGCAGATCCACGACGACCAGGCGCGCGAGGGCGTGGAGGCCTATATCAAGGGCAGCGACCAGACGACGCTCGCAGGAAAGGCCTAGTGCGGCTACGCGTCCCGTTCGATGCGCTGTACTGGTCGTGGCGCGTCGCCGCCGCGCTGGTACAGCGGCTCCCGGCCCGGCTCGTGTACGGCGGCGCCGTGGCTGGCGGCGAGTTCGCGTATCTCGTCTGGCGGCGCAGGCGCGAGATCACGAAGAGCAATTTCGCGGTCGTGCTCGGGCGGCCGCCGAAAGACCCCGAGGTCGCGCGCGTCTCGCGTCGCGCGTTCCGCAACTTCGGCAAATACCTCACCGAGATCATGAGATTTCCCTCGATGGGTCGCGCCGAGCTGCGCGACCTGGTCACGATCGATCCGGTCTCCTTCACGCATCTGCAGGCCGCGCGGGACAAGGGCCGCGGGATCATCTTCGTCTCGGCGCATTTCGGGAATTTCGAGCTCGGCGGCGCGCGCATCGCTCAGGAGATCCCGCTCACGGTCGTCGCCGACGAGCTCGAGAACACGCGCCTGATGGACTTCCTCGTCGCGAATCGGGAACACAAGAACGTGGTGATCCTGCCGCCCGAGGGCGCGACGCGCCGCGTGCTCGCGGCCCTGCGCCGGAACGAGATGGTCGGTTTCATGATGGATCTCGGACCCCGCGCACACGAGCTCGCGAACGTGGAAGCCACGTTCTTCGGCGTCCGCACGGCCTTCCCGACCGTCGCCGCGGCGCTCGCCCGCGTCTCGGGCGCTCCGATCATCGTCGCGGCGGTCACGCGAGACCGCGACAACTCCTTCAACGGAGTGGCGTTGCCGCCG
Organism: Chloroflexota bacterium; assembly: GCA_005882255.1. GTDB lineage: Bacteria > Chloroflexota > Limnocylindria > P2-11E > P2-11E > CF-39. The sequence continues at coordinate 131,996 of VBEZ01000124.1, read as the reverse complement.
ATATTCGTCGAACGGACGAAGCACGCCTCCGCCGACCTCGAGCGCGCGACCCAGGCCATCGTGCATGCGCTCGAGAGCCTCATGCGACCCGACCCGGACCAGTGGTACATCTTCCGCCCGATGTGGCCGGCGCCCCCGGACGCCGCGGCGTAGCGATGCTGTCGGGAGCGCTCTCCCGTGCGGCGGAGCGTGCCCTGCCCCACCTACCGCGGGCGCTCCGAGGCCCGTTCGCGGAGTTCTTTGGAACGCTCGCCTACCTTGCCGCGCCAGGCGCGCGACGCGCCGTCCACGCGAACCTGGCCGTGATCGCACCCGGACGGAACACTCGCGGCGTCGTGCGACGCGTCTTCGTCGAGCAGACGCTCAACTACGTCGAGATCTTCACCATCCCGCGGCTGGATCCAAAGGCGCTCCTCGCCGAAGTGCGGACCGATGGCTGGGAGCATGTGGCCCACGCGTATGAGCAGGGAAAGGGTGTGATCGTGGCGAGCGCCCACCTCGGGCCGGTGTCCTTCGTGGGCCAGATATTGCTCGCGCACGGTTATCCCGTGGCCCTGCCGGTCGAGATCGCGACCTCGGAATTCCAGCGGTCGGTGAATCGCGCGCGGGGTGGCGCCGGCCTGCAGCTCATCAGCACCGATTCGGCGCTGGGTATCTTCCGCTTCCTCCGCGAGGGCAAAGTGCTCGGCATCCTCGCGGACCGCGCGGTCACGGGCGTGGGCGAGAGGGTCCAGTTCTTCGGACGCGAAGCGCTGCTGCCCTCCGCCGCGGTCGTGCTGTCGCTGCGCACGGGCGCGCCGCTCGTGCCGTCGTTCGCTGGACGCAGCGACGGGGTGCTCACCGCCTCATTCGAGCCGCCGCTCGAGCTCCCGAGCACCGGCGACCGCGATGCCGACGTGCGCGAAGGCGTGCAACGGTTCGCGCGTGTGCTCGAGCGCTACGTGCGGAGCGCACCGGAGCAGTGGACCGTCTTCGAGGATTTCTGGCATGGGTCGCGCTGACCTCCAGCTTCATTCGGACCTCGGCGACGGGCTGGCATCGCCCGAAGCGATCCTCGACGCGGCGGAACGCGTGGGCCTCGACGTCATCGCGCTGACCGATCACGACGACATCCGCGGCGCGTTCCTGCTGCGCGACATCGCGGCGCGCCGCTCGAGCCCGGTGGAGATCATCCCGGGCGTCGAGGTGACGACGCGCTCGGGTCACCTCCTCGCGCTATGGATCGAAGAAGAGATCCCGATGTTCGCCGCCCTCGCCGCCACCGTGTCGGGCATCCACCTTGCCGGCGGCGTCGCGATCGTGCCGCATCCCCTCTCCTATCTCACGTTCTCGGTGGGCGAGGGCGCGCTGCGTGCGCTCGCGGCCGCGCCGGACCCGCTCGTCCACGTCGACGGCATCGAGACGCGCAATCCCTCGTACGCGGGTCGAGTGCGTGGTGCGCGCGCGACCTGGCTCAACGCGACGGTGCTGCACGTCGCGGAGACCGGGTCGAGCGACGCGCACCACGCGAAGCTCGTCGGCACGACGTGGACCGATTTCGACGGCGACGACGGTGCGGCACTTCGCCGCGCGATCGCGGATCGCACCACCCGACCGGACGGACGACACTGGACGCTCGGGGAGCACCTTGACGGGGTCGCGCGTCAGCAGTGGCGCTCGATGGTGCGCGATCCCGTGAAACGCGCGCGGCGGCGCATCAGGAAAGAGAAAAGATGAGCGACGAGCGGCTCCGCCGTTGAAAATAGGTATCGTCTCGCCGTATGCGTATCCGCGTCCCGGGGGCGCGAACGCGCACATCCGCGAGACGTACGAGCGCCTCCGCGACCTGGGTCACGAGGTGCGGATCATCACCGCGCCGTGGGGCGACGACCCGCCGGCGCGCGATGTGATCCAAGTCGGTCAGGCGATCGCCGTGCCGTTCAACGGGAGCATCGGCCGCGTGACCCTGTCGCTGCGTCTCGAATGGCTCGTGTCGCGGATGCTCGAGCGAGAGAAGTTCGACGTCATCCACCATCACGAGCCGTTCGTCCCGTTCCTGTCGTTCCAGATCCTCGACTCGGCCAAGTGCCCCCACGTCGCGACCTTCCACGCCTTCGGCGGGTTCTCCGTGTCGTATTGGGCCGGGCGCATCGCGCTCGACCGCTACATGAACAAGCTCGACGCGAAGATCTGCGTGTCGAGCGCCGCGCGGCACTTCATCTCCGCGTACTTCCCCGGCGACTACAAGATCATCCCCAACGGCGTCGACGTCGTGTTCTACGCGAACGCGCGGCCGTTCCCGGAATTCAAGGACGGCAAGACGAACATCCTCTTCGTCGGGCGTCTCGAGCCGCGCAAAGGCGCGATGTACCTGCTGCAGGCGTACGCGAAGCTGAAGCCGAAATACCCCGACACGCGCCTCATCATCTGCAACTGGGGCCCGCAGCTGGGAAAGCTGCGGCGCTTCGTCCACGACAACCGTCTGCAGGATGTGCTTTTCGCGGGCCGCGTCGACGACATCGACAAGGCGCGCTTCTACAAGACCGCGGACATCTTCTGCGCGCCGTCCACCGGCCAGGAGTCCTTCGGCATCGTGCTGCTCGAGGCAATGGCAGCAGGACTACCGGTCGTCGCGAGCGACATCCACGGCTACAAACGTGTCGTACAGCGAAATGTCTCGGGACTCCTCGTCGAGCCGAAGGATCCCGACGCCATCGCGGCTTCGCTGGAGCGGCTCATCTGCGACCCGGCTCTGCGAGGTGATCCAGCGGCGCCGGTCGACGGTAAGAGTCTCGTAGTCCGTCTCGCGTCGCGGTACCTTCTTTCCGCCACGCGCAGTACATTCCGCGCCAAGGGGGTGGAAGCCGTGCTTCGTTCGCGAATCGCGCCCGTCCTGGTATTAGCCCTCATCCTCGCCGCCTGCTCGCAAGCGGCGAAACCCAGTGCGACGCCGACGGCGTCCGTGGCGGGGGGCGAAAAGCCCATTTCCGGGGGCACGCTCACGTTCATCGTGAACGCCGAACCTCCGTCGTTCGACGGACATCGTGAGACGACCTTCGCGCTCCTGCACCCGATCGCGCCGCACTACAGCCTGCTCTACAAGTTCGACCCGAACGACCTCACCAAGGTGATCCCGGACGTCGCGGCCGAGATGCCGGCCGTCTCCGCGGACAAGATGACGGTGACGGTGAAGCTTCGCCAGGACGTGAAGTTCCACGACGGCACAGTGATGACCTCCGACGATGTCAAAGCCACGTACGACAAGATCATCTTCCCGCCGACCGGCGTGCTCTCGCCGCGCGCGGGCGCGTACGCGGTCGTGTCCGCGGTGAACGCGACCGACAAGAACACCATCGAGTTCAAGCTGAAGTACCCGTCGGCGTCGTTCCTCACCAACCTCGCCTCGCCGTGGAACTTCATCTACAGCGCGGCGAAGCTGAAGGCCGACATCCATTTCTACGAGAAGAACATCATGGGGACCGGGCCCTTCCTTTATGACGGGAACACCAAGGGCCAGGACTGGCGCGGCAAGAAGAACCCCGACTACTTCGGCAAGGACAAAGACGGCACCAAGCTCCCCTACCTCGACGCCTACAAGGCGCTGATCATCACCGACGCCAACGCGGGCGTGACCGCCATCCGCAGCAAGCAGGCGATGATCGAGTTCCGCGGCTTTACGCCGTCACAGCGCGACGACCTGTCGCGCTCGCTGCCGAACGACCTCGCGATCCAAGAAGCGCCGTGGATCTGCGTGAACTACATCGTGCCGAACTCGACCAAGAAGCCGTTCGACGACCCGCGCGTGCGCCGCGCGCTGACGCTCGCGGTCGACCGCTGGGGCGGAGGCGAGGCGCTTTCAAAGACGACGATCGTGAAAGACGTCGGTGGGCTCATGCGCCCGAAGGGTCCGTTCGCGATGAGCGACACCGACCTGGCGAAGATCGCCGGATTCGGCAAGGACGCCGCGGCGAACAAGGCGGCCGCGAAGAAGCTGCTCGCGGACGCCGGGGTGCCGAACCTGTCGTTCAAGTTCCTGAACCGCAACATCACGACGCCGTACGAGCCGGTGGCCGTCTACCTGATCGATCAATGGAAGCAGGTCGGCATCACGGCGACGCACGACGTCAAAGAGACCTCCGCATACCAAGCGGATCTGCGCGCCGGCACCTTCGAGGTCGCCCTCGACTTCAACTGCGACTTCCTCGACGAGCCGGACCTGCAGCTCGCGAAGTTCTGGTCCGCCAGCAAGGCCGGCAAGGGACTCAACTTCGCGTACTACGACGACACCAAGCTCGACGGGATGATCGACGCGCAGAGCCGCGAGACCGATCCGGCCAAGCGCGTCGCCCTCGTGGGCGACATCGAGCGCTACGCGATGGACGAGATGGCGTACCAGTACCCGGTGCTGTGGTGGTACCGGATCATTCCGTACCTGAGCGTCGTGCGCGGTTGGAAGATCGGTTCGAACCACTACACGAACCAGGATCTGACCACGGTCTGGCTGGCGAAGAAGTAGCGAACTAGCGCACCGGCGGGGGCCGCCCGACACTAGCGCGATGCGGCGCTACATCGTCGGGCGGCTCCTGCTGATGATCCCCACGCTCATCGGCGTCGCGATCCTCACCTTCGTGATCATGCGCGCCGTTCCCGGCGACATCGTCGCGCTGCGCTACGCCGGATCGAGCGTGCCTCAGGAGGTCATCGACCAGGAGCGCCACATCCTCGGCCTCGACAAGCCGATGTGGGCGCAGTTCGTCGACTGGATGACCTCGATCTCGCATCTCGATCTCGGGCAGTCGCTATGGACCGGGCACTCGGTCGTCGAGGAGGTGCAGGTCCGCATGCCGCTGTCGATCGAGCTCGCGATACTCGCGACGCTGTTCGCGGTGGCGCTCGCGATCCCGCTCGGTGTGGTCGCCGCGGTGAAGCAGGACAGCTTGGTCGACTACGCGATCCGCGTGTTCAGTATCGGCGGCCTCGCGATGCCGAGCTTCTGGATCGGGATCATGATGGTGCTGATCACCCTCACGCTGTGGGGCTGGGCACCGCCGGTGGTCTTCACACCGCTCTTCGACGATCCGGTGGCGAACCTCGCGGGACTCATCCTGCCGGCCGTCGCCGTCGGCTACCGGTACTCGGCGGTGTCGATGCGCATGACCCGGTCGACCGTGCTCGAGGTCCTGCGTGAGGACTACGTCCGCACCGCTCGTGCGAAGGGACTGCGCGAGACGATCGTCGTCGTCCGGCACGCGCTGCGGAACGCACTGCTGCCGGTGGTGACGGTGGTGAGCCTCGAGTTCGCGTTCCTCATCGGCGGCCTGGTCGTGACGGAGCAGGTCTTCAATCTCAACGGGATCGGCAAGCTGCTCGTCGATGCGGTCGCGCACCGCGATTACCCGCTGATCCAGGCGCTCGTCCTGCTGCTCGCGTCGGTGTTCGTGCTGGTGAACTTCGTGGTCGACCTCGTGTACGTGGTGCTCGATCCCCGGATCAGGTACTCCTAGGTGGTCGAGACCGAGCCCCGCGTCGCGGGCGAGCGGACCTCCTTCGCGGACGAACTCGCGAGGCGCCGGTACCTCGAGTCGACCGGCCGCCGGCGCTTCGTGCGCTTCTGGGTCGACTTCGTCAGGCAGCGCCCGCTCGGCACCGCGGGCGCCATCCTCATCATCGTCATGCTCCTCGCGGCCGCCTTCGCCAACGTCATCGCCCCCTACGACCCGACGGCGATCAACTTCCCCGACCTGCTCAAGCCGCCGTCGCCCCAGCATCTGCTCGGCGCCGACAACTTCGGCCGCGATGTCTTCTCGCGCGTGGTCTTCGGCTCCCGGACCGCGCTGCTCGTGGGGTTCAGCGCCTCGCTCGTCGGGTGCACGTGCGGCCTGGTGCTCGGCGTGGTCGGCGCATACCTCGGTGGTCGCACCGATCAGATCATCCAGCGGCTGATGGACGTGCTGCTGTCCTTCCCGCTCATCGTCATCGCCATCGCCGTGGTGGCGGCGCTCGGGACCGGTGAGGACAAGATCGCCAACGTCATCGCCGCGATCACGGTCCCGATCGTCCCGCGCGTCGCGCGCGTGGTGCGTTCGAGCGCGCTCAGCGTCGTGCAGATGCCGTACATCGAGGCGACCCGCTCGGTCGGAGCGGGCGCGATCCGCATCATGTTCCGGCACGTCGCGCCCAACGTCTTCGCTCCATATCTCATCATGCTGACCGCGTTCCTCGGTCAGGCGATCCTGCTGGAGGCGTCGCTGTCCTTCCTGGGCCTCGGCGTCTTCGAGCCGACGCCGTCGTGGGGGCTGATGCTCCGCGGGGCGGGCATGCAGTTCCTCGAGCAGGCGCCCTGGCTCGCGATCGCGCCCGGGGTCGCCATCAGCATGGCCGTGTTCGGGTTCAACCTGTTCGGCGATTCACTGCGCGACGCGCTCGACCCGCGTCTGCGCACGGGCTAGCGATGCTGCGCGCGAGCGACGTGATACGCCTGCACATGGGCCACTTCATCGCGCCCGGGCATCTGCCCTTCGCCGGCGCGGCGATCGTCGTGTCCGCGTTCTTGGTGCGGCACCCGAGCGGACCGATCCTGCTCGACACCGGCATCGGCGTCGGATTGCCCGACATCGAGGCGATGTACAAGCCGGTACGCAGCGCCCTCGACGCCGTGCTGCGCGACGCCGGTGTCTCGGTCGGAGACGTACGCGCCGTCGCGAACTGCCATCTGCACTTCGACCATTCCGGCAACAACTTCCGCTTTCCAGGCGTACCGATCCTGGCCCAGAAGGTCGAGCGCGAAGCGGTCGCGACGCCGAACTACACGCTCCCTGGACCGGTCGCCGAGTTCGACGGTGCGAGCTTCGAGCTACTCACGGGCGAGGCCGAGATCGCGCCCGGCGTGCGCATCGTTCCGACGCCGGGCCACGTGCCGGGGCACCAGTCGTTCGTCGTCGACACGCAGGAGGGTCGGATCGTCATCGCCGGGCAGGCGTTCCAGGACGCGGCGATGTACGCCCGGGATCTGTACGCGTGGCGTCTCGATCGCTCGGGTTCGCCGCATCCGGAGTACGCGCCGTGGGTCGCGCGCCTGCAAGAGCTCGATCCGTGGCGCGTGACGTTCGCGCACGACCTCGCGATCTGGCAGCGCGAGGAGTGAGGCCCTAGGCCGCCCTGCGGCCCATCGCGCGGATCAGACTCAGCGCGAGGAAGCCGAACACCGCCGCCATTGCGATGCCGACCAGGAGGAAAGCGGACCCCATGGTGAACACGTCACCGTTCGGGTCGGTTCCGAGATGCACGCCGGCGACGCCGGCCGTCGAGATCGACGTCGAGTAGTAGGCGAGCGCGAGTCCCATGACGGTAAGACCGATGAACGCGAAGGCCTTTGGCCACGTGGGGTTCTTCATACGCGGCATTCAATTTCGGACGCTCGGCTGCGTCAAGACCCCAAAACTAGCCGCAACGGAATTGAGTCCTTCGCGTCACGTTCCAGCGCGAGGTGCGTTAATGCGGCTCGGCCTCACGGGGACGGCCCTCCAGCGCACGTTTCGCCAGAGCGATCGCCGCCTCGAGCTCCTTGGGGCGCCGCGAGCCGATCATCACGCGCGCGCCCTCGGTCGTCTCGACCAGGACGCCCTCATCACCGCTGACGTTGAATGCCCAGCCCTTGAAGCCGAGGCGCACCCCGTAGCCACCGTAGTCGATGAGTGGCCGGTACTTCGTCGCCTCCGCCCGACGCACGCTCGCAAGCGCTATCCGACGCTTCGGCCAGAGGAGGTGGAACGCGATCGTGATCGCTTCGCGGTCGACGTCGACGACGAGGCGCGCGAACGCGAAGAGCGCGCCGATCGCGAGCACCACCAGCGGTATGACGAGGACCTCCAGCACCGGACCGCGCACCGCGAGGACGACGACCACGGGCAGCGCCACGACGGCGAGCAGGACGGGAAGCCACCATTGACGGAAGCTCTGCTCCTCGTGGAAATAGGTCACTGGCCCCTCCACACCGGCTTGCGCTTCTCCATGAAGGCCTGCACGCCCTCGCGGAAGTCGCGGCTCATGTAGCAGAGGAGGATGAGGTCGGCGCTCTCTTCCGGGAGCATGCGGTCGCGGATGCGCCGCAGCGCCTCCTTCGTGGCCTGGAGCGTGAGCGGTGCGTGCGACGCGATCATCCGCGCGAGCTCATCGACGCGCGGTATGAGCGCGTCCTCGTCCTTCGCGACCTCGTGGTAGAGGCCGATGCGCAGCGCCTCGTCCGCGTCGACCAGGCGAGCGGTAAAGACGATCTCCTTCACGCGCGCCACGCCGATGAGCGACGAAAGCCGCACGAGGTTCGCCATCGAGAAGCAGTTCCCGAGGGTGCGCGCGACCGGTACGCCGAAGCGTGCCGATGGCGCCGCGATGCGGAGATCGCAGGCGGCCGCGATGGCCGCGCCGCCGCCGACGACCGGACCGCGAAGCGCCGCGATCGTCGGCACTCGCACGCGCTCGAGCGCGCTCATCCATGCGTCCATGCGCGCCTCGTACTCGAGCGCGTCGTGCTCCTCCGCGAATCCGCTGAACTGCGAGATGTCGGTGCCCGAGACGAACGCGCCTCCCGCGCCGGTCAGCACCAGCGCGCGTACGCCGCGATCGGCATCCACCTCGCCGGCGACTTCGGCCATGCGCTCGTACATCGCGAAGGTCATCGCGTTGCGCGCCTCCGGCCGGTTGAACGTGAGCCACACGACGTCGCCCCGGCGCTCGACGAGCACCTCGTTCATGCCGCCGCCACGGTCCCGCGCGCGACGAACGCGCGCACTTCGTCGTCGGAGTGGCCGATCTCGCGCAGCACCTCGGCCGAGTGCTCGCCGAGGAGCGGACCGGCGCGGTCCAGGCGTGCCGGCGACGACCGTAGCCGCAGCGGAGTGCCGAGCGCGCGCACGTTGCCGAGCTTCGCGTGCGGCAGGTCGACGAAGAAGCCCCGCTCGCGAAGATGCGGGTCGGCGAAGACCTGGCCGTAGTCCTGGATCTCGCCGCACGGCACGCCCGCCGCTCGCAGCACCGCGAGCCAGTGCGCGGCCGGTCTGGTCGCGGTGACCGCCTCGATGAGCGGAATGAGCTGCGCTTGGTTGCGACGGCGGAGCGTCCCGTCCGCGAAACGCGGGTCGCGCTCGAGGCGCTCCAGGCCGAGCGCGACGCAGAAGGCGTGCCATGTCGGCACGGTCGTCGCGCCAAGCACGAAGTGCGTGTCCGCGGCACGCACGGCCTGGTACGGGCCGACGAGCTTGTGGGCCGATCCGGCCGCGCGCAGGATCTCACCGGTGGTGAAGAACTGGCCGGCTTCCCAGACCGCAAGCGATACCGACGACTCGTACATCGAGATGTCCACCAGCTGCCCACGGCCTTCGCGTTCGCGCACGCCGAGCGCGGCGAGCACGCCGATCGTCGCGTACAGGCCCGCCGCGAGGTCGGAGATCGAGACGCCGACCTTCACCGGCGCGCCGCCTTCCTCCCCCGTGACGCTCATGAGACCGCTCATCGCCTGAACGATGATGTCGAGCGCCGGCCGGTCCGCATATGGCCCGTCGAGACCCCAACCGGTCACCGCCGCGTAGATGAGGCGCGGGTTCGCGTCGAGCAGAGACTGCGGATCGAGGCCGAGATCGCGCATCGTGCCCGGCCGCAGGTTCTCGACGATCGCGTCGGTGCGCTCGGCGAGGCGGCGGAATATCTCCGCGCCCGCCTCCTGCTTCAGATCGAGCGCGACGCTGCGCTTGCCGCGATTCAGGCGAACGAAGTTGCCACTTTCGCCGTCGACGAGTGGCTCGAGGCGTCGCGACAGGTCTCCTCCCCGCGGGTCCTCGATCTTGACGACGTCCGCCCCGAGATCCGCGAGCTGCATGCCACAGAACGGACCCGCCATGTAGTTACCGACCTCGAGAACGCGGATCCCTTCGAGCGGTGGTGGAGGCATGCGCGGAGTCTACGAAGAGGGGCGGACGAGAGAGTGCGGGAGAGAGGACGGGAAAATGGAGGAGGAGGCCACGGGCGCGTCGCGAGCGAGAGTCGAGGCCGCGGGATCAGCTCGCGGAACAGAGAGCAACGGAGCGGGCCCGTTTCGAGCGAGCGATGCGCCCGCTGCCTCACCGGGTCCGTTTTCGAGAGAGCGATGCGCCCGCTGGCTCCAGCCGACTCCGCATCGAACGATGCGGACACTGCCTCATGAGCACTCCCCCCAGCGTTCCGCGACTTTTCCGTCACGCAGTCTCCACACTCCCGAGACACCTCCGCGCGAACCCACGATCCAGATGTCCTGACCGTGCGCGAAGACGCTTGTGAGCGAGCACGTCGTCCCGATGTCGACGCGAGTCACCACCGTCGGCTTCGCCGGGATCGACGTTCCGGCTGTGACGAGGGCGCCGTCGACGGTGAGCACCACGCCACCGTCGCCCACGGTCCACACCGTCGAACCAACGGCGGCGACGGCCCGCAGCGAAGTGTCGACGCCGGACTCGACCTTCGTCCAGGTGAGCCCCGAGAGAGCGAGGATCGTGCCGCCATCGCCGACCGCGACGGCCGTCTCGATGCTCGGGCCCGCGATCGCGCGGAGCGTGACGTCGACGCCGGTCTTCACCGGCCGCCAGCCGGCGACCTCCAGGCGGTAGCTGATCCCTTGGCTGCCGACGACCCAGGCTGACTCGAGACCGAAGACGATCAGGCCGTTCAGGTCCTCTTCGATGCCGCTCGCGTACGGCTGCCACGTACCGCCCGACAGCAGCTGGACCATTCCCTGCGTCCCTACGACCATCGCGCCCTGCGACATCGCCGCGACGCCCCTGAGGTCCTCCACGGTCACGTCGAACGCGTTGATCGAGCGCGCGCGATCGTCGACGATCAGCACCGCGCCGACCGGGCCGACGGCATAGACGGTCCCGGTGTCGCACGACGCGTTCGTGAGGGTCCGAAGCGTGCTGTCGACCTGCGCCCAGTCCTTACCGTCGTAGCGGAGAAGGGCGCCGCCGTTCGCGACCACCCACAGCCCTTGCTCGGTGGCGCAGCCGGCGGACAGCTGTTGGAAGAACACCTGTGGGTCGGTCGTGGGCACCGGCGTTCGCGTGGGGACCGCGACGGTCGGCGCCGGCGTGGGGCGAGGCGTCGGACTCGGTCGCGCGATGGTCCCGATCGCGAGACCTCCACCGATGGCCGCGACGACGAGCAGGACCGCGATGATCCCCGCGTATCCGAGGGGCAGCGCCGCATCGCCTCCGCGCGGGGGAACGGGCGCGCGTGATGACGCGGGCTCGGGCGCCTTCTCGGACGGAGCCGGCTTCTTGGACGTGGGCACCTTCTCGGACGTGGGCGCCTTCTCGGACGGAGGCGCCTTCGTGGGTTCGGTCGGCTTCTCCGAGGGGCGGTCGGGCGGCGGCGGAGTGTCGGCCATCACATCGCCTCGAGGCGACGGATCCGCTCGGCAATGGGAGGGTGCGTGTCGAACAGCCCGTCCAGGGCACGCGGCGCGTCCTTGAGGGGGTTCGCGATGTAGAGCGATGCGGTCGCCTTGTTCGCGACCTCGAGGGCCTCCGTGTCCGCGGCGATCTTGCGCAGCGCATTCGCGAGGCCGAGCGGGTAGCGCGTCAGGAGCGCGCCGGATGCGTCGGCCAGGTATTCGCGCTGTCGCGAAACGGCCAGCTGGATCAGCGTCGCGACGATCGGCGTGAGGATCGCGAGCGCGATCGCGATGATCAGGATGATCCCCCCGCCGCCCCGGTCGCGGCCACGGCGCCCGCCTCCACCCCACGCGAAGGATCGGAGCATCCAGTCCGACAGCAGGGCGACCGTGCCGACGAGGACCGTCACGAGAAGCATGACGCGGATATCGCGGTTGACGACGTGCGACATCTCGTGCGCGATGACGCCCTCGAGCTCGGTGCGGTCCAGCTTGTCGAGCAGGCCGCGCGTGACGACGAGCGAGGCGTGCTTCGGGTCACGGCCCGTCGCGAAGGCGTTGGGCGCGGTGTCATCGATGACATAGATACGCGGTGGAGCGATCCCGAGCCCGATCGAAAGGGTCTCAACGATGTTCCGTAGCTGCGGCTCCGCTCCCGGTGCGAGCTCACGCGCCTGGCTCTGCGCGAGCACGAGCTTGTCCCCGGCGAAGTACGAGGCCGTAGCGGAAACGCCCGAAAAGCCGAGTGCGAGTGGCACCATCGCCACGCCCCCGCCGGGTGCGAACACCTCGCCGACGACGTACCCGAGCGCCACGAGGAGGCCGGTGAAAACGGTGACGAGCGCGACCGTGCGCCAGCGATTCGCGGCGACGGCGTCGTAGATGTTGAGCCGGGACGGCTGAGCGGCCACGCCGGCTAGCTGAACGACACCTTCGGGACTTCACGTTCGGTCGCGTCGGCGAGCTCGAAGTACTGCTCGGGTGTGAAGCCGAACATGCCTGCGAGGAGGTTCGTCGGGACCGTCTGCAGCGCGGTGTTGTAGTCGCGGACGTTCCCGTTGTAGAAGCGCCGCGCGAACGAGATCTTGTCCTCGGTGGCCGTCAGGTTCTCGGACAGATCCTTGAACTCCTGCACGGCCTGCAGCTGCGGATAGTTCTCCGCGACCGCGAACACGGTGCGCAGCGCGGCGGTCAGCTGGTTCTCCGCGACGGCGCGCTCCTGCGGCGTTCCGTTCTGTCCCGCCGCGACCGCGGCCGCGCGCGCCTTCGTCACGTTCTCGAAGACGCTCTTCTCGTGCGCCGCGTAGCCCTGGACCGTCGCGACGAGGTTCGGGATGAGGTCGTGGCGCCGCTTCAGCTGGACGTCGATGTCCGACCACGCCTCGCGCACGCGCTGACGCAGCGTGACCAGACGGTTGTAGAGGCCGATGACGAACACGACGATGAGCGCGATGACGACGAGCGGGATCAGGATCTCCACGGCGTTCTCCCCTTCCGAGTGACGGCGCTGTCAATCATGACATCAGCGGAGCGAGAGCCTCTTCCAGCCGGCGCTGGCGCTCCATCCCGGCGCGCAGGCGAGCGGTCGCGGCCGGACGCGGCCGGAAGGTGCGCCCGAACGGCGAGCGGACCGCCGCGACGTCCGGGAGCGCGCCGATCCGTTCGAGCGCGGCGAGCGCCGCGCCGCGCGCGGATCCTTCGCCCGCGAGGCTCATGAGGAGCGGACGGTCGATCGCGTCGGCGAAGAGCTGCATGAGCCAGGGCAGCGCCAGCAGCGTGCCGCCGGTCGCGATGACGCGGTCGATCCCCGGCAGCGCGCGGCTCGTGACCTCCCAGAGGCGCGTGACGCGATGCGCGACGCCCTCGATCATGGCGCGTGCGACATCGTCGGCGCTCGTGCCGATCCCGACGCCGGCGACCGCCGCGCGCGCGGCGTCGTTCCACGTCGGGCTGCGATCGCCGGCGAAGAGCGGTAGCGCGACGAGCGCCCCGTCCGCCGAGCCGCGGCGCACCGCGGCAGCCAGGTCGAGACCCGGGAACGTGCGCGCCAACCAGGTCAGCACGTTACCGCCGTTCGACAAAGCGCCCCCGGCCACGACCCGCGACGCATCGAGCCGGTACGTCCATCCACCCTCGACGATCGGCGGATCGTCGGTCGCGTATGCCACGCGCATCGCGCCGGAGGTGCCGAGGAACAGCGACGCGGTGTCGCGACCGATCGCCCCGGCGCCCACGTTGGAGCACGCCCCATCGCCGATCGCGGGCACCCAGTTCGCGTCGGCGAGCGCCGGCCAGCGGCGCGCGAAGGCCGGCAGCATCCGCGCGATGGGCGCGTCGTCGATCGGCGAGAGCGTCTCCTCGCCCACCAGGAGATGCGAGAGGAGCGGGCGATCCCAGCGGCGCAGGCGCTGGTCGTACAGCCCGGTGGCCGACGCCATCCCATGTCCGGCGCGCCGGGCACCGTGGATCCGAAGGAATAGGTATTCGCCGAGCGACATCCACCACGCCGTGCGCGCGTACGCGTCGGTCTCATGCTCGCGGAGCCACCGCAGCTTCGCGGGCAGGTACGAGGCGTGGAGGACGCAGCCGGTGCGCGCGTGCGTGTCGATCGGATCGAGCTCGCGACGCAGCGCCGCGGCGGCGCCGCGCGCACGTGTGTCCGCCCAGGTGAGCACGCGTGTCGTGGGCCGACCACCGGCGTCTACGCCGACCAGGCTGTGCCAGAACGTCGAGGCGGCCACGGCCGCGATCTCGCTCGCGCGGCGCCCGGCCCTCGCGAGGACCGCGTCGATCGTGAGGCATGCGGCGCGCACGCGCTCATCCGCATCCACGGTGACCTCGCCGTCGGCGGCGGTGCGGACCGGTCGATCCGCGTGCGCGATGCAGCCGGCGACGGGCCGTCCGCGCGAGTCGAAGAGAAAGACGCGAAGACCCGACGTCCCGATATCGAGCGCGAGTACGAGGGGGGCGCGCGCCTCGCGGAGCGGGATCGCGAGCGGCTCGCGCAGCACGGCGCGAGTATGCGCGCCGCTAAGCCGTCGCTGAGCGCATGAGCGGCGGACGTGTGGCGCGCGGTAGCCGAAGACGCACGAGCGAGCCGAGGGTCGAGGGGCTCTCGATGTCGAGCGACCCTCCGTTGGCCTCCATGAGCAGGCGGGCGAGCTCGAGGCCCAGGAAACGATCGGCCACCGCGACCGCGCGCGGGTCGTCGGCGCGCTGGGGATCGTCGAACAACGCGCGATCGTCGACGCGGAGCGGCACGCGCGAACGGTCGCTGACGTCGACCCAGGCGTACTGCGCGTCGATGCGGACCGCGACGTTCACGTACTCGGTCGAGTGCTGGAGCGCGCTGCGGACGACGCTCTCGATCGCCTGCCGCAGTCGATTCACGTCGGCATCGACGATCGGCGCCTCCGCGCCGAGCGTGATGATCACGCGCTGCTTGTCGGCGATGGCCCGCACCGCATCGCGAACGATCTCGTTCAGATCGGAGTGCGTGCGCGTGAGCAGGAGTCGTTCGCTCTGGAGCCGTCCGAGAGACACGAAATCGCGGGCGAGGAACTGCAGCTCCTGCGCCCGCCGTTGGAGCTCCTGGATCGTGCTGTGTTCATCGGAGTGCGCCGGCGCGTCGCGCTCGAGCTTCTTCGCGAGCGCAGCGATCGCTTCGACCGGCCGGGGCAGCTCGTGATCGAGGACGCGGAGGAAGTCCTCGCGCTGGCGGTCGATCACCGCCAGACGCGCGGAGCTCGTGCGCTGGCGATCGAGGAGCAGCGCGATCGCGATGAAGATGACCAGACGCGTGAATCCGTTCCAGATCGAGGGGCCCAGCGACACGATGCCGCGGTTGGCCGTGTCGGCGAAGAGCCAGGCGAGCGCCCCGGCGACCGCGACCGTGACACCCGGCACGCGACCGGCATACCAGGCGGTGACGACGACCGGGATGAGGTAGAAGAGCGAGAAGCCGATATCGGGTCCGGTGAGGAGATCGACGAGGCAGATGGCGGCGATGGCCACGAGACAGAGCGCCGTCAGCGACAGCCAGCGTCCCACGGTCAAGCCAGCAGCGCGCGCACCGCGGCGGCGATGTCGCGGCCCGCGATGCCGGCCGCCTCCACGAGCTCCGCGGGCTTGCCCGACCCGGGCATGTCGCGCACCGCGAGGTGGCGCACCGCGAGGTCGTTCACGCCGAGCCCGACCAGGGCCGAGACGACCGCATCGCCGAGGCCGCCCTCGGGCCAGTGGTCTTCCACGATGACGAGGCGCCCGCCGGTCTCCCGCACCGCCTTCGCGATGCCCTGCGCGTCGAGCGGTTTCACGCAGTAGGCGTCGACGAGCCGGATCTTCACGCCGGATTTCGCAAGCTCGTCCGCGGCTTTCACTCCCTCGTGCACCGTGATGCCGGCCGCGACGACGGTGACGCGATCGTCCGGACCGCCGCCGCGCACGACGCGGCTTCCGCCGATCGGAAATTCGTCCTCGGGTCGGTAGAGGATCGGAGTATTCGCGCGCGTCGTTCGGATGTACGAGATACCGCGCAGGTCGGCCATCGCCGCGACGAGCTTCGCGGTCTGATTCGCGTCGCACGGATACAGGACGGTGCTGCCGTGCACGGCTCGCATCATCGCGAGATCCTCGAGCGCCATCTGCGACGGACCGTCCTCACCGATGGAGACTCCGGCATGCGAACCGGAGAGACGGATGTCCGCACGCGAGATCGCGGCCATGCGGATGAAGTCATACGCGCGCGTGAGGAACGCCGCGAAGGTCGACGCGAATGGCACGAAGCCGACGACCTGCATCCCGACCGCCACCGCGATCATCCGCTGCTCGGCGATGTACATCTCGAAGAAGCGATCGGGGGCGGTCTTCTTGAAATCCTCGGCGTGGGTCGAATTGCTCACCTCGGCGTCGAGCGCCACGACGTCCGCGCGCGCGGCACCCAGCGCCGCGAGCGCCTCGCCGTACGCCTTACGCGTTGCGACGGGCTCGGTGTAACGCCGGAGGTCCGGGGTCTTGCGCGGCGGAAGCGGGGCCGGCCGCCACGCCGGCGGGCTCGGCACCTCGAACACGCGCGATGGCTCGGCGCCGAGCTCCGCCAGCGCCTGCTTCGCCTGCTCCGCGTCGAGTGCCTTGCCATGCCAGCCCGGTTTGTCTTCCAGGAAGGAGACGCCCTTGCCCTTCACGGTCTTCGCGATGATCGCGTTCGGTCGTCTCGACGAGCGCGCGCGTTCGTACGCGTCGTCGATCTGCGAGAGATCGTGGCCATCGATCACGATCCCCTCGAGGCCGAATGCCTTCACGCGCGACGCGTACGCGTCGGTGTCCCACTCGAGCTCGGTCGGCCCGCGCTGACCGAGGCGGTTCACGTCGAGGATCGCGGTGACGTTCTCGAGGCCTTCATGGCCGGCGAGATCGAGGGCCTCCCAGACCGAGCCCTCGGCCGATTCGCTGTCGCCGACGACGACCCACACGTGGAACGGCGCCCGCAGCAGCCGTTTGCCGGCGAGCGCGACGCCGACACCGATCGGCAGACCCTGCCCCAGCGAACCTGTCGCCACGTCGACCCAGGGAAGGATCGGCGTCGGATGACCTTCGAGGCGCGAGCCGAGCTTCCGGAACGTCATGAGCTCCGCGTCGTCGATCGCGCCGGCCGCGCGGAACATCGCGTACACGAGCGGCGACGCGTGGCCCTTGGAGAAGATGAGGTGGTCGTTCGCGAGCACGTCCGGCCGCTCGAAGTCGTAGCGAAGATGGCCCGCGAGCAGCACCGCCATGAGATCGGCCGCGGACAGCGATGACGTCGGGTGGCCGGATCCGGCGGCGGTCGAGCATCGGATGCTGTCGGCGCGCAGCTGTCGCGCCAGCGAACGGTATACGTCGAGCCGCGTCGCCGTCTCGCTCACGGTCGCCACGACCACACCCTACCGCAGGAAGAGGGCGTGGACCGAATATCCTCGGTCGCACCACGGGGGTGACGGCATGGAGATCGGGCTGTACGGCCTGGGCCGGATGGGCGGCAACATGGTCACGCGTCTGGTCCGCGGCGGGCACCACGTCGTGGCGGGAAATCGCAGCCCCGGCCCGGTCGATGAGGCGAAAGCCGAGGGCGCCGTCGGCGCCTACTCGATCGAGGAGATGACGAAGCAGCTTCGTCCCCCGCGCGTCCTCTGGTCGATGGTGCCCGCTGGGGAGGCCACCGATCAGACCCTCGACGAGTTCGCACGATACGCGAGCAAGGGTGACGTACTCGTCGACGGGGCAACTCGTATTTCCGCGACTCGATGCGGCGGGCGGAGAAATACAGGGCCCAGGGATTCGACTATCTCGACGTCGGAGTCTCCGGGGGGATCTGGGGACTCGACAACGGCTACTGCATGATGGTCGGCGGCGAGGCACGCGCGGTGGAGCGCGCGAGGCCGGTGCTCGACACGCTCGCGCCGCCGAACGGCTGGGCGCATTTCGGAAAGAGCGGCGCGGGCCATTTCATCAAGATGGTCCACAACGGGATCGAGTACGGGATGATGCAGGCGTACGGCGAGGGTTTCGAGCTCATCCACGCGAGCGAATTCGAGATCGACATGAAGCGTGTCGCGAGCGTCTGGCTGCAGGGAAGCGTCGTGCGCTCGTGGCTCCTCGAGCTCGCGGAGCGCGCATTCGATCAGGAGGGACCCGACCTGGCGAACATCAAAGGCTGGGTCGCGGACTCCGGTGAGGGTCGATGGACCATCCAAGAAGCGATCGCGCACGATGTACCGGCGACCGTGCTGGCGCATTCGCTCTTCGCTCGATTCACATCAAGACAGGACGACTCGTACGCCATGAAAGTCGCGGCTGCGCTGCGCAATCAATTCGGCGGTCACGCCGTCAAGAAGTGAGACAGCCTGCACGACGTGACGGCGTGTGGGGTGGCGAGGACGGCGCGGCGCTCCTCGAGCGAGCGTCTGCGCCCAGCCGGCCCGAACAGAGCGCGCTAGGTGAACGGCGGGCCGGCGTAGCCAGCAGCGAGCGAGAGGAGTGCCGCGACGTCGAGCCACACCGCACGCCGCGTCGCGCTGGCTAAGCGAACGTGACCGTAACCCTCGCGAATCCGTTGCGCGAAGGATTGCGACTTGCTCGCACGCCCGAGCCGGCATGCCTCGTGATATTCGGCGCGTCGGGCGATCTCACGGCGCGCAAGCTCGTGCCGGCGCTGTACAACCTGGCGTTACAGCATCTCTTGCCGGCGTCGTTCGCCGTGATCGGTTCCGCTCGGCGCGCCGTCACCGAGGACGCGTTCCGCACGGAGCTTCACGACGCGGTCGCGGAGTTCAGCCGCACCAGGCCGATCAACGAGGAGGTCTGGGCGACGTTCGCACGCTCCATCCACTACGTGCCGACGCCGGACGACAGCGGATTCGACGAGCTTTCGCGCGTCCTCGCCCGCATCGATGGCGAGATCGGCGCGAACGGCAACAGGCTGTTCTATCTCGCGACACCGCCGGCCGCGTACGAGCCGATCATCCGCGCGATCGGCGCGCACGACCTGCGGGGGGCGACCGGTTGGTCGCGCGTCGTGGTGGAAAAGCCGTATGGGCACGACCTCGAGAGCGCGATGCACCTCACCAGCGTCATCCAGGAAGTGTTCCGCGAGGACGAGGTCTTTCGGATCGATCACTACCTCGGCAAGGAGACCGTCCAGAACATCCTCGTCCTCCGCTTCGCGAACAGCATCTTCGAGCCGATCTGGACACGTCAGTACGTCGATCACGTTCAGATCACCGCCGCCGAATCGATCGGGATCGAAGAACGCGCCGGCTACTACGACAGCGCGGGCGCGATGCGCGACATCGTGCAGAACCATCTCCTGCAGCTCCTCGCGCTCGTCGCCATGGAGCCTCCGTCCGCGTTCGACGACCGCTCCGTGCGCGACGAGAAGGTCAAGGTGCTACGCGCGCTCCGGCGGATCGCGCCAGAAGAGGTCGGCGAGCTCACCGTGCGCGGCCAGTACGGTCCGGGGTTCATCGGCGGCGAGCGGGTCGTGGGCTACGGCCAGGAGACCGGCGTCGCGCCGAGCTCGCCGACCGAGACGTACGTCGCCCTCAAGTGCTTCATCGACAACTGGCGGTGGGAAGGCACGCCCTTCTACATCCGGACGGGGAAGCGGCTGCCGAAGCGTTCCACCGAGATCGCGATCCGCTTCCGCCTCGCGCCGCACCGGATCTTCACGCGGGAGGCGTCGGAAGGAGTCGATGCCAACGAGCTCGTGTTACGGATCCAACCGGACGAAGGCATCTCGCTCACCTTCGGGGCGAAGGTCCCGGTCCAGGGCCTGCGGATCCGTTCGGTGAACATGGACTTCGGATATGGCGAATCGTTCATGGTCGACGCGCCCGATTCGTACGAGACACTGATCCTCGACGCCCTCCGTGGGGACGCGACGCTCTTCACGCGCCGCGATGAGGTCGAGCAGCAGTGGGCCTTCGTCGACCCGATCCTCGCGGGGTGGCATGCGGGACGGCAGGAGCTCGCGACGTACGCCGCCGGGACGTGGGGACCCGAGCCAGCCGAGACACTCCTCGCGCGCGACGGCCGGACCTGGCGACGGCCGTGACCGTCATGGACGAGGCGTTCTGGGGTGCGCGCGCCGCGAGCATCGACGCCCTCGAACGCGAGCTGGCTCGCCTCCGTCGCGCGGCAGTGGCGCACGCGAGGGAGCGCGGCCAAGCGCTCGCGCGAGCGTCGGTCCTCAACCTCGTCGTCTACGCCGAGCGCGAGATACATGCGCGGCGTGCGGCGCGCGCGGTGGCGGATCTCGCGCTGCGGCACCCTTCGCGCGCGATCATCGTGCTCGGCGACCGCCGGCGCGACGGCGTGCTCGCGTCGCTGCAACTGCACTGCCATGTTCCGCGGTCTGACGGCGCCCAGCCGGTGCTCTACGAGCAGATCCTCGCGCGGGTGCGCGGCGATTTCGACGAGCGCGTCGCGAGCGTCGTCATCCCGCTCCTCGTGCCGGACCTGCCGGTCTTCCTGTGGTGGACGGGGACGCCGCCGAGCGACGGGCGGCACGTCGACGATCTGGTGACGCTCGCGGACCGTCTCATCGTCGATTCGGCGGACTTCGCGCGCGCCGACCTCACCTTGCCGGAAGTCGCGCGCCTCGCGCGCTTCCGCGTCGGCATCACGGATCTGAACTGGGCACGGCTCACGGACTGGCGCGAGCTCATCGCGCAGTTCTTCGACGTGCCCGCCTGGCGCCCGTTCCTGAACGGCATCACCGGGATACGTGCTGGCTTCGCCGTCGATATGGATGGCCGCGACATCCACCCGTCGCAGGCGCTGCTGCTCCTTGGATGGCTGGCATCGCGCCTTGCTTGGCGCCCGGTGGAACGTCTCGCGCCCTCGGAGGCCGGCGGCGTGCTCTTCAAGATGGCGCGCTCGGACGATGCCGCGGTCATGGTCCGTCTGCGGCCACGCTTCGAGCGTGGTCTCGACGCCGGTGACGTCTCGGGCGTCCGCATCCAGGCCGCGCTCGGCGGCGAGAGCGCGGAGTTCGTGATCAAACGCGCACCGGACCAGCGTCACGCGACGGCTACCGCGATCGTGGGCGGCACGGTGCGCGCCGAGCGCGTCGTGCCGCTACCGGCGCTCGGGATCCGCGAGCTGCTCGGCGAGGAGCTCACGATCGCGGGGAACGACCACGTGTACGAAGCCGCGCTCGCGACCCTGATGGCGCTGGCCTGAGCCTTGCCGCCAACGAAAGGCATGCCATCGGAAGAACGCGCCGAAGGTGGTGAGGACGCGACGGAGGGCCGGGTCCTCGCCGGCCGCTACCGCCTGAACAAACGCATCGACGAAGGCGGCGCGGGCGAGGTCTGGCAGGCTCGCGACGAGCGCCTCGACCGCGATGTGGCGATCAAGATCCTGGGTCCCAGTGCCGACGAGGCGTTCCGCGAGCGCTTCGCGGATGAGGCGCGGCGCGCGGCGTCCGTGATACATCCGAACGTCGTCACGGTCTTCGACGAGGGCCGCGACGGCGCCGACGCCTTCATGGTCATGGAGCTCGTGCGCGGGCGAACGCTGCGTGACGTCGTGGCTGACCGCGGACCGCTACGCCCGCACGAGGCCGCGCGCCTGGTGGCGCAGATCGCGGCCGCGCTCGACGCGGCGCACGAAGCGGGCGTCATCCACTGCGACGTGAAGCCTGCGAATGTCATCGTCGACCAGCAGGGCACCGCGAAGCTCACCGACTTCGGCATCGCGCGCGCGGCGCGCGGGCCACGCGAGCACGAGCTCATCGGCACCGCGCGGTACATCGCGCCGGAGCGCATCGAGGGCCGCGCTCCGACCGAGCGCAGCGATGTCTACAGCCTCGGTCTCGTCGCTTACGAGCTCATCGCCGGTCGGCCGCCGAACGCCGAGATGGAGACCGAGGATCTGCTGCGCGTCCGCCTGGACGGTCGGGCGCCGTCGCTGCGCTCGGCACGTGTCGGCATCAGCGAGGAGATCGACCGGGTCGTCGCGAAGGCGCTCGCGCGAGATCCGCAGGGCCGGTACGCGAGCGCCGGAGCATTCGCGCGCGAACTGCTCGCGGCGTCGCAGCGCGACGACGCTACGGGCGTCCTGCCACCGGTGACGCGGCCGCTTCGCGCCCGCGGTCGGCGCGAGTTCCATGTCGACACGACGATCGCGCTCCTGGCGATCGTCCTCGTGCTCGTCGCCACGCTCGCGATCTTCGCGTCGTTCCAGGGCCGTGCGGTCGATGCGCGGCCCACCGGCGCTCCGTCGGCATCCGCCGGCGCACACGTCACGCCGAACGTCGTCGGTCGGAGCGTCGACGAGGCGGCGCGGCTTCTCATCGCGGCGGGCTACCGGTCTCCCGTGCCGTGGCAGGTGGATCCCGCGGCGCAGGGCCAGGCCTGCACCGTCGCACGGCAGGAGCCGCAGCCCGGGACGGCCGCGCAGCAGGGCGCGACCGCGCGCCTCTTCCTCGTCGGCGGCAAGGACTGCGGCGGGAAGTCGCAGGACTGACGCGCGTGGCGACCGGTGCGAGGACCGATACGGGCCGCGTTCGTGACGGGAACGAAGACCGCTACCTCGTCCGCGAAGAGCGCGGCGTCACGCTGCTCGCCGTCGCCGACGGCGTCGGCGGATCGAGCGGTGGTGAGGTCGCGGCGGATGCCGCGCTCGTCGAGCTCGGGCTCCGCTTTTTCGGTGCGCCGCCCGATCGCGCGACGAGCGACGCGCTCGCCGAGGCGATGCGCGATGCGAATGCCGCTGTGCTGAGGGCGGCGAGCGCATCGGGCCATCACGACGCGGCGACCACCATCGTCGCCGCGGCGGTGCGCGCGGACCAGGCGATCATCGCCAACCTCGGCGACAGCCGGGCGTACCTGATCCGCGACGGCGCCAGCCGGCAGCTCACCGAGGATCACTCGGGCGAGATGGCGCACGCGATCACGCGTTTCGCCGGCGACGTGCGTGGCATCCAACCGGACATCTACGTCGAGAGCCTGCGTCCGACCGACCGGCTCCTGCTCTGCAGCGACGGTCTCACGCGCCACGTCACGCCCGAAGAGATCGCGAAGGCGGCGAGCGGTGAGGACGTGCGCGTCGCGGCGAACGCGCTCGTCGACCTCGCGAACGCCCGCGGCGGTCAGGACAACATCACCGTCCTCGTACACGCGCCCACGCGCGGGCCGACGGTCACGAGCACCGCGGGCCGCGCGGTCGCATTCATCGTGTTCGCGCTCCTGATCCTCGTCACGATCGGCGGCGCGGTCGCGGTCCTCTTCGCGGCGAGCTCCGTCCCGCCGGCTTCTTCGGCGCGACCGAGTCCCCTCACCGCGTCGCCCACGGCGAGCGAGTCCGTGACACCGACACCGACGCCGTCCCCGACGTCGGAACCGTCGCCGACGGCGCCGCCGCCGAGCGCGAGCCCCTAGAGCCCGAGTCGGTCGAGCAGCCGACGCGCGGCCGGCAGGCCGATCGCGACGGCGACGGCGAAGAGCAGCACGGCGGTCTCGACGATCCACGCCGCCGCGACGGTCGCCGACGTCAGCACCCCCGCGCTCACCGGCGTCGGACATGAGTCGGTCGGATAGAACGCCGGGTCGTACTGCCACGTCGGCAGGATCGCGTAGAGGCTCCCGAGCTCACCCGGGATCGGCAGGCCGGAGACGTACGGATAGAAGATGACGAACGACGCCGCGGCGATCCCGACGAACACGAGCACCGCCTTCCGCCGGCGCTCCCACAGCCCGCCAAGCACCGCGGCGAGGGAGAGGAGGTAGAACGGCAGCACGGTGAAGAAGTGGTAGAAGAACAGGACGCGTGAGATCGGGATCCACGCGAGGTATTGCGCGAGCATCGCGAGCGACAGCAGCGCGAGCGAGTGCGACCGCGCGCGGACCGCGAGCGCGACGATGAGCGCGGCCGCCGGCAACGCCGCCCAGAAGAGCACGATGTTGCCGGCGTCGTAGATGTACCCATTCGCGCCGCCGCCGCTCGCGCCGAAGTACCAGTAGACCGGTTTGAGATCGAGCGGCCAGCTCCACCAGGGCGAGCCCGCGCAGTGCGGGGCGGTCAGGGAGCTGTGGTACCAGTACATCTGCTGCGTGAGCTCCCACAGATTCCAGCCGTACGGCGCCGTCTTGCCGCCGAACCAGCTCGCGTAGCTACCGAGGTAGATGAGGAGCGGGATCACCGCGAACGAGACGAAGAGCAGCGCGGCGCCACGTCCCCGGCCGGCGAGAAGATCGAGCGGTCCGCCGGTCCCGGGCCGCCCGCGTTCGTACGCGAGCGCGGTGACGCCGACTGATAGCACGAAGACGCCACCCAGGGTGTAGGCCGCGGCCCACTTCGAGGCGAGGCCGAGCCCGAGCAGCGCTCCCGCGATCACGAGGTCGGCGGCGGCGGAACGCCGGGGCCGGTGCGCCGCGACGATGAAGTACCACCCGGCGACGATGAACGTCGCGACGTAGATGTCGTTCATGCCGATGCGCGCCTGCGCGAACATCGATCCGCACAGCAGCACCGCCGCGCCGACGAGCCACGCCACGGCCGGCGAAGCGAACAGCCGGCGCGCGAGTAGCACGAGGAAGAACGCGAGGATCGCGCCGAGCAACACCCCCGGCAGGCGCCAGGCAAGAGCGTGGCGTCCGGTCTCGATGAGGTCGGCACCGCCGGGGCCCGCGACGAGCAGCTTGTCGTCGTCGTTGTCGAACGCGAGGAGTGAGCCCGACACCGGTATCGCGGCGAACGGCGAGGCGCCGTGCACTTCGACGACCACGACGCGGCCCTCCGCGAGGGCGTAGAGGAACTGCGTGCGCGGCACGACCACCAGGGCGGTCGCGCCCGACGCGAAGGTGCCGGTGCGCGCGTTCGCGAGCGGCACTGAGTCGCGCTGGCCGTTCGGCAGCTCGTATACGTCGAGAGCCGGCGTGTCCGCGCGCGCGACGAAGAGTCGGTTCGGCGCCTGCGCGTATGCGATCGCGCGACCCGGGCCGCCACCCGGAAGCAGTCGCGTCTCGTTGCCGGTCGCGGGATCGAGGACGTGGACATCGCCGTGCGCGTCGAGGACATAGAGCTCGGTGCCGTCCGGGTTGGACGTCACGCTCGCGGCGCCCAGCTGCGAGACGACCGGCGCCGCGTCGATGGCGGTGTAGACGGCGACGCCCGACGCGGTGGCGACGACGACGCGGCCGCCGGATACGAACAGCGCCGTGACCGGGCCGCCGACCGGAAGTCTCGCGCGCGGAGTCACGAAGTTGCTCGGCGGCTCCGTCACCGGGCTCTGGAAGAGTTCGGTGTCCGTCGCCCAGAGGATGCGCGAGCCGTCGAGGACCAGGGCACGCACACCGAGCGCGCCCTTCACCACGTCGCGACTCACGGCGCTGTCGCGCGCGCGAAGGGTGATGACGCCGTCGGACGTGGCGTAGGCGCGGGTGCCGTCGGGACCGACGGCGAGGGCCACGGCGTTCGCGCCAGGCGCAGGCTCGTGACCGACGACGCGATCGTCGCCGAACGCGAGGATGCCGAGCGCCATGATCTCTTTCGCGAGATGCGGGTGCGTCCACTCGTACGGATCGCGCTGCGCGAGGAGCTCGAACGCGGTGCGCGCGTGATAGACCTCGTCGAAGTACATGTCGCGCGGGTGATCGAGCCGGTAACCGCGCGTCACGAGGACGGCGATCGCGACGAGCAGTGCGATCGAAAGGTCGCGGCGCGTCGGCGCATGTCCCGTCGCGAGCGCCGCCGGCAGGCGCCAGGCAGCGCGCGGCTCGGCGTCGGGCGCCGGCGCCGCCGGAAGGGAGACATCGAGCGACGGCTCGAGGCGCGCCTCGCCACGGAGGAGCCGCCACGCGACGAGCCCGGCCGTGCCGAGCATGAAGAGCGCGAGCACGATCTGACCGGTGCGCGAGAAGAGCGTCGACTCGAGCCATGGCGGCGACTTGAGGTCGTTCTGCGCGTAGCGCGTGAACGCGAAGTACAGCGTCACCGCGAAGCCGAGGGAGAACGCGACGTACGGCCAGAGGAGGCGCGCGCGCACCGCGGCGAGCGGGAGCAGCAGGACGAGCGCAGGGAACAGGTATCGCTCGTGGGCGCGCGTGGGCAGGAAGTAGAAGGCGCAGGCCGCGAGCGTGCCCGCCGCGAGGAACGTCGCGGTGTCGCGGCGCCACCACAGCGGGACGCACGAGCCGAGCAGCCCCGCGACCAGCAGCAGCGTCCCGATGCCGACGTACGCGGCGTCGGGCTGCCAGAAATCGGCGGCGATCGACCACACGTTGAACGCGAACAGCGATGTGTAGGGATAGGTCTCGGATGCTTTCTTCACGAGGTCGACGAGCTCCGCGGGCCCCGCTTTGAACGGCGCACCCAGCGCGAGCGCGGTGACGACGCCGGCGAGCGCGACGCGCCCGAGCGGCTGCCAGCGTCCGTACCGGATCAGCTCGATGAGCACCGCGCCGGCGATCACGACCGCGCCGATGCCGAACTGCGGCTTCACCATCGCGGCGAGCGCGGCGAGCGCACCGGCCGTCGCCCAGCGGCCGCGTCCCGCGGCAACGAGCGCCGCGAAGAGGGGCAGCGACCCGACCGCGTCGATCTGCCCCCAGTACGGGCCGGCGAAGATCGCCGCCGGCGAGAGCGACCACAGGCCGGCGGCGAGGATCGCGCTCCCGCGACCGGCGTGACGCCACGCCAGCGCGGCCGCTCCGACGGCGATCGCGACGTCCGCCGGGATGCTCGCGGCCTTCACCGCGAGGCGGAGCAGCTCACCATCGAAGACGGCGCCGAACAGCCAGAGGACATAGAGATAGGCCGGCGGGTAGTCGCTGAAGTAATCCGGCGCATAGAAGCCGCCGGGCCCGACCTGGACCAGGTGCTCGGCCCACGCCTGGAACGTGCCGACGTCGCTGGGGAAACCGGGCGAGCGCAGCGTCAGCAAGCGCAGCGCGACACCGAGGGTGATGAGGCCCGCCGTAGCGAGGTTCGTGCGGCGGTCGTCGCGCACGGTCAGCTCCGTCTCGGTCACTGCCAGTAATCGAAGCGCGTGATCGCGATCATCGCGTAGAGGTTGATCACGACCGACACCGTCACGACCGCGACGAAGAGCCACGACGGGCGCGCGCGCCAGGTGGCACCGCCGCGTGCGTCCCCCACGAGCGCGAGCGCGACGAGGAAGGGCTGCGCGTCCATGGAGAAGCGATAGCCGAACTGCTGGAAGCCGACGGTGCCGTGGAAGATGTCGGGCACGAGCGCAAGCAGCGCGGCGAGCGCCACGGCCGCGGTGCCGGCGTCACGACGCAGGCCGCGGAGACCCGCGAACAGCCACAGGAACGCCGGCGTCGTCAGGAACAGCGCCGTGCCGATGCCGCGCGGCCGCAGGAAGAACGGCGTTCCCTCCACGAGATCGGGCGGCTCGAGGAAGATCGCGTAGATGTGACGCGGCAGATAGAACGGTGAGAAGAGTCCGCGGGTGAAGAAGACGTCGCCCTGCGTGAGCTGCACGTATCCGGCGTCGAACACGGATCCCCACCGCAGCAGGTTCCAGCCGACGTAGACGAGAGCGAACGGCGCCCCGCCGATCACGACGCCCCCGAGCGTTCGCAGATATGGCGCTCCGGCGCGCCGCGCGAGGAGCAGCGCCAGCGCCGGAGCCGCGGCGGCCACGGGGAGGCGCGCCAGCGCCGCGAGCCCGATGCAGACACCGATGACCCACGCGCGCTCGCCGCGAGCGGCGAACAGGAGGGCGGCGCAGAGAAACGGCATCGCGACGGCGTGCGCCGCGAACCACGCACGTCCGTCGACGCTCGAGAAGAAGAGCGTGGTCCCGCACGTCGAGAGGAGCGCTCCGGTGATCGCCACGCGGCGCGGCGCTCCGAACGCGCGCAGCGCGAGATACAGGATCCCGGCGGAGACGCCGCCCGCGATGCGCGAAACGAGCACCTGCGCGAGCGCGGTCGGCAGCACCGCCGCAAGCGGCATCGCGAGGATCGCCGGGAGCGGTGGATACACGACGCACCACCGCGCATCGCCGCAGGGGACGAGCTCGTTGAGCCAGGGCGGCGCTTCACTCACCCACCACTGTCCGTGGAGGAGCGCCTGCGCGAGACGTCCGTAATAGTCGTAGTCGGTAAGAAGTCCCGACCCGGCGACGAGGTACGCCACGGCACCTGCGGCCGCGAGCAGGGTCGCGATCCTGCGGTCGCTCCAGGTCATCCCGACGCAACACGCTAACCTTGCGCTGCGTTGTCCGCACGACTCGGGAGCCTCTCGTTCTTCTTTCCGGCGCTCAACGAGGAAGATCACGTGGAGGCCGTGGTGCGCGACGCGCTGACCGTGCTACCACGCTTCGCCGACGACATCGAGGTCACGGTGATCGACGACGGCAGCACCGACCGGACCGGAAAGATCGCCGACGATCTCGCGAAGGCGGACCCCCGCGTGCACGTCGTCCACCACGGCGCGCGTCGCGGTTATGGCGGCGCGGTGCGCTCCGGCCTGCTGTCGGGGACGAAAGAGTTCATCTTCTTCACCGACGGCGACCGGCAGTTCGACATCGCGGACCTCGGGCGCCTGACGGCCGTCATCGACGGGGTCGAGGTCGTGTTGGGCTATCGCCTGAAACGTCAGGATCCGCCGCGAACGCGCTTCGTCGCATGGGTCTACAACCGCGTGATCCGCGTCCTGTTCTTCGGCGGCTTCCGCGACGTGGACTGCGCGTTCAAGCTCTTCCGCCGCGAGGTGTTCGAGCGGGTGCCGCTTGCGAGCGTGCGCTCGAACGGCGCGTTCTTCTCAGCGGAGATGCTGATCACGCTGCGGCGCGCAGGCGTCCGTATGCGGGAGGTCGGCGTGCCCCATTACCCGCGCAGCGCCGGCAAGGCAAAGGGCCAGCAGCCGAAGGTGATCCTGCGCGCGATCCGCGACCTGTTGCGCCTGCGCCTGCGGCTCTGGGGGCTGCGGGTCTAGCTCAATCTCTCGCCTTCGGCGAGGAGACACGCTCAGGGCTGGTGGGCTCGCTCCTCGCGGCACGCTCGCTTCGCTCGCTGAACAGGGGCCCCTCCCCCTGACCGCTCGTCGCTCGTCTTCGTTCTAGCTGGTACTCGGACCCGGCGGGTCGTCGGGGAGTGTCTGGATGAACTCCTTGAACACCGCGATGTTCTCGTCGTCCTCGCTCTCGGCTGAGATCGCGGAGCGATCGAGGACCGTGTCCGACACCAGGATGCGCGCGTCGCAGCGGACCGCGAGCGCGATCGCATCGGACGGCCGGCAGTCGATCTCGACCTCGCGCTCCCCGAACTGCAGGAACAGGCTGCCGTGGAACACTCCGCCCCCGCTGTCGTCGGCGACGAGATCCTTCACGACGATGCGGGTGATCTCGACGCCGAGCTTCGAGAGCACGTCCATCATCAGATCGTGCGTGAGCGGACGCTCGCTCGCGATGCCGGCGATGCGCGTCGCGATACTGTGCGCCTGGTCGGGTCCGATCCAGATCGGTAGGAGACGGTTGCTCTCCTTCGCCTGAAGGAGGACAACGTGCTGACCCGTGAGGACATGCACTCGGACCGACTCGACCGTACAGGGGACGAGCATCGCCCTAGGCTACCTCCACCCCGCCCGCGGTCGCCTGTTTGCGCGTCAACCGAAACGCACGCGGCGTGCCGTATCGGCGCGCCGGAAGAACACCAGAAGCACCAGCCCCGCCGCGAAGCCGAAGATGTGCGCGAAATACGCGATCTGCTGCGCGGCTGCGTGACCCGTGAGGCGGAGCTCGGCGACACCCTCGATGACCTGAAGCACGATGAACATCCCGATGACGATGAGCGCGGGCAGCTCGACGATCGTGATGAACAGCCCGAGGAACACCAGTGTCGACACGCGCGCGGTCGGGAACATGATGAGATACGCGGCGAGCACGCCCGCGATCGCGCCCGAGGCGCCGACCATCGGCGACGGCGAGACGAGACCCTGCCCGATCGCCGCGACGACGCCGCACAGCAGGTAGAAGACCAGGTACGGCGCGCTCCCGAACCGGTCTTCGACGTTATCGCCGAAGATCCAGAGATAGAGCATGTTCCCGAGCACGTGCAGCCAGCCGCCGTGCAGGAACATGTGCGACACCAGAGGCACGAACGTCGAGGGTGCGAGGTCGCCGGAGGAGATGCGCCGCGTGAACTCGGGCCAGTCGAACGAGTAGCGGTCGAAGAACGCCTCCATCGCTCCCGGCTGCCGAGTGAGGTACACGATGTAGATCCAGACGACGAGGTTCACCGCGAGGAGCAGGCGGTTGACGATCGGAGCGCTGCGTACGGGATTCGCATCCCGCAGCGGGATCAACGCACGGTGCTCGTCGCGACGATCTTCGTCCCGTGAAGCGTGTAGGCGACCCTCAGCGATTCGGAAACGTAGAAGCTCGCCGCGGGCGGCAGACCGGGCGGCAGCGCGAACCGCGCCAGCTCGCGGCCATCGCGCGTGAGCTGGACGATCAGCTTGCCGCCCGAGTCGAGCACGTAGATCGATCCCTGCGTGTCGATGGCCTGGACGGCGTTCGCGCGCGGCGCCGTCCCCTCCCAGCGCGGCACGAAGTCGATGCGCGAGGCGGTCGTGACGAGCGGGTTGCGGCGGAAGCGCTGCAGGTCCCCGGCGGAGGTCACGATCCAGACATCGCCGTCGACCGCGAGCGCTCGGGCCGCGTTCGGCGCGAGCGGCGTCGCGAGATACCCGATGGCCGGGCCGAAGCGAACGCCGTCGTTCGACTCGTGCTTCCACAGCTGGCCGGTCTCGCTGTCGAGGACGTACAGGTTGTTCGCGAACACCGCGAGGGCGGCGGGCGTCTTCCACTTGTCTCGTTCGGCGGGCGTCACGTCGACGACCTGATCGCCCTCGGCCCGCCACAGCTTGCCCGCGTCGTCGAGCGAGTAGACCGCGAAGTCCTCCAGCGCGAGCTGGACCGGCGAGCCAACGCCTTTGACACCGCGCTCGAGTACCGGCCCCTGTTGGACCGGGTCGCCGAAGACACGCCAGAGCCGTCCGGCGCCGGGGTCGGTGACATACAGACCGTTCACGTTCCCGATGACCTGCGCGAGCTTCGTTCCGGTCCCGAACCGCGCGAGATCGAGGATCACGCCGTCGAGGCGGTCGGTGAGGGCCGCGATGTCCGCACGTAGCGCGGCGATCTTCTCCGGGACAACGAAGGTCGAGCGGCTCGCTTCGTCCAGCTTCGCGGTCGCGCTGGCCATCCGCTCGCGCGCGCCGTCGGGGTCCGGCGGCTTGCGGTCGGCCAAACGGTGTGCCGACGCGATGAAGTCCTCCGCGTTCGCGACGGCGAGCTGGTATTCGCGACCCGCTCGGGTCGACTCGTAGTCGCGATAGGCGAGGGCGCCAACGCCGGTCGCGGCGACGAGCAGCAGCACGGCGAGCGTGGTCATGGCGCGCCGCTGTCGGCGGGACCGCGAGCGCGCGGTGTCGGCGTGACGCGGCAGGGCGGCGCCGCGCCGCGGCATGAGCTCCAGACCGACCGCCACGCTCTTCGTCGCCGCCGCGGTCACCGGCGTCGTCGCGCCGCGCAGCAGCCGCGCCACGCTCTGCACGACGCGATTCACCACATCCAGCCGCGATCGAATGCCGTCCGCCACGGCGACCTCGACCGGCCGCACGATCGGCGCCGGCTCCGGTGCGATGCGAACGGCCGCGCTGCCGGACTGGGCGACCTCGATGAAGATCACCGCGTCGCTGCCAACCACGCCGTCCGCGACCGCGCGATTGTGGATGTGCTCCGCCGCCGACCGCGGATGCAGCGTGACCGCGGCGCTCTTCAGCGCCTCGGCACCGAGCCCGTCGATAAGCGCGGCGCTCGCGAGGATGACCGTGTCGCCCGCCTCGATCGACTGGCGCCACACCTTCGGGAGCACATCGGCGTCCGTACCGAGCGACGTGGCCTCGCGCTTGGTGGTCCGATGGACGAAATCGGCGAGCTCGCCGGGCTCGTCGCCGGGGAGAAAGAGCCGCGCGCGGCGGACGAGGAACACCTGCGCGCCGCCGACGTGTGAGGTGTACAGCTCGTTGTTCACGATCACGGCGCACGCACACTGGAGCGTTGTCGACCCGCGGTTCTCCCGAAGCCGCTGTGTCGCGCGCCGGTTCGCCTGTCGCAGCGCACGTCGCAGCGAGACCTCGATCCCCGCGGAAAGGTCGTAGTAGTACTCCTGGCGCGTCAGCTCCGCGACCTCGCGGGCGATCTTTTCGGCGGGTCCGGGCGGAGATGCCTCGAACAAGAGGTAGAGCCGGCCCTTGGTGCG
This sequence comes from Chloroflexota bacterium, assembly GCA_005882255.1. GTDB lineage: Bacteria > Chloroflexota > Limnocylindria > P2-11E > P2-11E > CF-39. Next base: position 99,824 of record VBEZ01000124.1, on the reverse strand, counting down.
AAGGGTCGCGCCGGTCTCAGGCTCGCTCACGACGATCACATCCGCGCGGCTTGCCCGCACGTCAGCCGTGCTGCCGACCGTCGTGACGAAGCTCAGTTGCGGCATCGCTCGCGAGTGTCCCAGACGCGCCGCCTCACGGCGAGGGCACACACCGAAGACGCGCGATGCGGCTCGCGGGCGCACGGTCCGCGAGGGCCACCAGCAGCTCGCGCTCGCGGAGTCTGATCTCTCCGGCCCACTGCGCGGTCGGCACCAGGACGACGAGGGTATCGCCGTCAGTGCGCACCGCACGCGTCGTCACGGCGTCGGCGCCAAGCACCGTCGTCGCGGCCGCGGGCCACGCGCGAACGGCGTCCGCGCGCGCCACATCCTGGTCGATCCCGAGCGTGCGCAGCGCGCTCGCGATCGCGCGCGCGATGGGTCTCATCCGACCTCGCCCCGCCGCACCGGCACCACCGCGGCGCGCTCGCGCAGCACGTCGGGAAGGGCCGTGACGATCGCGGCGGTGAGCAGGATCTGCGCGTCCTGCGGGATGGCGTTCGCGAGCGCCTCGCGCCGGGCGGGGTCGAGCTCCGAGAGCACGTCGTCCAGCAGGAAGACCGGTTGCTCTCCGACGCGGGATGCGAGCCACGCCGCCTCCGCGATCTTCAGCGAAAGCACCGCACTGCGATGCTCACCGCGCGACGCGAAGGCCGGCAACATGCGACCGGCCGAGGTGACAACGAGATCGTCGCGCTGGGGCCCGACGAGTGACGTTCCCTGCCAGCGTTCGCGCTCGCGTTTCTCGCGCAGGACGCGCGCGTACGCGCTCGCGCGCTCGTCCAGCGTGGCGCCTTCCACCTGTCCCGCGTACGCGAGGGCCAGACCCTCGGCGCCGGTGAAGCGCTCGGTCGCGCTCACGAACGGCGCCGACAGCTCGGTGGCGAGCCGTGACCGACGGAGCGAGATCGCGGCCGAGAGTCGAATGAGCTCTCCGTCCCAGAACGCCATCTCTGCCTCGGGCAGCTCGAGCTCCTCGCGTGCGACGCGTAGGAGCGCGTTGCGCTGCTCGAGCACGTGCTGAAGCTCACGCATCTCACGACGATGCGCGCGATCGATCTGTCCGAGCATGGCGTCCATGAATCGGCGGCGCGCGCTTGGCGCCGCCCCGAGCAGCTCGACGTCCTCCGGAAAGAACGCAACGACGACGAGCTCGCCGGCCGCATCTTCCGACCGCTTGGCGGCACCGTCGAGCAGGTAGCGGCGCGGCCGCCGGCGTTCGCCCTCGGGGGGCGCGAAGAGGAGCGTTTCGATGCGGCGGTGGTCCTCGGCACGATCGACCTCGGTCCGGACGCGCGCCGTGGTCGCGCCCCAGCGGACCATCTCCGTGTCGTCGCGGGCGCGCGGTGAGTCGCCGCGCGCGATGAGGTGGATCGCCTCGAGAAGGTTCGTCTTGCCGGCCCCGTTCGGTCCCACGAAAGTGGTGGCGCCACGCGCGAGCGGCAGCTCGACTTGTGCGTAGCTGCGGAAGTCCTCGAGCGCGACCTCGGACGCGGTGAGGCTGCCGAGCGCGTCGTAGATGAACCGCGAGTTGAACGCGATGGTGGTGTTCTGTCCCTCCACCGTCGCCTCCACCTTCGCCGTCTGGTCGCCGACCTCCGCGGCATTCGCGCTGATGACGAGTGGCGGATGGTCCGCGGGGTTCACCTGGAAGCGGAGCATGTTCGCCGAGTCGCGCGCGAAGAGCGAGGCGAGCCGGGTGGCCTGCAGCAATTCCTCTCGCTGGGCCACGAGCCGCGTGGCGGGCTTGCCCTGTGGGATGACCTGTCGGTAATTCGGGAACTGGCCTTCGATGACACGTGAGACGAGATCCACCTCCGGTGTGTGGAAGATCACCTGGCTACCGTTCGGGGTCACGAAGATGTCCACTGGATCATCGCTGTCGTCGAGGATCCGCTGCACTTCCTGGAGGCTGCGCGCTGGGATGATGACCTCGAGCTTTCCTTCTACCTTGTCGATCAGCTTCGCGTTTCGCACGGAGAGGCGGTAGGGATCGGCCGCAGCCATCGTGATCCTGTCGCCCTCGAGCGTGGTAAGCACACCGGTGAGCACGGGTCGGCTGTCGTCGGTCGTGGCCACGAACGCGACCTCGCCGATCATGCGACGAAGCGTGGACTTGCTGACGCGAGTCGTCGGCTTTTCCGGCGCGACGGGGATGATCGGGAACTCCTCCGCGTCCATGCCCTTGAAATTCGCTTCGTACGGATCGCGCCGCAGATGCACCGTCTTCGTGCGGACATTGAGCGAGAGCTCCGTCGGGCCGGGCGGCAGGGAGTTGACAAAATCAGTGAAGAGCTTCGCCGGCACGGTGATCGCGCCCTCGTCATCGACCTTCGCGGGAACCCAGCAGTTGATCCCGACTTCGAGATTCGTGGCGGTGAGCTTCAAGCGCCCACCCTCGGTCCGAAGCAGCACATTCCCGAGGATCGGCAGGCTGCCGCGCGTCGAGACGGCCCGTCCGGCGATCTGGAGCCCGCGCGCGAGGTTCTCTTGTAGACAAGTGACCTTCAACGCGGACCCTCCGTACCTTCCCCGAAAAGATGTCTAAAGACGCCGGTACCAGCAGTAGTGGTGTGGACTATGAACGTTCCGAGATGCTGTTGTCGTGGCGCGCTCAGCCGGGCGTGCCGATCGTGAGTGTGTGCTTGATCGGGCTGAGCTGTGGACTCGGGCGGGATGGACTGGGGACCGCGAACACAGCCCGAGAAGGCGATGTCACACTCCCCAACGGACGTTGCTCTATGAAACACGGTCTTGGTGCACATGTCCACAAATGGGTGCGCTTATCCACACATTGTGCGGCCTTATCCACACCTGGATGCCGCGCTGAAACCGGGCGGAATTCCACGGGTTTTGCGTCACACCGCTCAGTCCGAGTACAGCAGCTCCCGGAGCGCGCCAACATCCCGTCGGAAGTCGTCGTTCTCGGCCATCTCGCGCTCGATCTTTTCGCACCCGTGGAGGACCGTCGAGTGGTCGCGGCCCCCCAGGGCCTCTCCGATCCGCATCAGCGGTGCCTCGGTCTCCTCGCGCATGAGGTACATCGCGATCTGGCGCGGCAGGACGACCTGCTTATCGCGGGCCTTGCCCCGCAGCTGCTCGGACGGAACACCGTAGTAGCGCGCGACAGTCTCGACGATGCGGTCGGGCGACAGCGTCTTCTGGCGCGGGTTGTACAGGATGTTCTGGAGCATCTCCTGGGCGAGCTGGGTCGTGACGGGGACCGCACTGAGGGTCGCGAATGCGACGATCCGCGTGAGCGCGCCCTCGAGCTCACGGATATTCGACACGATCCGCTGCGCGAGGAAGTCGATGACCGGCGGCGGGACCGCGACCGACTGCGCCTCCGCCTTCGCACGGAGGATCGCGATGCGGGTCTCGAGATCGGGCGTCGAGATGTCGGCGATGAGGCCCCACTCAAAACGAGACCGCAGCCGATCCTCGAGCCGCTCGATCGCCTTCGGCGGGCGGTCGCTCGAAAGGACGATCTGCTTCCCCTCCTCGTGGATGGCATTGAAGGTGTGGAAGAACTCTTCCTGTGTGCCCTCTTTGCCCGTGAGGAACTGGATGTCGTCGATCAGGAGTACGTCGATGCGGCGATACCGCTCGCGGAACTCCTCGCTCTTCTGGCCGCGGATCGAGTTGATGAACTCGTTCGTGAACTTCTCGCTCGTCGCGTACGCAACGCGCTTCTTCGGGTGTCGGGAGATCACGGCGTGTCCGATCGCGTGCATCAGATGCGTCTTTCCAAGACCGGATCCGCCGTAGATGAAGAGCGGGTTGTAGCTGTGGCCCGGGCGTTCGGCGACGGAGAGCGCCGCCGCATGCGCCAAACGGTTGTTGGAACCGACGACGAACGTCGAGAACGTGTAACGGGCGTTGAGCAGCGCCGCCGCGGTCGCCTCGCGGCGGTCCTGCGCTGGCGCCATGGACGACACGGCGGTCGATCCACCGCTGGCGCTGCCGGCTGCCGCGACTGGACGATCGGAGCGCACCGACGCGGCCATCAGCGTCACGAAACGGACGTCCACGGTGCGGCCCACGAGGTGCCGCAGCGCGTCTCGCACCTGCTGTCGGTACTTGTTCTCGAGCCACTCGCGTGCGAACGCGTTCGGAACACCGACGCAATAGACATCGTCCTCTTCGGAGACGATCGCGGTGTCTTTGAACCAGGTGTCGTAGTTGGCTTTAGTGAGTCCGAGCTGCAGCTCGCCGAGGGCCGCGTGCCAGAGCTGCTTGAGGTTCAACGGCTCCCCTTCTCTGCGCTCGACCACAACGACGCTCCCCACAACACGATCACGCGAGATGCCGCCACACCGACGCGAAGACGAAGAAGATCCGCCCGCTGGAAGCCACGGAACAGTAGCACAGTCGCACTGATAGACTTTCTCGCACAGATAGACGATCCACTGCTCATTCATCGTCCATTTTTTTCGGGGAGAAGGGACAGTTCGTGAAGCGCACGTATCAGCCGAAGACGCGTCGCCGCGCGCGCGTGCATGGTTTTCGCGCGCGGATGAAGACGACGGGCGGCCGCAAGGTGTTGGCACAACGTCGCGCGCGTGGACGGAAGCGACTGACCGTCGCCTGAACGACCTCGCAGGCATGAACGCCGCGCGTTTGCGGCGATCCACTGATATCGCGGCCGTGCGAAAGATCGGGCGCGGCGTGCGCGATGTCGCTTTCACCGCCCGAATTCGACCCAACGACCTGAGCGTGATGCGCCTCGCGGTGTCGGCGCCGCGCACGGTCGGCATCTCGACGATCCGCAATCGCGCGCGGCGTCGCGTGCGCGAGGCTTTCCGCCAGGCGTGCGCCGCCATCGAGCCCACGCCCGCGCTGGACATCGTCGTGACGGTGCGCCGAGATGCCATCGCCGCCGATTTTTCGGCACTGCGGGCCGCGGCCGAGGCGGCCATCGGCGGCACTCGCCAGTCATCCCGATGAAGACCGTGGTGCTGGCCGCGCTGCGCTTCTACAAGACCCGCGTCAGCCCGTTCCTACCGCCCGCCTGCCGCTACACACCCACGTGTTCCGAGTACGCGATGGAGGCGATCGAGAAGCACGGCGTTCTGCGGGGCGGTTGGCTTGCCACGCGTCGAGTGGTCTCGTGTAATCCGTTCAGCCACGGGGGCTATGACCCGGTGCCGGAGCACTGATGGACATCCTGACGCTCTGGAACACGCTTCTGGTCCATCCGGTCATGAACGTGACCCTCTTCGCGTATTCGATCATCCACGACTTCGGCCTCGCGATCGTGCTGGTCACGATCACCATCCGGCTCGCGCTCTATCCGCTCTACGTTACGCAGATCCGTTCGCAGCGGGCGATGCAAGAGGTCGCGCCGGCGATGGAGGAGCTCAAGAAGAAGTACGGCAAAGATCGCCAGCGCTTCAGCCAGGAGCAGATGAAGCTCTACAGCGAGCGTGGCGTGAACCCGGCGGCCGGATGCTTGCCATTGGTCCTGCAGATGCCACTTCTTATCGCGCTCTACAACTCGTTGCTGCAGCTCGGTTGCGGGCTCGGCCCTCCCCCGGGCAATCTGTGTCCTGGCCTGACGCACGACATGGTCGAAAGCTTCCGTTACGCGTTCATCTCCAATCCGATCCCGCCCGACGGGTCGCTCGAGACGACCGCGCACTGGCTGCCGTGGATCACCGAGGGCCTGCAGCACCCCGATCCATTCTTCATCCTGCCGGTGCTGGCCGGCGCGGTGCAGCTGATCGCCTCGGTGATGGCGATGCCGGTCAAACAGGTCCAGAGCGGGGACACGGCGCAGCGCATGACCCAGTCGATGGCGTACACCTTCCCGCTCATCACCGTGGTCATCGGCGCGCGGTTCCCCGCCGGCCTGACGCTCTACTGGATCACCACGACGATGTTCCAGATCGTGCAGCAGTACTTCGTGAGCGGCTGGGGACAGCTGCCGAAGTACCTGCCATTCCTGCGTGGGATCCCGACGCCCGCGGACCGCGAGCTGCATCGCCGCGAGCAGGCCGCGATCGCCGAGGCGCGGAAGGATATGAAGGACAAAGACAAGGAAGACGCGGACGACCGCGAGCCGGCACCGACGGCGTCCGGCGCCTCGAATGGCGGTCGCCGCCGCGGACGGAGGAGGGGGAAGCGATGAGCCCACTGCGTGGGGAGGAGTTCACTGGTCGTACGGTCGAAGAAGCGATCGAGCGCGGGCTGCGGTCACTCGGTCGCAAGCGCACCGAGGTCGACATCGAGATCCTGGAGAAGGGCAAGCCCGCGAACGTCTTGGGTATGGGTGGCGAGGACGCGCGCGTCCTCTTGTCGTTCCAAGAGGACGAGCGCCCGGCGGAGCCCGATGCCGTGATCGACGAGGCCGAGGTCCCGCGGCACGCCGACTCGGCGCGGGGCCTGCGCGAGGAAGACAGCGATGAAGCATCACCCGCATTCGCGGAGGAGCTCGCGCTGGGCGCGACCGTGCTGCGCGAACTGCTGGGCGCGATGGGCGTCGAGGCCGAGGTGACGCTCGAGGATCGCCCGGGGCTGGAGGGCGTCGACGTGCTGGGCACCGATCTCGGCGCGCTCATCGGGCGCGGCGGCGAGAACCTCGTCGCGCTGCAGCAGATCGTGAGCGCGATCACGTCGAAGCGAGTCGGCCGCTCCGTTCACGTCCCGATCGACATCGAAGGCTATCGACGTCGCCGGGAGGACCAGCTCCGCGAGATCGCGCAGCGCGTTGGATCGCGGGTGCGCGCGAGCGGGCAGGCCGTCACGCTCGAGCCGATGCTCGCCTATGAGCGGCGCATCGTGCACCTGTCGGTGCAAGGACAGCAGGGTCTGAAGACCGAGTCCGTCGGCATGGAGCCGAACCGCCGCGTGGTGATCAGCTCGACGGCGCCGGGCGCCCGCGGCCCGTTCCGCGAGAGCGGGCCGGGCGGGAGTGGCTTCCGGCCGAGGCCGACCGGCCCGGGCGGCGGGGGCTACGGTCCGCGACGCGGTTACGGACCGCGTCCGGGCGGCGGCTATCGACCTCGTCCCGAACGTGGCCCCTAGTCCCGTGGGGCGGTGACAGAGCGCAGCAGCGGCCGTTAGCTTCCGTACCGTGACCGACCCGAACTGGCTACCCTCACGCGTCCGTCGCAATTTCCGGATCGATCTCTTCAGCGCCCTCGGCGCCGGCGCGTTCGTCTCGGTCCTCATCGCGTTCATGCCGGTGGTGGTCAGACGGATGGGCGGGTCGACCACCGATGTCGCGATCGTGGTCGCGGCACCGTTCATCGGGAACCTGCTCTCGCCGGTCTCGGCGTACCTGCTCGCTCATCTACCGCTCGTGCGTGTCGTCGCGGGCGCGGCCAGCCTGTCGCGCCTGGTGTTCCTGATCGCGGTTCTCCTGGCCGCGACGCCGTTCATGCTCGCGCTCACCAGCGTCGCGTTCTGGATCATCACCGTCTCGAACATCGCCGCGTACACGGCGCTGATGCAGGGGATCTATCCGGATCGCGAGCGCGCCTCCGCGATGGGTAACGTGCGCGTCGGGGCCTCGGTCGCCGGGATCGGTGCGGCGGCGCTTGCCGGCAGCTTCATCGGCGTCGTGCCGGCGCAGTGGGTTTTCGCCGCCGCGGCGCTCGTCGGGCTTCCCTGTGCTCTCGCGTTCTTCGCGATCCGCTATGACGGGCCCGCCGCGCCGCCCGCGCGCCGCCCGGCGCTCGACATCGCGCGCGGCATCTGGGCGGACCGGCGTTACCGCAAGCTGCTGCTGGCGTTCTCGATCTTCGGCACCGGGAACCTCATGAACTTCGCGGTCTTCCCGATCATGCTGGTGGACCACTTCGACGCGTCGAACGCCTTCGTTGCTACGCTCGCGATCGTGCAGTCCGCGACGCAGATCGTGGGGTATCCGGTCTTCGGCCGGCTCATCGATCGCGGCTCGACGCTGCGGCAGACGCTGATCGCGACGCTGCTCACGATCCTCGTCCCCATCGGCTACCTGGTGGCGCCCGGTACCTGGGCGCTGCTGCCGGTCGCCGTGCTCATCGGCGTCGGCGTGTCGAGCGGCGAGCTGACGGCGTTCACGAACATCGTGCACATGGCGCCGCGCGCGCGCATCGGCGAGTACGCGGCGGCGAACGCGTTCTTGCTGGGCGTGCGCGGCACCGCCGCGCCGTTCGTCGCGGCGGCGCTGCTGAACCTGGTCCAGCCCCAGGTCGTGCTCGTGCTCGGGACGCTGCTCATGACGACCGGCGCGCTGGTGCTCGCCCAGCTCGTGCGCGCGCCGTCGCCGCGCGCCGTCGAGGTCGTCGCCGCCGAGGCCTAGCGGAGCGGTACGCCTCCGCTGCGCATCGCGGCGGCGAAGCGGTCCGCGATGAGCTGATAGCCCGCGTCGGAGGGATGGAAGCCATCCCCGGAAACGGTGATCGTGCTCACCAGCTCGGCGCTGCCGGTGAAGAGATCGACCGCGAAGACCCGGCCCGGATATTTCGTGGTGATGGCCGCGATCGCCGCGTTGTATGCGCCGATGAGCTTGAACAGCGCCGCCTTGTCGGCGTCCTTGTACGCCGGAACGGGCCGGAGATCGGGGACGTTGCCGACGAAGATCTTCGCCTCGGTGCCTGAAACGAGCGCGTCGACGATCGCGCCGAGGTCGCTCGCGAATGAGGCAGGTTCGATGGTCGCGTTCATGTCGTTCACCGCCAGCCAGATCGACACCACGGTCGGCCGCTGCGCGAGCGCGCCGGGCAGCTGCGCGGTGCGCGCCTGCAGCGCGATCGATCCCGACACGCCGACGTTCACGAACGCGCTGCCCGGCGGCAAGAGCTGCGCGATGCGCGCGGGCCACGATCCGGTCGCGGGGTCGGTCGCGCCGACGCCGACCGTGTCGGACGCGCCGATCGCGACGTAGCGGACCAGTGCGGTCGGCGACGGCGTCGGCGTCGCGGTCGGACTCAGCGCCACGCTCGCCAGTGTGGACGCGGTCGGGGACGCGGGCGCGGCGGTCGCGGCGCGGGGCGGGGGGCCCGAGCACGCCGTGACGACCAGCATCGCGAGGAAGAGATACGCACGTAGCAAGGTTAGAATTGATGGTGCCTGAAGAAGGCCACACGGGGATGCGTGGTTTCGACAGGGCAGGCGACGTGAGCGTCGCGAGCCGAGGAACGCCGTTCCTCCTCGTTAATCCGAACGGCAGCCAGATAACTGGCACAAATTCCTACGCACTCGCTGCCTAGTCAGTGAGCGTCCTCCCGGTCTCCCCTTCGCGGGCCGGGAAGGGCGACGTAAGCGAAGGTGCGGTCCGCCGATCGGCCGGTAGGCGGACTCAAGATTTCCGGTCTGGGGGAGCCGAGAGCGCGTCGGTGCGCGCTGGGCTTCCCGAGAAAAAAAACCGCCGACCACGCTCGTAGAAGCGCTCACTTCAACGGCCTTGGACGGGGAGTTCGACCCTCCCCCATCTCCACAGGAACGAGGAGTCGTGTGCGGGTGCTTGCACCCGCAGCACGGCGACGATGTTGCGCCTCGTCATCCTTTAGCGTGCGCCGAACCAACGGAAGGGGACCTGCCCCATGAAGGCGCTCGAGTGGCTCCTCGCGGCCGACCCGGCGGTCCGCTGGCAGGCGCTGCGCGACCTGACCGATGCGTCGGCCGAAGCGGTCGCCGCGGAGCGGGCCCGCGTTGCCACAGCGGGCTGGGGCGCGCGCCTCTTGGCGCTGCGGCGTGAGGATGGGCTGTGGGACAGAGGCACGCCGGATACGGAGTGGATCACGCTGCTCGCCCTGGTGATGCTCCGCGACATGGGCGTCGACGCTTCGAGCGAGCAGGCGCGGAACGCGGTCGCCCTCGTCCGCGACAACGCGACATGGCACAACCCACGAGCCCCTTGGAACGGCAGGCCGGTGTTCGCGGGCGAGGTCGAGCCGTGCATCAACGGACGCGTCGTGACGGTCGGCGCGTACTTCGGCCAGGACGTGACGGGCATCGTCGAGCGGCTGCTCGGCGAGCAGATGGCCGATGGCGGGTGGAACTGCGAGCAGGAGAACGGCTCGACGCGCGGATCGTTCCACACGACGATCAATGTCCTCGAGGGCCTGCTGGAGCACGAGCGCGCGACCGGCGGCTCGGCCGAGGTGACCGCGGCGCGTGAGCGTGGGCAGGAATATCTGCTCGAACGCCGGATGCTGCGCCGGCTGTCGAACGGCGAGCTGATCGATACGGCCTTCACGCTGTTCTCGTTCCCGACCGGCTGGCACTACGACGCGCTGCGCGGGCTCGAGTACCTGCGCGCAGCGGGTGTGACGCCTGATGCGCGCGTGGCGGAGGCCATCGAGCTGGTCCGCTCCAAGCGCGACGTCGACGGCCGAGTGCCGCTCGAGAACCCACACCGGAGCGAGATGGTCGACGCCCGTCTGCGCGATCTCGAGTTCGGCCTGGACGAGCGCGAAGGCCGGCCCAGCCACTGGAACACCCTGCGCGCGATGCGCGTGTTGGATTGGTACGAGCGCGGCCGTTAGCGTCCTCCTCGGGACCGCTCGCACGCGCGACGGCCTCCAGCTGCGCACGCTGCGATGGCCAGCGGCCGGCGTCGCGCGCGCGTATCTCCTTCTCATACATGGGATCGCCGAGCACGCCGGGCGCCATGGGCACGTCGCTTCGCGGCTTGCGTCGGCCGGGATCGAGACGTACGCGTTCGACCTGCGCGGCTTCGGCGCATCTGAAGGTCCCCGCGCGTACGTCGACCGCTGGTCGCGGTATCACGACGACGTCGAAGATCGGCTGACCGCGCTCCGCAGCGAGGCCGGCGGCCAGCCGGTCGTTCTCTACGGCCACTCCATGGGTGGGCTCATCGCGCTCGGCTATGTGCTCGCGGATCCGCGGCGTCCGGATCCCGATCTTCTCGTTCTATCGGCGCCGGCGATCGCGTCGGCCGGGGGCTGGAGACGGCCCCTCGCGGCTGTGCTCGGCCGCGCTCTACCGCGTCTGGAGATCGCCAACCGCCTGCCGCCCGGTGGGCTCTCGCACGACCCGCAGATCGAGCTCGCGTATCGCTCCGATCCACTCAATGTGCACCGAACGACGACGCGCCTCGGCATGGAGCTTTTCCGCGAGCAGGCGCGCGTCCAGTCGCGCTTGACCCGGACCGACGCACTCCCGATCCCGACCTACGTGCTGCACGGCGGTGACGACCCGGTCGTGCCGGTCTCGTCCAGCGCTTCGCTCGCCCGACGCGAGAACGTGACGCGCCGCGTGTATCCGCGACTGCGTCACGAGATGCACAACGAGCCCGAGGCGGACGCGGTCATCGGCGACACGATCGCGTGGCTCGAAAGGTCGCTCGTCAAGCCCTGACCACGGATCCGTATCCGTGCCCGCGCGCGCCGGTTAAGTCAAGCGGCTGCTCGAGCCGCACGCAGCGCTACGGGCTGCAGATACTCGTCGACGCGCGAGCGCACCCACCAGGCGTGCGACTCGCGCCGCTCGCGAGGCGTCGTGAAGCGATACAGGTAGAGCGTGGCGCGAACAAAGCGCGGCCGCGCGCCCGCGAACGGGTCCCTTCGGAGGAGACGCAGCGTCGGCGGGTCCGCCTCGAGGAGCTTCACCACCAGGGGAACGAACCATTCGTGGTACATCGGCGAGGACATCGCCGCGAACCACATGAGCCAGTCGAGTCGCAGGTGGTACGGCGCGTACTGCGGTGGCCGCCGCCGCACGTCGCCCGGCTTCGCTTTGAACTCGTACTCGCGCCACGCCGTGCTCGGCGTGAGCACCGGCTCATCCGTTCCCTCGATGACGACCTCGTACCGCTCCTTGGTGATCGAGCCGAAGGCCCCGTAGGTGTTCACCAGATGGAGCGGATCGAAGCTGGTGTTCATGAGCTGGTGTCGCGAGAGAAGGTTGCGCGCCGGCCGGTAGCTGAGGAGGACGATGACGATCGTCACGCCGACGACGAGCCACTGGTGCCACGGCTCGGCGCTGAGCTCCGGTCGCGCGATCGGCAGGATCCGCCCGAGCGCGGCGTCGTCCAGGCTCGCCACCGCCAGCGTCATCGTGAGGACGTTCAGCCATGAGAAGTTGCCGCTGAGGATCAGCCAGCTCTGCGTCGCGAGGATCACGAGGCCCGCGACGCCGGCGATCGGCTGCGGGAAGAACAGGAAGAATGGAACGACGAGCTGCGCGAAGTGGTTGCCCAGGACCTCGACGCGATGCAGCCGCTTCGGAAGATGGTGGAAGTACCAGGACAGCGGGTTCGGCATGGGTTGCGTCTCGTGGTGGTAGTAGAGACAGGTGAGGTCGCGCCAGCACCGGTCGCCGCGGATCTTGATCAGGCCCGCGCCGAACTCGACGCGGAAGACGAGCCAGCGGACCAGCCAGATGAGCGCGAGGGGCGGCGTGGTCCACGCCGGGCCCAGAAAGATCGCGAGGAATCCGGTCTCGAGCAGCAGCGTCTCCCAACCGAACGAATAGAAGGTCTGCCCGACGTTGACGATCGAGAGGTAGAAAGCCCACAGCACCGCCCACAGCAGCATCGTGAGCGGGAGCGGCCACGCGTCCGGCAGCCCGACGAGCGCCACCGCCGCAAGCGCCACGCCGCTCCACGCGACGGCGGCGAAGAGACGGTCGGAGTAGCGAAAGTGAAACAGGCTCGGCGCGCGCCGGAATGGGACCGCCCGCACGTATGCCGGTACCGGCAGGAGGCCGCGCGCGCCGAGGAGCGGCGCGAACTGACGCGCGGCGACCAGGAACGCGATGACGTAGATGCCGGCGAGCGCGCGTTGGAAGACGAGACGCGCGAGCCAGTAGTCAGGCGCTTCGAGACCGGTCACCGCGCGACATCATCGCGCGCGTCACCGAAGCACGCTCCGTTATCTCTTGCGGCGGACCGCCGTCTTCTTGCGGGCGGATGTCGACCTCTTCGAGCTGACCACCTTCTTACCACCGCGCATCCCGCGCTTGGTCCGCACGCGCTTCAGCGGTCCGGCGCGCCTCGCGATCGCATCGTCCTTCGCGACATCGATCCCATCGCGCTTCGCCGCCGCGAGCACCTTGCGCCGCGCCTTCTCCTTGGCCGCGACGCTCTCGAACGCGGTCTGGTTGAAGCGCGCGATCGCGTTGCGGACGTGTTCCTCGTCGTGGATGGGTAGGTGCTCGCCACCTGCTTTGTCGATGTACGCGAAGTTCTTCGACGCGATGTGCTTACGTCCTGTTTCGGTGAGCTGTGCCACTGGCATCCCCCTTACGCGTGCTGGCGGCCGAAGAGCTCGGCGCCGCTGGCCACGAGACGCAATTCGTCTGGTTCCACCTGGCCGATCTGCTCGGCGTCGACGTCGAGCAGCTGGCCGCCGCCGGCGATGCGCTCGAGTGCGCCACCGCGTCGCACGACGACCCCGCGGAGCTTCTCCGTCGTCTCCTCGATCCTGACCTCCTCGACGGTGCCGATCTCTTCCCCATTCGCGTCGCGCACGCGCATTCCTCTGCGGATCTCGGGCTCGTGGACGTGCTCGATCGGTTCCCGCGGCACCTTCGGAGCGGCGTCGGCATAGCCGCGGGGCAGGAGATAACCCGCCGCGGGGTAGGCGTACACCGCCGGGGCGACCCAGTCGACCGGCGGGGGCGAATAATCGGACGCCTCGTAACGCGCGAGCTCGTCGAGCTCTTTCTTCGTCAGGTTGAGGATGACGTCGTCGCCTTCGCGCTTCGCGGCCTCGATCGACTCAGGTGAGACGACCGCCTCGTGGCCGAGAAGGCCCCCGGTCGCGACGACGTACCCGATGATCTGATTCGATTTGGGGTCCCAGATCGCTTTCTTCACGTGTCCGGCCCCGTGGCCGTCCTTGGTCCGGACCGGTGCCCCGAGATCGATACGCATGGCGGCCCTCCTGCTATTTGGCGACCGCCGGACCTCCCGCATAGCGAGTGCCAGCCCAGGGCCGCAGGGCGACGATGACGGCGACCAGGACGACCGCGGCACCGAGGTAGGACTCGGCGGAGCGCTGCTCCTGCTTCGCGACCGCGCCCAGGATCACGGCGAGCACCGGCACGACGACACCGACCATGCTCGCGTTCGTCACAGGCCAATGCTGGACGAGCCAGGTGTAGAGGACGTACGCACCGAGCGACCCGGCGAGGGTGAGGTAGACGATCGGCCCCCAGCCCGCGAGCGTGCTTGGCAGCGAGTGGTCTTCGCCGATCACGAGGCTCACCGCGGCGCACACGATCGCGCCGGCCGCGGCGCCCACGGCGTTCGCGGCAATGGCCGATGGCTGCGGCGTTCGCTTGAGGAAAACGCTCGAAAGCGATGCCGCCGTCGCCGCCAGAAAGATCGCGATGAGGCCTTCGAGCGGCACGTCGAGCTTCAGCTCGCCCGCGAAGATGATCGCCACGCCGACGATCGCGACGATCGCGGCAGCGACCTTGCTCGCCACCAGACGCTCGACGCGCATCCCAGCCGCGATGAGCGCCGTCGAGAGCGGCACGGTGGCGTACAGCACCGCGGCGATCCCACTCGGCACGACGCGCTCACCCCAGTAGAGGAGCGACATATTCACCCCGAAGTTGAAGATCCCGAACAGGAGAGCGCCGCGCAGCGCAGGCCCGCGCGGGAAGCGCTGACGGGTCGCCAGCACGAGGAGCGTGAGCAGCGGCGCCGCGAGCACGAGACGGATCGTCGCGGCCCAGACCGGTGGCACGGCCTCGTTGCCGACGCGGATCGCGAGGAAGGTGCTCCCCCAGATGAGGCAACAACCCATGAAGACGAGATACGGCATCGCCCGAGATTAGGACGTCGCTCGGGCGCCCGGTGTGAGACGTATCCTCTCCACGTCCGCAGGGAGGTCACGATGCAAGAAGCCATGCGCCGGATCGACGCGCTCACGCAGCAGCTCATCGAAGCCGACCAATCAGGCGCGGGCCTCGAGGCGATCGCCGTGGCGCACGAGCTCGGCCGGATCCGACAGCTGCTCGCTGAAGCTCCCGCCGTCATTCCGGCGACCGGCGGACAGCGCCATTTCCGGTGCGAGTCGTGCGGCACGATCACCCACGGCGCGGCGGCGCCGGCGAGGTGTGCGCAGTGCGGTGGCAAGACGTTCTTCTCCGCGGACCTCGAGCAACCGAGGGTCGAGTCCGCCGGAGGTTAGACCACATCGTTACCAGCGATACGCTCGGGGCCGTTGACGGCCGCCGCCACCGCGGCGATACTTTGGGTCCCGAACTATTCAGGAACCGAAGGAACTGTGCCAAGAATTACACCAAACGACGATCTTTCCCTCGCTCGCGCTGTCCTCGCGGTGATGCCCCGTTTCGGCCGCGTCGCGTGGCATGCGGCGCAGCAGTGCGGCATGACCTCGCCGGAGCGCGGCCGTCTGCTGTGGGTCATCGGTGACAAGTCGGTACGCGCCGGGCTCGTCGCGCAGCAGCTGAAGCTCAGCGCTGGCGCGGTCACCGAGCTCGTCGAGCGCCTGGTCGACGAAGGCCTGGTGCGACGCGACACGGACCCCGACGATCGGCGCGCGGTCGTGCTCGCTCTGACCGCGGAGGGTCGGCGTGTCTGCGATCGTTACGAGCTCGCCGCATCGTCCGAGCTCGCGCAGGTGCTCGGCCGGCTGACACCACCGCAGCGACGCCGGCTGCGCGCGACGTTCGGAGATCTGAACGCCGCCTTCACCGCGGCGGAGCACACACCTTCGGCGAAAATCCGCCGCCCGTTCATCGCTTCTTCACCAGCTCGGCGCAGCGTGCGCCGCACCAGCCACAAGGAGAACGCAAATGCACGATGACATGGACCGCACCGCCCGCATCCTCGCCTCCGTCGGAGTCGGCCTGGCGCTGTTCCTCGCCGCCCTCGATCAGACGATCGTGGGTACGGCGCTGCCGCGCATCGTTGGCGAGCTCAACGGACTCGAATACTTCGCCTGGGTCGCGACGGCCTACATGGTGACGTCGACCACCATGACCCCGATCGCGGGCAAGCTCGGCGACCTGTTCGGCCGCAAGCCGTTCCTCCTTGCGGGCATGATCGGATTCGTCCTCGCCTCGGCGCTCTGCGGACAGGCGCAGGACATGATGGAGCTCGTCATCTTCCGCGGCATCCAGGGCCTGTTCGGTGGGGTCCTCTTCGCGAGCGTGTTCGCCTCCCTCGCCGACCTCTTCCCGCCACGGACCCGCGCCCGCATCCAGGGCGTGTTCGGTGGCATCTTCGGGATCGCGTCGGTCGTCGGCCCGACCCTCGGTGGCTACCTCACCGACAACGCGGGCTGGCGCTGGGTCTTCTACGTGAACGTGCCGGTCGGCATCCTCGCCGTTGCCGTGGTGTTCTTCACGATGCCGCGGACCAAGCACGACGCATCGTGGCGCGACATCGACTTCCTCGGCGCTGGTCTCCTCGCGGCGACGCTCATCCCCATGCTCGTGGGCTTCTCGATCACGCGCGACCACGAATTCAACTCGCCAGAAGTCCTCGGCCTCCTCGGCTTTGCGGCGGTGGCGGCCGTGATCTTCTTCATGGTCGAGC
The DNA here is from genome assembly GCA_005882255.1 of Chloroflexota bacterium. Taxonomy (GTDB): domain Bacteria; phylum Chloroflexota; class Limnocylindria; order P2-11E; family P2-11E; genus CF-39. Next base: position 83,317 of record VBEZ01000124.1, on the reverse strand, counting down.
AGCGAGTCGCGCACCCGGTCGTGCCGTTCGTCCTCTTCAAGAACGTCACGTTCGCGGTGTCATCGATCACCGGATTCTTCGTCGCCTTCGGTATGTTCGGGGCGATCGTCTACATCGGCCTCGTCTACCAGGGCGTGCTCGGCATCGGTGCGACCAACTCAGGCTTGCTCGCGACTCCGATGATGGTCGGCCTCATCGGCGCCAGCATCGTGACCGGCCAGCTCATGATCCGCATCACGCGCTACCGGTTCATCGGCACGATCGGCCTGATCGTCATGGTGTTCGGCCTGTACGGCCTCGCGCAGGTGAACGTCGGCACACCTGAGACCGACGTCGTGCGCAGCCTCATCATGGTCGGCATCGGTCTGGGCGTGTCCATGCCGCTGTACATCAACGCGACCCAGAGCGCGCTGCCGCGCGAATACCTCGGCGTCGCGACGAGCCAGATCCAGTTCTGGCGGAACGTCGGCGGCACCGTCGGCGTGGCGATCCTCGGCGCGGTCGTCTCGCACGAGCTTCCCCAGCGGATCCAGGCGCAGATCGCGGCGCTGAACCTGCCGCCCCAGATCGTTGCGTCCCTGCCCAGCGGCGGCAGCGCTCAGGCCATCTTCGATCCGGCGCGCATCGCGGCGACCAGGGCGGCGCTACCGTCGCAGGCCCAGCCGCTGTTCAATCAGGTCCTCGATGCGGTCCGTTCCGCGCTGGCACTGTCGCTCCACGACGTATTCATCTATGCCGCGGCCGTGGTGAGCGTCGCGGTGGTGGTCTCGCTGTTCCTGAGGGAAGTTCCGCTCAAGGCCCGCGAGCGACCGAGCACCGAAGAAGTCCGCGAGGGCGCGCCGGCCTTCGGCGGCTAGATCCTGCGACGGGTGGCCGCCTGCATCTCGCGGGCGGCCTCCCGTTCCTTGATCACCTGGCGCTTCTCGTAGCGTTTCTTCCCACGCGCAAGGCCGATCTCGACCTTCGCGCGCCCGCCTTTGGTGTACATCCGTAGCGGTACCAGCGTGTAGCCTTTCTGGGACACCGCGCCCGCGAGCTGGCCGATCTCGTTCTTGTGCAGCAGGAGCTTGCGCGGGCGAAGCGGTTCGTGGTTGTCGTGGGCCGCGTGCGTCCACGGAGCGATGTGCACGTTCCGCAGCCACGCCTGTCCCTTCTCGATGTGGGCGTAGCCGTCGCGCAGGTTCACGTGACCCGCGCGCATGGACTTGATCTCCGTCCCGGTGAGGGCGATTCCCGCTTCGAAGCGATCCTCGATGGAATAGTCGAAGAGCGCCTTCCGGTTGTCCGCGAGCTGCAGATCGCGCGGCTTCTTCTCGGGCGCGGCGACTGGCGGTGACCTGCGATCCGGCATCCCGAGAGCGTACAGAGGGACAAAAAGAGACAGCGGCGGCATTTCTGCCGCCGCTGTCACCGGGTCTCCAAAGACCGCGGGTTAGGTCGCGATCACCTCAGTTGGTTTCATTACGAAAGGCCGAAGTGAGCGCCCCTGGGTCTTTGGTTTCCCATTGGCATCGCCCACTCCACATCACCTCCTTTCTTTCGTCATCCATGCTCACACGCGCGCGGCGGCGCCGTCAATGTGAGGTAGGTCGCAAACGAGATCGTTAGGGAATGTGATCCAGCGGGGGGCCGCGACGGAGCCGGATTCACTCCGGCGAGGGAGCGTCCACCAGCCTTGAGCGTGGCAGCGAGGCGCCGCGGCGAATGCCGCGAAGACGAGCTGCTGGTCTAGGCTCAGGGAAGGTACGGGCGCGGGTCGCGGGCCTGCCCGTTCACGATCGTCATGAAATGGCAGTGTGGTCCGGTGGTCCAGCCGGTCATCCCGACGTAACCGATGATCGTGCCGGCCGCGACGAACTGGCCGACCCGGACTGGCGGCCAGCGGCTGTCGTCGAGGTGGCCGTAGAGCGTCGAGAAGTTGTAGCCGTGCGCGATGATCACGACGACTGCGGTGTCGCCGTACGCGACGTAGGGGCGTCCGACGGTGACGACCTGGCCCGACGAAGCGGCCCGGATCGGCGTGTACATCGGAGCGGCGATGTCGAGTCCGTTGTGGAAGCCGCCCCACCTCGCGCCGAACGGTGACGTGATCGGGCCGACCAGCGGCCACATCGCGAGCTTCGATCCGTTGAACGCCCCGAGGCCACTCTTCGACGCGAGCTGCGACGCGAGCATCGCGTACTGCGCCTCGGCCTGCTCGAGCTTGGCGTTGAGATTCGCGGTCTCGCGGTTCGCCGCGGAAAGGGCGCCGACGGCCTGCGAGCGGTTCGCGTCCGCGAAGGCGCGCTGCGCGTCGGTCTGATCGAGCGCGGTCTGCATGTCGGCGACGAGCTGGTCGTATTTCGCTTTGTCAGCGGCGAGACCCTCACGTTGGGTCGCGATCTGATCTTGCAGACCGAGGATCTCCTTCTGTTTGCCCGCGGTGTCCTCGAGCTTCGCCGCGGTGTCCGCACGAAGGCTCCGGATCTCGTTCGCGAGCTGCTGGTCCTGGCGGTTCACGAAGATCATCTGCTGCACGCGGTTGGCGAATTCGGTCAGCGTGTGGGACGAGAGGAGCATCTCGAGTGGGCTGATCAGCGCCTGCCGGTAGGTCACGACGAGGTGCTTCGCATAGAGGTCTTCGCGCGCCACCAGCTGGCGCTGCTCCTCGGCGGCCTGGGCGTTCAGCGAGTCCGCGAGGGCCTTTGTCTCGTCGAGCTGGAACGCGACGAGCGCGAGCTGCTCTTCGGCGATCTGGATCGCGAAGCCCAGCGATTCGGCTTCCGTCTGGGCGGCGGCCTGCTGGTCGGCGAGCTCCGAGATGCGCGCATTCGCATTGTCGACCGCGGCCTGGAACTGATTCGCGGCCTGCTTGTAGCGCTCGGCGTTCTGGCGGGACACGGTGACCGCACGCGCCAGCTCTTCCTTGCGGCGGAGCGCGTCCTGGAGCGGGTCGTCGGCGGCCGCGGGGATCTGCTGGCCGATGAAGAGGGCGAGCGCCGCCAGCGCGACGACGGTCGCGCGCAGTCCGCTCTTCCTCCACCCACCTCCCCGGCCGTTCCGGGGAGCCATAGCCGCCGCATGGTCCCACTCTGGCCGGCCGCCGGTCAAGGGCGCGCGGCGTGTCATTTCGCGAGATGGGCGCGCACGGACAGCGTCGCCCCTCCGGCGCCGACGAGCAGCGCCACGCCCAGCACGCTCGCAGCGAGCTGGAACGCGAATTCGGGTCCTAGCGAGATCGGGAGCGTGACCAGGAAGTCGAGCATGGCGCCGGTGACGGGTCCAGCCGCGGCGAATACGATCGACAGCGCCACGACCGCGCCCAGCGTCCCGACGAGCATCCCCTCGAGAATGAACGGCCAGCGCACGAACGCGTCGGACGCGCCGACGAGCTGCATGATCTCGATCTCGTCGCGACGCGCGTGCACCGCGATCCTGATCGTGTTGACGATCACGAACAGCGCAACGAACAGCATCATCGCGAGGATCGCGACGCCGCCGACCGACAGCACGCGCGTGATCGTGAGCAGCTGGTCGACGACCTGTGGATTGTCGATGACGTCGGCGATCACGCCGCCGCCGACCTCCGCGCGCAGCTCGTCACCGAACCGCTTCGCCTGGCGCGCGTCCGAGAGCTTCACCTCGAGCGACGCCGGCAGCGGATTCCCATCGATGTTCGCGAGGACGAAATCCTTCCGCCGATCGGCGATGTCCTGCAGCCGTTTGAGCGCCTGCTCCTTGGTGACGTAGTCGACCCGCGATACCGCGGGGTCCGCCTCGATCCGCGCCTTCAGCGCGAGGACCTCGGAGACCTTGGCGTTGTCGTCGATGAAGAGCGCGATCTCGACCTTCGATTCGAGCACGCCCACGGCGGCCTGAAGCCCGCGGTCGGTCGTGAGGAAGAAGGCGAACAGCAGCAGCATCAGCGTCACGGTGAACGTGGACGCGAGACTCATCACCGGATTGCGCCAGAAGCCCTGGCCCGCCGCGCTCAGGACGTAGGCGACGCGTCTCATGCGGCGTACAGGCCTTCGCGCTCGTCGCGTACGACCATGCCGTGATCGAGGTGGACCACGCGCCGCCGCAGGGCGTTCACGATCTCGGCGTTGTGGGTGGCCATGACCAGCGTCGTTCCGAGGTCGTTGATCCGGGTGAGCAGCTTGATGATCTCCCAGCTCGTCACGGGGTCGAGGTTGCCGGTCGGTTCATCGGCGATGAGGATGCGCGGGCGGTTCACGAGCGCACGCGCGATCGCGGTGCGCTGCTGCTCGCCGCCCGAGAGCTGGCTCGGGAAGTGGTCGCGCCTCGCGGTGAGGCCGACGAGCGAGAGGGCCCGCTCCGTCTCTTCGCGCACGAGGCGTCCCTCGTGTCCGGTGACGATGAGCGCGAAGGCAACGTTCTCAGCGACGGTCTTGCGCGGCAAGAGCTTGAAGTCCTGGAACACGACGCCGACCTTCCGGCGCAGCCGGTGCACGCGCGACCGCGGCATGCGTCCGACGTCTTCACCGTCGACGACGACGCGTCCGGTCGTCGCGAGCTCTTCGCGGATGAGGAGTCGGATGAGGGTGGACTTGCCGGCGCCGGATGCACCGACGAGGAAGATGAAGTCCCCGGAATCGATCCTGAGGTCGACGTCGCGAAGCGCGAAGGTCCCGTTGGGGTAGCGCTTGCTCACGTCGTCGAGCGCGATCAACCCGTTGCCTTCCCTCTCACAGCGCTGTTCCCGCGACGGCTGCCTGCTCGTCGTACCGACCAGGCGACGCCGGGTCCTCGACCGTCCGGGAGACCATATCGGCCCGCATGCGTCGAAACAACGGCCAAACGGCCGCAATTGGTACTGCTGCGACCGAATTCGTACGCGCGATTGAAAGGTGCGCGCCGCCAGTCTGCCTGTCGGCGCCGCTGCTACTTCACCGGAAGCTGAGTCTGTGTCGGTCGGGTCGTGGTGAAGGTGGCGATCGAGGCGATCTTCGCGTCACCGGTGGTCATCACTTTCACGCCCATTGTCGGCCGGCCGAGGACCCGGATCTGGTCGAGCGGCGTACGGATCACGACGCCGGTGGTCGAGATCAGAAGGATCTCCTGGCTGCCCTCGTCGACCATCTGCATCGCGGCGACCTCGCCGGTCTTGCTGCCCAGCGAGGCGAGGATCACGCCCTGGCCGCCGCGGCCCTGGGTCGGGAACTCCTCGACCGCGGTGCGCTTGCCATACCCGTTCTCCGTCACCGAGAGGACCTGCGTGCGCGGCCTCGCGATGCCCATACCGACCACCGCGTCGCCCTTCTGGAGGCGGATCCCAGTGACGCCCTGGGTCGGCCGGCCCATCGGACGGGCGTCCGAGGCCTTGAACGAGATGCCCTTGCCCTTGCGCGTGGCGAGGATGACCCGGTCGTCCTTCGCGCATGCCGCGGCCCACGCGAGCTCGTCAGCCTTGCGGAGAGCGATCGCGATGAGCCCGGCGCGCCGGACGGTGGCGTACTCCGACAGCGCGGTCTTCTTCACGAAACCCTTTCGCGTCGCCATCATCAGAAACTCCGCCGACGTCGTGTCGCGAAGCGCGACGAGGGCCGAGACGCGCTCACCCTGCTGCATCGCCTCGAGGATGTTCTGGATCGGCGTGCCCTTGGCGGTGCGGCTCGCGTCCGGCAGCTCGTAGACCTTGAGCGCGAACACGCGGCCGCGGTCGGTGAAGACGTAGAGCTTGTCGTGGTTGCGCGCGATGACGAGGTGCTGGACATCATCCTCGTCGCGCGTTTGCATCCCGATGACGCCGCGGCCGCCGCGGTGCTGCGCGCGGTACGTCGAGAGCGGCATCCGCTTGGCGTAGTTACGGCTCGAGAGCGTGATGACGACGTCCTCGTCGGCCACGAGCTGCTCGTCGGTGAACTGGCGCGGCAGGTCGTCCGCGATCAGCGTCCGCCGCTCATCGCCGTACTTCGCGGCGAGCTCGTCAAGGTCGCTCTTGATGAGTCCGAGGATGCGGCGCGGGCTGGCCAGGATGGACTCGAGCTCGGCGATGAGCTTGATGGTCTCCTGGTACTCCTCGTCGATCTTCTGACGCTCCAGGCCCGTAAGGCGGCGGAGCTGCATCTCGAGGATGGCCTTCGCCTGCAGCTCGCTGAGCCCGAACTTTTCTTGAAGACTCGCGAGCGCCGTCTCGGGTGTTTTGCTCGCTCGGATTGCCCTCACGACCTCGTCGATGTGGTCGAGCGCGATCTTGAAGCCCTCGAGGATGTGCGCCCGCTCCTTGGCCTTGGTGAGGTCGTGCTGCGTCCGCCGGCGGATGACCGCTTTGCGGTAGTCGATGTGGTGCTGCAGGACTTCTTTGAGGGATAGCGTCCGCGGCTCCTGGTCGACGAGCGCGAGCATGTTGACGTTGAAGGCGGACTGCATCGCGGTGTGCTTGTACAGGTTGTTGAGCACGCGGTCGGCGCTGTCGTCCCGCTTGATCTCGATGACGATGCGCATCCCCTCGCGGTCGCTCTCGTCGCGGATGTCGCTGATGCCCGCCAGCTTCTTGTTCTGCACGAGATCCGCGATCTTCTCGATGAGTGACGACTTGTTGACCGCGTACGGCAGCTCGCTGACGACGATCGCCTGGCGGCTCCCGCGCATGTCCTCCACGTGCGCCTTCGCGCGCATGAGGATGCGGCCGCGGCCGTTGGCATAGGCGCGCCGGATCGCGTCGATCCGCTCCGCCTTGCCGGTCTCGACGTTCTTCTCCTCCTCGAAGCGGTAGATCAGACCACCGCCCGGGAAGTCGGGGCCGAGGATCGTCTCGCAGAGGTCGTCGGTGGTGAGCTCGGGATCGTCGATGAGGCGCCGCGTCGCGGTCGCGATCTCCGTCAGGTTATGGGGCGGGATGTTCGTGGCCATGCCGACGGCGATGCCGGCGGAGCCGTTAACGAGGAGATTCGGCAGCCGGGCTGGCATGACGACGGGTTGCATGTGCCGACCGTCGTAGTTCGGTATCCAGTCGACGGTGTCCTTGTCGATGTCCGCGAGCATCTCGTTCGCGATCGCCGCCGGCCGGGCTTCCGTGTAGCGCATGTGCGCCGGCGGGTCATCGTCGATCGAGTTGTGGACGAAGATCCCGGCGGCGAGCGCGAAGTTCTGCGTGATGTCGACGGTGAGGTCGTACACGTCGGCGCGTCCCGCCGGCTCGACCTTGGCGACCTTCTGCGCGAGGCTCGCAGGTATCGGGAACGCGCCCGTGCGGTGCAGGCGTTCGGGGATCGACGAACGCGCGAAGGGCATGAGCTGGTCCTTCGGCTTCAGCTGCTGCGCCTCGCGGTACGTGCCGTCGCGGAGCATGAACCGGTGGTCGGGGGTGCACACGATCTCGGCAGCTGACTCGAGCGTGATCTTCACGACCGGGTCGTTGCGGCGGACCAGGCGTGGCGCGCGCATCGGCTTGATGCGCACGTTGCGGTGTGCGTCGACGGTGAAGACATCAACACGGGCGCCTCGGTGCGCCATCTCCACCAGCTCCGCGAGCGTCTTCTGCTCGCCGTTGTACAACTCGACCTTCGTGTCACCGGAGAAGCAACCGAAGTTCCCTTGGCCTTGCACCAGGGGATATCGGGCCGCGAAGTCCTGTGCGAGGCGCACGAGCGCGTCGTAGATCGGGACGTCGCCGTGAGGGTGGTACTTCCCCATCACGTCTCCGACGATGGCCGCGGACTTGCGGAGCGGTCGATCGCTGCGTAGCCCCATCTCGTGCATCGTGTAGAGGATCCGGCGCTGCACCGGCTTGAGGCCGTCCCGGACGTCAGGAAGCGCGCGCGCGACGATCACGCTCATCGAGTAGTCGAGATACGCCTGGCGCATCTCCTGCTCGAGCTCGATGCCGATCACGCGGTCGTTCTTGGGTTCGTCGATCACGTTCTGCCGTGCTCCCTGACGCCTTCTTCGGCCGCGACCGCGGCGCGTACGCGGGCGAATGTCTCGTCGGTGCGCGAGTAGCGTCGCTCGAGCTCACGCCGGCGCTCGTCCGGCATCAGGAGAAAGACGGCGTCCGCCTCCGCGAGCACCGCGCCGTCGCTCGCGCGCGACACGGTGCCGTGCGTCTCGATCGAGCGGCTGCGTTCGCGCACAACCTCGCCGGTCACACGCAGCTCTTCACCCACAGGGACGGGCTGCTTGAACGTGACGGTCAGCCGAGCCGTGACGCCCCAGATGCCTTGATGGAAGATCGCCCAGCCCATCGTCTCGTCGAGGAGCGCGGTCACGATGCCGCCATGCACCGTGCCGTCGTATCCCTGATGACGGCGGTCGGGGACGCAGCTCGTCTCCGCGCGCCCGCGGGAGACGTCGAAATCGAGATGCATCCCGCTCTCATTCAGACGGCCGCAGGCGAAGCACCAATGGTCAAAGTCAACGCCCAGCTCCGAGAGTCGTGCCATCAGATGTCGAGCGCCGCCTTCTTTGCGTTCGCCATGATCCATTTCTTGCGGCCCTCGACCTCACTGCCCATGAGCTCATCGAAGGCCAAATCAGCCTTCTCGGCGTCTTCGAGCGTGACTTGCTTCAGTGTCCGCGTCGCGGGGTTCAGCGTCGTGTCCCAAAGCTGCTCGGCGTTCATCTCACCCAGGCCTTTGTAGCGTGCGATCGCCGGCTCGCGCCCACCCTTCCCGTCGTCGGTGCCCTCGTCGCTGCCGACTGGGGCGTCCGCTTCGGCGTCAACGGCCGCCTCCGCAGCGCGGCGTCGGGCACGAGAGGTGGCCTTGTCGCCGCCTTCGGCGTCCGACTTGTCGGCCGCGGCCTTTTTTCGGTCGTCGCGCTTCGTCCGCGCGAGCTGCTTCATCTCCTTTATGAGCTTGTCGCGCTCGTGGTCCGAGTACGCCCAACGGATCTCCTTGCCGAGCTGCAGGCGATACAGCGGCGGCTGACCGATGTAGATGCGCCTTTCCTCGATCAGCGGTTTGAAGTGCCGGTACAGGAGCGTGAGCAGGAGGGTGCGGATGTGCGAGCCGTCGACGTCCGCGTCGCACAGGAGGATCGTGCGGCCGTAGCGAAGCTTCTTCAAGTCGAAGTAATCCCCGATGCCCGTGCCGAGGGCGGTGATGAGGGCTTTGATTTCGTCGTTGCCGAGCATCTTGTCGGCGCGTGCCTTCTCGACGTTCAGGATCTTGCCCTTCAGGGGCAGGATCGCCTGCGTGCGACGGTCGCGGCCGCCCTTCGCGCTGCCGCCGGCCGACGGGCCTTCGACGATGAAGAGCTCGCACTTCTCGGGGTCACGCTCCTGGCAGTCGGCTAGCTTTCCGGGTAGCGAGAAGCCGTCGAGCGCGCCCTTGCGGAACACATCGCGCGCCTTGCGTGCGGCCTCGCGCGCGCGGAACGCGGTGAGGCACTTCTCAACCATGCGTTTCGCGTCCCCCGGGTTCTCCTCGAGGTACTGGCCCAGCGCGTCGTTGACCGCAGCTGCGACCTGACCCGCGACCTCCGCGTTGCCGAGGCGCGTCTTCGTCTGGCCCTCGAACTGCGGCTCCTTGATCTTGACGCTGATGACGGCGGTGAGGCCCTCACGCACGTCCTCGGAGGTGAGGTTCGCATCCGCCTCTTTCAACTGCCCGCTCTTGCGCGCGTAAGCGTTGATCGTTCGCGTGAGGGCGTTCCGGAACCCGGTGAGGTGCGCACCACCGTCGATCGTGTTGATGTTGTTCGCGAACGTGTAGACCTTCTCGACGAAGCTGTCGTTGTACTGGAGCGCCACCTCGACGACGGTGTCGTTTTCAAACGTCTTCTCGACGTAGACCGGCTTCGCGTGCAGGGCTATGTGCGACCGATTCAGGTGGCGCACGAACGAGACGACGCCGCCGTCGAAGTAGTAGTTCGCCTCGGTATCCGTGCGCTCGTCGTGCAGCGACAGGAAGAGCCGCTTGTTCAGGTAGGCGGTCTCTCGCAGCCACTGCTCGATGACCTGTGCGTCCCACTCGATGACCGGGAACACCTGCGGGTCGGCGGTGAAACGCGTCACGGTGCCGGTGATCTTCTCGGGCTCCGTCCACGGAAGAGGCTGAGGCGCCGGCAGTTGTGGCTTGGTGGTCGTGCGCACCGCACCCGTCGGCTTGCCGCGCTCGAACGTCTGCGTGTGGACCTTGCCGTCGCGGTGCACCTCGACGATCGTCGACGCCGATAGCGCATTCACGACCGAGACGCCGACACCGTGCAGTCCGCCGGAGACTTTGTAGCCCGCGCCGCCGAACTTTCCACCGGCGTGGAGGATGGTCATGACGACCTCGAGCGCGTCCATCGGCTTGCCCTTCGCATCGCGCTGGGTCGGGTGCGGCCCGACGGGGATACCGCGGCCGTTGTCGGCTACGGTGATGTCGTTGTTCTTATGGATCCACACATCGATGCGATCGCACGTGCCATTCATCGCCTCGTCGATGGAGTTGTCGAGGATCTCGCGCACGAGGTGATGCAGGCCGCGGATATCGGTCGTGCCGACGTACATGCCAGGACGGCGACGTACGGCCTCGAGACCCTCGAGGACCTGGATGTCCTTCGCGCTATACGACCCGGGCGGTTTGCCACCGTTGCCCGCGGTCTTATCTCCGCCGCGCGTCTTCACGTTCTCGTCGTCTTTTCTGACGGCCACGTGCTCTCCCTATGCCCGGCCGGCGCGGACCAGGAGCTCGTACAGACGCTCGAAGTCCTCGTCGGAGTAGTAATTGATGGCGATGCGCCCGCCCTTGCGGCCACGCAGGACCTCCACCTTGGTGCCCAACGCGGCACGTAGCTCGCTCGTCACTTGCGCGAGATCCGGATCGCCGCCGCGCAGGCGCGGACGCGATGTACCGCGTCGCGGCGGATGCACCATCTTTCGCGCGAGCGCTTCCGCATCTCGCACGGACAGCTGCCGTGCGATGATCGTCGCGAGCGCGGTGAGCGCATCCGAAAGAGGTAGCGGAAGCAGTGCGCGGAGGTGGCCCTCGCTGATCTTCCCCTCGAGCACTGCGTCCTGCAGCGCCTGCGGCGCGGTGAGGGCGCGAAGCATGTTGGCGACCTGCGAGCGCGACTTCCCCACCCGTTCAGCGACCTGCTCCTGCGTGAGGTCGTACGTCTCCATAAGGAGCTTGTAAGCGCGCGCGGTCTCGATCGCGTTGAGGTCGGCGCGCTGGAGATTCTCCACGAGCGCGAGCTCGAGACGGTCACGCACGTCGTCCCGAACGACGGCCGGGATGGTCGTCTTGCCCGCGACGCGCGCCGCCAGCACGCGACGGTGGCCGGCCACGAGCTCGTAGGCGTCGCCCTCCCTAGAAACCACTATTGGTTGCAGCACGCCGTGCCGGGTTATCGATGCCGCGAGCTCGGCGATGCCGTCGGCGTCGAAATTGGAGCGCGGCTGCTGCGGATTGGGGCGGATCCGCTCGAGCGGGATCTCCGTCGCGCCGACCGACTGGAGGGTCGGCGCTGACGCTCCGGGTGCCTGGCCGAGAAGCACATCGAGCCCGCGCCCGAGTCCAGTGCGCGCCATCAGGCGATCGCTCCGGAGAGCGCGATCGGCTCGCGAGCCTTGAGCCGGCTCAAGAGCTCGCGCGCCAGGTCAGCGTAGGCCCGGGCGGCACGTGAGTGCGGGTCGTAGAGGCTGATCGGCTTGCCGTGGCTTGGCGCCTCTGCGAGGCGCACGGTCCTGGGAATGCGAGCGCGCGTCACGAGCTTCGGGAAGTGCTTCCGAACCTCGTCGATCACCTGCATCGAGAGACGGTTGCGGCGGTCCTCCATCGTGAGAACGATGGCGAGGACCTCGAGCCTCTCGTTGAGCCGCTCGCGGACCGCCTCGATGGTTGCGAGGAGCTGCGCCAGCCCCTCGAGCGCGTAGTACTCGCACTGGACGGGCACGACCACGCCGTCGCCTGCGGCCAGCGCATTGATGGTGAGAAGGCCCAACGACGGCGGGCAATCGATGATCACCGTGTCGTAGTGGGCTGTGCCGCGAAGCGCCTGGCGAAGTCGGTATTCGCGCGCCATCACCGGAACGAGCTCCACTTCGGCGCCGGCCATTTCGGGACCGGATGGAACCAGGTCAAGACCGGCCAGCGCTGTGGGCACGATCGCCTCGGCGAGTGGACGCTCTCGGAGCAGCACGCCATAGATGCCATTCGCCCGCTCCTTGCTGATTCCCAGGCCGCTGGTGGCGTTCGCCTGCGGGTCGAGGTCGACGATCAACACCCTCTGGCCGCGCTCAACGATGGCCGCGCCGAGGCTGATTGCCGTCGTCGTTTTCCCCACTCCGCCCTTCTGATTGCTCACCACGAGGACCGTCATTTCGCCCCCTGTCACACGTGAATCATCAACCGCAGAATCTAGGAAAAACTGGGAACGAAACAGAGCCCTTCGTGGTCCTAATTCTATCCGAAACGAGCCTCGGGCGTGTTTCCCAACTTCCTGCGCTCCCTGCGTTAGAACACTCTGCGGGCTCTAACAGCCATGCGTTGTCGGCAACTCCGTCGCATGTGTCCGAACGACCGCAGGCCATGGCACCGCCTGCCTGATAATTCGTGGCGGGATGGGAGCTCGCTGGAGCGTTACGACCAAACGTGCCGTGGTGGCGGGTTTTGTCGTGCTCGCGATCGTCCTTTTCTGGCGCGCCGGGGACATCGTCCAGCCCTTCATCTGGGGTCTGATCGTCGCCTACATCCTGCTACCTGTTGTGGGTGCGATCGAACGACGGTTCACCCTGTCGCGGACAGTGTCAGCGCTCGCCGTCTTCGTCGCCCTGCTTGCAATCATTATTGGTGGCGGCAGGCTCATCGTCCCGCGGATCGCGGAGAACGCCGGTGACCTGGAGAAGAACTGGCCGGTACTGCTGGCGAACGCCACGCTCACGATCTCGAACGTGTTCGACCAGCTCGGGTTGAGTGACGTGGACAAGGTACTGATCGGACCGAACGTCGATGACATCGAGAGGCAGCTCGCCGCGATGGCCCAGCGCACCGCGCTGCCTTTCGCCGTGGGGCTGGGGCACTTCCTACTCGAGTTCCTCGTGTTCCTCATCGCCACGTTCCTATTGCTGCGAGACGCGCCTCGCCTGTACGAGTTCGTGCGCCGCAACCTTCCCAACCGGCAGCGCCGGGAGATCGTGCAGGTGCTGGGTGAGACGAACGTCATGCTCGGGCGCTACATCAGAGGTCAGTTCCTTCTGGTGGCGCTCATGTCCACCGTCACCACGATCGGGCTGACTCTCCTGGGCGTGCCGTACAGCGTGCTGCTCGGGGTGCTCACCGGCCTGCTCGAGACGATCCCGTTCGTCGGCCCGATCACCGCGGGGGCGATCGCGTGCCTCGTCGCCCTGGGCCACCCGAATCCCTTCGGCTGGTCACAGCTGGTCTACGTCGGCGTCGTCGCGATCATGTACACGATCCTGCGACACGCCGAGGACTATCTCGTCATCCCGACGGTCATCGGGCGCGCCGTGCGGCTGCACCCCGCGATCGTGATCTTCTCTCTTCTCACCGGCGGCGGTGTGTTCGGTCTGATCGGTATCGTCCTCGCCGTGCCGTTCGCCGCGACGCTCCGACTGATCCTCATCTACGTCGGCGCCAAGCTTCGGGACGAAGATCCGTTCCCACAGCTCGAGGTGGAGCTGGCGGAAGCGACCGAAGCCCCCGGCGAGACCGTCGAGTCCTCGCGCGTACCGGGGCGGGCGCGCCCCTAGAACGCCTCCCGCGTAGCGTCCTAGCGGCGGCCGCGTTCCGCAACCAGAGGAGGGCTCCGTGCGCTTCGCGCTCGCTATCGCCATCCCGCTCGCCGCGGCGCTCCTCCAAGGTTCGGTGGTGCCCTTCGTGTCGATCGGCGGCGCGCGTCCAAACCTCCCGGTGCTCGTCGCGGCCTCCTGGTCGGTCGCCGTCGGCGCTCGGGAGGCTGTGTGGTGGGCGTTCGTGGGCGGCCTCGCGGCCGACCTTCTTTCCGGTGGCCCGCTCGGCGCGCTGGCGCTGGCGTCGCTGGTGCCCGTCGCCGCCGTCGGGCTGGGGGACAGCAGCGGCCGTCCCCGGTCCGTCATCGGTGGCGCGCTGCTCGTCGGCGCCGCCACCCTCGCCGCCGGCCTCCTCTACCTAGTGATCCTCCTCGTTGTCGGACAGCCGCAGGGTGACCCGGTGCTCCTCGCCGGCGGCGCCGCCGCGGGAGCGATCTACAACGGCGTCCTCGCGATCGCTACCTATCCGATCGCCAGATCGATGCGCCACGTGACCGCGAAGGAGGCATCCTTCGGACTATGAGAAGCCCGTCGCGTGATTTCGTCCGACCCAATCGCTTCGTCGCGCTGGCGACCGCGATCGTGCTGGTCTTCACCGGGCTCACCGTGCGTCTCTGGGATCTGCAGGTCGTCAACGGCGGGCAGTACCGCGATCTCGCGGAGCAGAACCGCGTGCTCCGCTTACCGGTCGAAGCGGAGCGTGGAACGATCGTCGACCGTAACGGCAAGGTGCTCGCGCGCAATCTGCCGGGCTTCGCCGTCACGGTCATCCCGTTCGACGTTCCTCGCGCCGAGCAGGCCGATCTCGCGGAGCGGCTCGCGCCGCTGGTCGCGCGCGACGCGAAAGACGTTGCGAGCGCGATCGATGTGCAGCGGGCGCGCAATCCGTACGAGCCGGTCAAGATCTCGCTCCGGCCGGTCGCGCGCGACATCGCGCTGTTGCTTTCGGAGCGCGGCGAGCTGTTCCCGGGCGTGCGCGTCGAGGCGGAATCGATCCGGTCGTACGCCGATGCCGTGCTCTATTCGCCACTCCTCGGTTATGTCGGTCCGGTGACGGAGGATGAATACGCGGCGCTGCGCGACAAGGGCTACCTGCAGACGGACCTCATCGGGCGCACCGGTCTCGAGTACCAATACGAGCAATACCTTCGCGGGCAGTACGGCTGGCGCGAGATCGAGCGCGATGCGGCACAGCGCGAGATCAAACAGCTCGCGTACTCGGCGCCGTCCACCGGGAACAGCGTGGTGCTCACGATCGACGATCGCCTCCAGAAGCTCATCGAGTCGGAGCTGAAGAAGGGCGTCGACCAGGACCTCTTCACCCAGGCCGTGGGCATCGCGATGAACCCGCAGAACGGGGAGATCCTCGCGATGTATTCCAACCCCGGCTACGACAACAACTGGTTCATCAACGGCATCACGCCGGAGCAGATGGCGCAGCTGAACGGCGATGACCGGCACCCGCTCGTGAACAAGGCGATCGGCGACATCTACCCGCCCGGCTCCACGTTCAAGCTGGTCACGGGACTCTCGGCGCTGAGCGAGGGCGTTGCGAACCGGAACACGATCGTGAACGTCACCTCGAACGTGCTCACCGTCGACGGCTACAAGTTCTACGACTGGCGTGCCCACGGCACGCTCGATTTCGTCAACGGCTTCGCGCACTCGAGCGACATCTACTTCTACACGCTCGGCGGCGGCAACCCGAACACCGGCCGCGCGGGCGTCGGGCCCGAGGCCATCTACAAGTACGGGAGCGACCTCGGGTTCGGCAGCAAGACCGGGATCGATCTACCCGGCGAGGCGAGCGGGATCATGCCGAGCCCGGCCTGGAAGCTGAACACCTTCGACGAGCCGTGGACCATCGGCAACACCTACCACGAGTCGATCGGCCAGGGGTTCGTCGCGGTGACCCCCCTGCAGCTCCTCAACGCGTATTCGATCGTCGCGAATGGCGGGACCTTCTACCAGCCGCACCTCCTGAAGGAGGTCGTCGGCCCCGCGGGGAACGTCGTCTTCACGCAGCCGCCGACGGTCGTGCGGAAGGTGGGCATCACGCAGGACAACCTGGCGCTGCTTCGCGAGGCCGCGCGACGCGTCGTCACCATCGGGCACGCCTACATGCCGAACGCCAAGCTGCCCATCGCGGGGAAGACCGGCACCGCGGAATTCGGATCGTCCGCGGGCAAGGACAGCGCGGGCCGCAACAAGCTCGGGTTCCACAACTGGTTCGTGTCGTTCCTGCCCAAGGCGGACAACACCGATCCGACCGCCGACATCGCGATGGTGATCTTCACCTTCGACTCGAGCCGCTCGCTCTGCGAGAACTGCTTCAACCCCGCCGTCGGGATGACGCAGCGGATCCTTGAGGCCTACAAGCTGGGGACACCGTGAGCGTCAAGGCGCTGGAGATGCGGCGGTCCGCGTCGCCGCTGCACGACCGGCCGCACGCGCGCCGGCTCGATCAGGTCGATCCCTACCTGCTGATCGCGACGCTGCTCCTCATCGGCTATGGGCTCGTCATGACGTACGCGGTGACGGTCGAATCGCGGACCCTCACCGGCGATCCGATGCAGTTCGTCATCCGCGGCGCGATCTGGGCCGTCATCGGGCTCGCGGTCATGGCGACCGTCGCGATGTTCGACTACGCCTGGCTCGGGACCTTCGCGCCGCTCGTCTACCTGTTCACGCTCGGGCTTCTCGGGGTCGTGCTCGCGATCGGCACGTCAT
The DNA here is from genome assembly GCA_005882255.1 of Chloroflexota bacterium. Lineage (GTDB taxonomy): Bacteria > Chloroflexota > Limnocylindria > P2-11E > P2-11E > CF-39. The sequence goes on along the minus strand of VBEZ01000124.1, from coordinate 66,906 downwards.
CGCTCGGCGCGCAGCGGTCGGTGAACTTCGGCGGTCTCTCATTCCAGTTCAGCGAGGTCGCGAAGGTCCTCATGATCGTGGTGCTCGCGAAGTTCTTTGCCGACCGGACGGACAAGATGGGCTCGCCCGTGACGATCCTCGGCGGCCTCGTGTTCCTCGGACCGGCGGTGTTCCTCGTGTACCGGCAGCCGGACCTCGGCACGAGCCTGGTGTTCGTCGCGATCTTCTTCGGCATGGCGTTCATGGCCGGTGCACGGCTTTGGCAGCTCGTGGGCCTCGTCGCCATGGCCGTGGCGGCCCTGCCCGTGATCTGGAGCGTGCTCAAGCCCTACCAGCAAGCGCGTCTAACGGCATTCATGGATCCCTACGCGGATCCGCAGGGCGCCGGCTGGAACATCATCCAGTCGCTCATCGCCGTGGGCTCGGGCGGTCCCACCGGCAAGGGACTCACGGCGGGGACGCAGTCACCGCTCGGCTATCTCCCGATCGCGGAATCGGACTTCGTTTTCGCCGGACTGGCGGAGGACCTCGGATTCATGGGGGCGGTGATCCTGTTCGCCCTCTACATCCTGCTGCTCGTGGCCGCGCTCCGCGTCGCGTTCCGCGCGCGCGACCCGTTCGGGATGCTCCTCGGCGCGGGCATCGCCACGATGCTCGTGTTCCAGATCCTCGTGAACGTCGGCATGGCGATCTCACTCATGCCCGTCACGGGCATCCCGCTCCCGTTCATCTCGCACGGCGGCAGCTCGCTGGTGTCGATCTGTTTCGCGCTCGGTGTATTGCAATCGGTCGCGATCCGACGTCCCGGACCGGAGATCGGCTAGCTAGCGCAGGTCGAGGTCATCGGTCGCGGGCGACAGCGCGGCGGCGTCCGCGGGCAGCCCGTGCTGACCGAACCGGACGGATCGATCATCACGTCGAGGAAGAGGTCAAAGAATTCGAGGAGCGGGGGCTCCACTCGCACACGATGCGCGATGTCGACGTAGAAGCGCTTCTGATCGACCGGGCCGTGGCAGGAGATCGTGTACGGCCGATCCGGATGGAACAGCGACAGGCCGTCGTGTTGGGTTGTCCAGCCACCAAGTGGATTCGACCAGCGCGTTCCTGTCGGGCCGTAGATACGGGTCCATCCTTCGATCGTGGGGAGGAGATAACCGCGGCGGGCTTGCCAGATCGAGCCGTCGGGAATGCGCTTGTTGACGCGGATCAGCGGGTACATCCGCCTATACTTTGCTTCGAAAGGCCACGATCGGGAGCAGTACGCGGAACCCCTGACGGAGAGAGCCGGCGGTTGGTGCGAGCCGGTGTCCGGGAACGCCGAACTCGCCCGGGAGCCGCGAGCGTGAGTCTCGGGATCTAGCGCTCGCCGGAGTCACGTCCGTTATCAGCGTGCTCGAGCGGAGATCGATCGGGGCTGTGGCGCAGTGGGAGCGCATCACACTGGCAGTGTGGGGGTCGCGGGTTCGAATCCCGCCAGCTCCACCAGTCGTTCTCAACGAGGGGTGGTACCGCGGAAGTCGCCTTCCGTCCCCGAGTCCGGCACGAGCCGGCGGGGCGGAGGGCGTTTTGTATTCGGGCGAAAGGAGGCGGCAGATGGCGGTGGCGAAGCAGCGGATCGAAAAATACGAGCCGGCGAGCATCGAGGCGAAGTGGCAGGAAGAGTGGGTGCGCTCCGGCCTTCACGACACGCCGGATGACAGCGATCGCCCGAACTTCTATTTCCTGACGATGTTCCCGTACCCGTCGGGCGATATCCATGTGGGTCACTGGTACGCGTTCGCGCCACCCGACGCCGCCGCGCGCTTCATGCGCATGCGTGGCCACAACGTGCTGTTCCCGATGGGCTTCGACGCCTTCGGGATCAACGCCGAGAACGCGGCCATCGATCGCAAGATCCATCCGGCGGTCTGGACGGAAAAGAACATGGCCCACATGCGCGACCAGTTCCGCCGCATGGGTACCGCGATCGACTGGCGGCGCGAGGTCGTCACGTGCTACCCCGAGTACTACCGCTGGAACCAATGGATGTTCCTGAAGCTGTACGAGAAGGGCCTGGCCTACCGCGGCGAGGCGGCCGTGAACTGGTGCCCTCGCGACGAGACGGTCCTGGCCAACGAGCAGGTCATCAACGGCCACTGCGAGCGCTGCGACACCCTCGTCGTGAAGCGACAGATGACGCAGTGGTTCTACCGGATCACGAAATATGCGGACGAGCTGCTGAAGTTCGATGGCCTGGACTGGCCAGAGCGCGTGCGCGTGCTGCAGACGAACTGGATCGGCCGGTCCGAGGGCGCGGAGATCGCGTTCCCGGTCGAGGGCCATTCCGGTGAGGAGATCCGCTTCTTCACGACGCGCCCCGACACGATCTTCGGCGCCACGTTCATGGTCCTGGCGCCGGAACATCCGCTGGTCGAGAAGATCACCGCGCCCGCGAAACGGACGGAGGTGGAGGGTTACGTCGAACACGCGCGCAACATGGCCGAGATCGAGCGGACCTCGGCCGAGCGCGAGAAGACCGGCGTCGATACCGGCGCGTTCGCGCGCAACGTGTTCACCGGCGAGCGGATACCGATCCACGTCGCCGACTACGTGCTGTCCACCTACGGGACCGGCGCGATCATGGCCGTCCCGGGGCACGACGAGCGGGACTTCGCGTTCGCGAAGAAATATGGGCTGGAGATCCGCGAGGTCGTCTCGCCCGACGGCACGGAGCACGCGCGGTTGGACGAGCCGTACGTCGGCGAGGGCGCGATGGTGCGCAGCGGCCCGTTCACCGGGACGCGCAGCGAGGTGGGGAAGCAGACTGTCGCCGAGGAAGCGCGAAAGCGCGGCATCGGCAAGCCGTCGGTCATATATCGCCTACGCGACTGGCTGGTCTCGCGACAGCGCTACTGGGGTACGCCGATCCCGATCGTGTACTGCGAAACCGACGGCGCCGTTCCCGTGCCGTACGACCAGCTGCCCGTCGAGCTGCCGCGCGACGTGGAGATCACCGGACGCGGCGGCTCACCGCTGGCGCGCGTCGCGTCGTTCGTCAACACGACGTGCCCGAAATGCGGGAAGCCGGCGCGCCGCGACACCGACACGATGGACACGTTCGTCGACTCGTCCTGGTACATGTACCGCTACGTCGATCCGAAGATCGACACGGCGTTCATGAACAAGGCGGTCGGCCGGAAATGGCTGCCGGTGAAGCAGTACACCGGCGGCGTCGAGCACGCGATCCTGCACCTGCTGTACATGCGCTTCATGACCAAAGCCCTTCGCGATCTGGGAGAACTGCCCTTCGACGAGCCGGTGATCCGCTTCCGGTACCAGGGGACCATCGTCTTCAAGGGCCGCAAGATGTCGAAGTCGCGCGGCAACGTCCAGACCCCCGACGAATACGTGCGGCGGTATGGGGCCGACACGCTGCGGCTGTTCATGATGTTCATGGGCCCGTGGGTCGACGGCGCGGACTGGAACGCGTCCGGGATCGAGGGCGTGCATCGCTTCCTGTGGCGGGTATGGGAGCTGGGCCTGACCGAGCCCGAGCCCGCGCGCACGCGGGATAGCGACGTCGACGGCGCGGTGCATCGGACGATCAAGAAGGTCACCCAAGACCTGGGTGACTATCACTTCAACACGGCCGTGGCGGCGATGATGGAGCTGGCGAATACGCTCCAGCGCGCCGGCGGCATCAGCCGGAGCGAGGGCGTCGCCACACTGATCCTGCTGCTGGCGCCGTTCGCGCCGCACATCACGGAAGAGCTGTGGCGCCGCCGGGGCGGCGTCGGGTCGATCCATCAACAGCGCTGGCCCGCGTACGACGAGGCCGTCGCCGCGCCGCGCGAGGTCACGATCGTCGTTCAGGTGGACGGCAAGGTCCGCGATCGCATCCCGATGCCGGCGGGCCTCCCGGACGCGGAGGTACAGCTGAGGGCGCTTGCGAGTCCGAAGGTGCAGGCGACCCTGGACGGCACGAAGCCGGCGAAGGTGATCGTCGTCGCGGATCGCATTGTGAGTATCGTGACCAAATGAGCGGGGAGATCAGGCTCGGCGCGCTCTGCGATCACGCGCTCGTCGGTCAGGACGGCAAGGTCAGCCTGATGGGGATCTTCCGGAACATCAGCGTGAGCGGGCTGCCTGCGCAGCACCCGCGGATGTTCCTCGTAGCGATCCTGGGCCTCGAGGTCGGCGCCCACAACGTCGTCGTTCGTCTCCTGCGGCCGGATGGCCAGCAATCGATGCCGAACCCGCCGGAGATAAGCGTGCATGCCGTCGCCGGACAGGATGTGAACGTCATCGTCGAGCTCAACAACATGAGCTTCACGACCTACGGGATGCACCGGTTCGAGCTCACCGTCGACGGCGAGGCCGTCGGCAGTCTCCCCGTGTCGATCGTGCAGATGCAGCCGCCCGGAGAGCGCCGCCGCGCGAATTAGACGAAACGTGGTCCCACATCTTTGGGCCCTGCGTCACACGAACGTGTGACGGCCAAGAGGCCCTTTGGGGCTTCCCACGACGCCGCGACTTGGCCACGCTCCGGTCATGCCTCGACCCATCGTCGTCGCCGTCATCGTCGCCGTGGCCGCCGGCGCGCTCGCCATGGTCGTGCGCGCGCGGACGCCCCCTCCCGTACCCGTCGAGGTCGTCGAGGCCACGCCCGAGCCAACACCGCCGCCGCTCATCGTGGTCGACGTCGAGGGAGCGGTCGCGCGTCCCGGCGTCGTCAGACTCGCCTCCGGCGCGCGGGTCGCCGATGCGCTAGCGGCGGTCGGCGGTACCACCCCGGACGCCGACCCCGCCGCTCTGAACAAGGCGGCGACGCTCCGTGATGGGGCGCGCGTGTACGTCCCCCGCTATGGCGAGACGCCGCCCGCGGGAAGCGCCGGCAGTGAATCGGAACGCAAGGTCGACATCAACCAGGCCACCGCCGCGGAGCTCGAATCGCTACCCGGCATCGGTCCGAGCACCGCCGCGCGGATCGTCCGCGCGCGCGAGCTGAAGGCCTTCGCCAAAGTCGAGGAGCTGCAGACCCGCGGGCTCGTGACCGCCCGCGTGCTTTCGGACATCCGCGACCTCGTCACCACCCGCTAGCGCACCGCCGTGAGCATCCTTTTGGTCGCGCCGCTCCTGCCCGCCGCGCTCGTCGCGACGTGCGTCGCGCTGACAGCACGTGGATCGCCACCACTCGCGCTCGTGCTCGGCGCTGTCAGCGCGATCGCGTGTGCGGCGTTCGCGCTCGCGAGCGCCGATCGTCCTCGCCGAGCGCTCTGGGCCTGCGCCTGCGCGTCCGCGGTCGGTGTCGCGCTGCGCCTCGTGCTCGGTCCCGTGCCGGGCGTCGATCTCGCGCAGCTCGTACCCCTGGACGGACTGCGCGTGGACCTTGCGCGTCCGCTCCGCATGCTCGTGCCTGAGCCCGAGAGCGGCATCCTGCTCGGGATCGTGCTCGGCGAACGCGCCAGCGTGTCGGCGGATCTCGCGTACGCGTTCGCGGTGAGCGGCACCACGCACCTCCTCGCGATCTCCGGCTTCAACATGACGCTCGTCGGCACCGCCGTCGCGCTCGCACTGCGCGGCCGCGCACGTCCGGCGGTGCGGGCCGTCGCGACGGTCGCCGCGATCGTGTCCTACAGCCTGCTCGTGGGGCTCGCCCCCAGCGTGATGCGCGCCGCGGTCATGGCATCGGTCGCGTCGTGCGGCCTCGCCTCGGGGCGGCGCGCGGCCACCGCGAACGCGCTCTGTGTCGCGGTCACCGCGATGCTGTTCGCGGACCCTGCCGCGATCGGAGACCTCGGCTTCCTGCTCTCCGCCACCGCGACGGCGGGTCTGGTGCTGTGGCAGGCGCCGCTCGCCGCGCGATTCGCGCGTTTGCCGGGCGCGCTTGGTGAGGGTCTCGCGACGACGCTTGCGGCCAGCGCGCCGACGTTGCCGGTCGTCGCGGCAGCGTTCGGCCGCGTGTCGCTTATCTCGCCGGTCGCGAATCTCGTCGCCGTGCCGCTCTTCCCGCCGCTGATGCTCGCGGGCGCGCTGACGAGCGTCGTCGGCGCGTTGTCGCTCGATCTCGCGCAGCCCGTGGCGCTGGTCGCGTACGGATGCGCCCTGGCGCTACGCGTTGTCGTCGAGTCTTTCGCGGGACTGCCGGTCGCGGCGGTCAGCGTGCCCTCCGGTCCGCTGACGGGCGCGGTCGTTGGGCTGGCGCTGGTCGCGGCGGTCCGCGGCGCGCCGCTCGTCTCTCGTCACCTGCGTGTCCCGAGTCATCTGCCTGTCCCCCGGATCGCCCTGCCAGGCGTCGCCAGGCCACACGCGGCGCTATTCGCGGTGCCCCTGCTCGTCGTCGCGGGCGTCCTCGCCTGGCCGAGCGCGGATCCGGACGTGCGCGTGCGCGCGCTCGACGTCGGTCAGGGCGATGCGTATCTGGTGGAGGTCGGCGGCGCGACGCTGCTCATCGACGGCGGTCCCGACCCCGCGCGTCTTATGGAGGAGCTCGGCGCGAGCCTTCCGCCCTGGCGACGCCGCATCGACGTGGTCGCTTTGACACACGCGCACGTCGATCACGGCGCTGGTCTCATCGCGGCGCTCGATCGCTATGAGGTCGGGATGACATTGGAGCCGGTCGGGCTGAACCCCGGTCCGCTGGCCGATCTCTGGGCGGATGGCATCGCGCGCGCGCACGCCGAGCGACGCGCGGTACGCGCCGGGCAGCGGCTCCACGTCGGTGTTGCGGTGATCAGCGTGCTCTCACCCGAGGCCGATCCCCGCGTCGATACGCCCTCGCTCATCCTCCGGATCGAAAGCGGCCGTTTCTCCGCGCTGTTCATGGGCGATGCGACCGATGAGGCTCTCGCGGACCTGCTACTGCATCCCGAGGGAATGCATTCGCGGGTCTACGTGCCGCCGCACCATGGCGCCGCGACACCCCATGGAGTCGCGCTCGTCGACGCGGTGCGCCCGGAGGTCGCACTCATCTCGGTCGGGGCCGGGAACCGGTATGGTCATCCCACGCCGGAAACGCTCGCGGCCCTGAGCGGTATCACGACGTTCCGGACCGATCGCGATGGGACAGTGGAGGTCACGCTCGATGGCCCAGGCCTCGTGGTCCGCGCCCACGCGAATGGTCTTCCTCCTCCACGGCGAGGATCCGTTCCGTACGCGCCTGCGCGTCGGTGAGCTCGTCGAATCGCTGCTCGCCGGGGGGACCGGCGAGCCGGGCGATCTCTCGCAGCGGCGGTCGCCGCAGCTCGGTGGTGCGCTCGGGCTGACGCGGATCGATGCGCGCTCGGATCCGGTGGATGCCATCACCATGGCCGGTCAGTCGCAGGGCCTCTTCGCGGCGGTGGACGAGCGTCAGGTGGTGCTCGTGGAGCACGCCGAGGCGCTCACCGGCGCTGAGTTCCTCGCGTCATTCCCCGGCGAGTCCGCGCTCGTTCTCGTCGCCGTCGAGGCGCTTCGCGCCGGTCGCGGCCGGACGCGCGGTAAAGCGAAGATCGGCGTCACGGCGGAGCTGGCGCTGCCGGACGCGGTACAGGACATCGGTGGCCGCGCGCAGCGGATCGAACGCCTGCTGCCGTTCGAGGTGAAGGGCTGGATCGGCGCCCGCGCGCGGCTGCATCAGGTCACGTTCCGGCCGGACGCGATGGACGCGCTGGCGTTCGCGCTCGGTCCGGATACCGAGCGCATCGAGAACGAGGTGCAGAAGCTCGGCGCGTACGCGAGTGGCGCGCCGGTGAGCGCCGCGGATGTGCGCGCGCTCGTGAGCGGCGCGATCGAGTCGGACATCTTCGAGCTCACCAAAGCGGTCGTTCGACGAAATCATCGTGAGGCGGTTCCGCTCCTCGAGCGCCTGCTCGCCGAAGGGAACGCTCCGCAGCAGATCCTCGCGTTGCTCCTCTGGCAGTTCCGCGTGCTGCTTTTCGCCTCCACGGCGCCATCCGGTGCCGACGCGGAGCGCCAGGCGAAGGCCATCCGATCTTCCCCGGGCGCGATCCTTCGCTACGTGCAGCACGCGCGCGGCCTCAGCCGCTCGGACATCGCGCGTGCGTATGAAACGCTCTACGCCACCGACATCTCGATCAAGACCGGGCGCGCCGATTCGGACGAGGCCGCGCTCCTGCTCTGCGTTCTCGATCTGTGCGGCGTCGCGGGGGCGGACCTGCGCGATCTGCTACTGACGGAGGCGCCGCGCCGCGGTTAGCGCGCCGCGGTCACGAGGGTGAGAGCGACGTCACCGGCGTGGAGCGTAGCTGGCGAAGGCTGATGATCGCGCTCACGATCGCGAACAGAGCGATGGCATGGACGACGATCCCGATCCAGTCGCCGACCAGCAGCAGGATCAGACCGTCGATCGTGTAGACGAGACCGCCGAGGACGAACGCCCACTGCGCTCCGGCCGTCGCGCGAACGCCGAGGAACGCGAAGAACGCGATGACGGCGACGTGCGCCGTCCAAGCCAAGGACGGGCCGGCGACATCTTCGAGGATCCCCTGGAGGATCCAGCCGATCGCGGTGCCCAGCGCGAAGCCCGTGCTGCTCCCCATGAAGAAGAAGACGAAGTTGACGGCGGAGAATCCCGCGATCCAGTAGAACCAGCGGCCACCGCTCCGCACGCGTCGCACGAGCGCGACGCGTTTGAGGGCCGTTTGGTCCGGCCCGCCCGCGAGCGCGGCGAGAACGGGCTGCTCCGCTGGCGCGCGGTCGGACGCGGCCGCTGGCGCCACGTCGACCACCGCCGACCTCGGCGGACGCGGGATCGTCGCGCCCTCCGGCGGGATGGCGAGGCCGTCGACGACGAGGTTGTAGGTGTAGCCGAATCCGTTGCTGCCGATGCGCACACGCGCGCTGTGCCCATCGATGTCGAAGGCGTGGTCGCCTGCGGTGTCGAAGAACTTGCCGCCGTGGAAGACCTCGCGTCCGTTGACGATGATCCTGCGGTCGCCGGACAGGACCCGATGTTCGATTTCGACCGAGTAACGGCGGAGATCCTCGTCGCGGAAGTCCCAGCGTTTCGTTGCCATGTGGCGCGCCACTCTACGGATGGGCCCCGCACGCTTCGGTGTCGGACCGCTAGCAGATCGCGAAGCCGGAAGTACTGGTCGATCTCAGCGCTTCGTCGCGGCCTGTTTTAGCGCTTCGTTGCGGCCTGTTTCAGCGCTTCGTCGCGGCCTCGGGCGTTCCTGGCTTCCCGGTCGGCGCGGCGGGCTTCGCCTCCTGCGTCTTGCGGTAGTCCTCGAGGAATCGCTTCTGTCCGGCTTCGGTGAGAGGGTGGTTGAAGAGCATCTTCAACACCGCGAACGGCATCGTGCCGATGTCGGCTCCCGCGAGCGCGGCCTGCGTCACGTGCATCGGGTTGCGGATCGAGGCCGCGAGCACCTTGGTCTTGATCTCCTGCTGCCGGTACGCGGAGACGATGTCGGCCACGACGCGCATGCCGTCCTCGTTGATGTCGTCGAGCCGGCCGGCGAACGGACTCACGATGTACGCGCCGACGGCGGCCGCGAGCAGGGCCTGATTCACAGAGAAGCACAGCGTGACGTTGATGCGGACGCCCTCGCCCGCGAGGACCTTCGCCGCGCCCAGACCGTCGGGCGTGAGCGGGACCTTCACGATGACGTTCTTGTGCCACGCGGCGATGCGGCGCCCTTCCACGATCATGTCGTCGCGCTTTTCACTGACGCACTCGGCGGACACGTTGCCGATGAGCCCGCAGATGCGCTTGACCTGTGTCTCGTGGTCCTGTCCGGCCTTCGCGATGAGGGTCGGATTCGTCGTGATGCCGTCGATGACGCCCCACTCGACCGCCGTCTTGATCTCGTCGTACTCGGCCGTGTCGAGGAAGAGCTTCATCGCCGCGTCTCCTGCAGCATCGGTGCCGACGCCTCGGCGCGTCCGTTCGCACGCGCAAAGGCGAGTGCCGAATCGATGAAGCTCGCGAACAGCGGATGCGGCCGGTTGGGGCGCGATTTGAACTCGGGGTGGAACTGCGTGCCGAGATAGAAGGGGTGATCCGCGATCTCCACGATCTCCACCAGGCGTTGAACGCGTACCGATGCCGATGCCGCTCGAGCACGATCGGCTGTCCGTAGGCGCGCGCGGCCAGCGAACCAGCCTCGAGCACGCAGGGATAGCTCCCGAGACGCATCGTCCCTCCCTTGTCCGCGACGTCGCGCTGCTCCGGCAGCAGATCGATCACCGGATGCGGGGTGAAGGCGTCGAACTCGGTCGAGTTCGCGTCGTCTGTCCCGAGGGCCGTGCGCGCGAGCTCGATGACCATGCACTGCATGCCCATGCAGAGACCGAGCGTCGGCACCTTGCGCTCGCGGCCGAAGCGCACGGCCTGCACCTTGCCCTCGATGCCGCGGTAACCGAAGCCGCCCGGCACGACGATCCCGTCGAGGCCGATGAGCGGCTCGACGTCACGGTCGCGCTCGAGCTTCTCGCTGTCGATCCAGACCAGCTTCACGTTGCAGCCGGCGGCCCAGGCCGCGTGCTTCACGGACTCGGCGACCGACAGATACGCGTCGGGCAGCTCGATGTACTTGCCGATGAGGCCGATCGTCAGCGGGACACGGGCGTTGCGGATGCGGTCCGTGAGGAAACGCCATTCGACGAGGTCCGGCTCCGTGGCGCGCTCGCCAAGGCCGAGCTCCTCCACGACGATCCGACCCAGACCGGCCTCCTCGAGCATGAGCGGGACCCCGTAGATGGACCACGCGTTGGGTTCCGAGATGACGTTGTCGATCTTGACGTCGCAGAACAGCGCGATCTTCTCGCGCAGCTCCTCGTCGATCGGCTCGTCCGCCCGGGCGATGAGCACGTCCGGCTGGATGCCGATCGAGCGCAGCTCCTTCACCGAGTGCTGCGTCGGCTTCGTCTTCAGCTCGCCGGTCGCGACACGCGGCAGGAGGGTCAGGTGGATGTAGAGGACGTTCTGGCGCCCGACGTCGTTACGGAATTGGCGGATCGCTTCGAGGTAGGGGAGCGACTCGATGTCGCCGACCGTTCCGCCGACCTCGACCACGACGACCTCCGCCTGCTGTTCGCGCGCGACCCGGTGGATGCGTTCTTTGATCTCGTTGGTGACGTGCGGGATGACCTGCACGGTCGCGCCGAGGTAGTCGCCACGACGCTCCTTCGCGATCACGGCGTTGTAGATCTGACCGGTCGTGAGATTCGAGGCGCGCGTGACGTTGCGGTCGATGAAGCGCTCGTAGTGACCGAGGTCGAGATCGCTCTCCGCGCCATCCTCGGTGACGAAGACCTCGCCGTGCTGATAGGGCGACATCGTTCCAGGGTCGACGTTGAGGTAGGGATCCATCTTGAGTGACGCGACGGAGAGACCGCGCGCGGAGAGGATCCGTCCGAGTGAAGCCGCGGTGATGCCCTTCCCGAGAGAGGAGGTGACCCCGCCCGTCACGAACACAAACTTCGGCACGCTCAAGTGACCTCCGGGGTTTTTCTAATGGTAACGGACGGAGTCACTCCGGTCCGAATGGCAATGAATGAAGCACCATAAGACGCGGACGCTCGTTCCCGGCGCGCGGCGGCGCGGACTCCATCTCGATCGGCTCCTCAGCGCGGCAATCGTCCAGCCGCCCATCGAACCGAAGTGCACGGAAGCGGGCGTCGCGCAGCTCACCGATCTCGCCGGCGTGCTCGACGATCGCGACGATGCGTGGCCGCAGCCAACGCATGCCCGTTCGTAGTGGCAGGGGCGTCGCGAAGGGCGACACGTCCGCGGTGAAGTCGCGCGTCGCTTCGTCGAGCCAGCGGCCGAGATACGGCGGCACATACGCCTCGCCCACGAACGCGAGGATGTCGCCGGTGAACATCCCACAGAGCGCGCGGACCGCACCGCGCCGCTCATCCTCGACGAGAGCTCCCAGCACGACGTCCGCGCGCGGTGTGACATGGCACTTGAGCCAGTCACCACTGCGTGTCCCCGGGATGTAGGGGCTGTCGCGGCGCTTGGCGACGATCCCTTCGAGTCCGTACTCGGCGACGACGTCGAGGAACGGTTCACCGTCCTCGGCGAGGTGCTCGGGCACCGCGACCGAGCGGCTGCGGATGCCGAGCGCGGTCAGTCGGCGCCGGCGCTCCTCGAGGGGCCGCGCCAGCAAGGGCCTGCGGTCCTCATACAGCAGGTCGAACGCGACGAAGACCGGCCCGCGACCGCGTTTGGCGGCCTTGGGGCCCAGCCGCCCACTCAGCAGGTCGTAGCTCGGACGACCGCGGGAATCGCACACGACGATCTCGCCGTCGAGGACGGCGCCCTCGGGCACCGGCATTTCCGCGAGCTCGGGCACGAGCGCCACCAGGTCGCCGCCTCCGCGGTCGACCAGACGCAGGCGTCCGCCGTCCATGGACGCGAGGGCGCGGATGCCGTCCCATTTCAGCTCGAAGAGGTGGTCAGGCGAGTTGAACGCGCTCGCCGCGAGGCGCGGTCGCATCGGAATGAGATCGCGGGGGAGCGCGGCCTGCGCAGCGCCGACATCGAGGAGGGTGGGATGCTCGCCGCCCGGCGAGCGCGTGTCACGACGCACTCGCCGAGCATATCGAGCGGACCTTGCTTAGGAGGCCTTCTTTCGCGCGCTCTTCTCGCGCGCGGTCGTCTTCTTGCCACTGGCGAGCGACTCGTGCCCCCCACGGCCCTCGCGGCCACGGGCGACCTCGCCCTTCTTCGCTTTTTCGACCGATGCCTTGAGAGCCGACATGAGGTCGACGACGGTCGTCTCGGCCTCCGGCTCGGGCGCTTCGATGATCTGGCGCTTCTCGACCTTGGCCTCGACCACTTCCATGAGCGCCTTCTTGTATTCGTCCTTGAACTCATCCGGCTCGAACTTCATGGCCATCATGCCGACGAGGTTCTCGGCCATCTTCGCTTCGGCCGGGCTCACCTTCACGTCGTCGGGCAGCTCGAGCTCCTCCGTCGAGCGGATCTCGTCGGGCCAGTGCAGCGTGTTCATCACGAGCGCGCCGTCGTGCGACCGCACCGAGACGAGGCGCTCGCGATCGCGGAGGGCGAACTTCGCGATGGCGACGCGATCGGTCTTCTCGAGCGTCTTCTTGAGGAGGGCGTACGGCTTGGCGGCCGACTTCTCCGGCTCGAGGTAGTACGCCGATTGGTAGTAGAGCTCGCCCGGCAGCTCCTTGTCCTCGATGAAGCCGGCGATGTCGATCGCTTTGCTGCTGTGCAGCGGGAGCTTCTCGAGATCGGCGTCGTCGAGCTCGACGTAGCTGCCCTTCTCGTACTCATAGCCGCGCACGACGTCACCCCAGGCGACCTCGTGGTCACCCTCCGGGCACCAGCGCTTGTTCTTGATGCGCGCCTTGTGCTCGGGACAGAGGAGGTTGAACGAGACCTTGCTGGTGCTCTCCGTCGCCAGATAGAGCCGCACGGGGATGGCGACCATCCCGAAGCTCATGACTCCACGCCAGATCGAACGAGGCATTCGCCACCCCCAGCCGCTTGTTCTCTTTTGCGCGCGGCTTGCCGCGCGAAGCGTACAGCCCCGTGTCAAGGCCCGGCGACAGGAATTGGCGGGCGACTCAACCATTCGGGATCGGTGTCACCACAAGGTTCAGTTCCTTCGTCCCGGTAACGCGAACGTGTGTGCCGAGCGCGATGTCCGTGTCCGCGGTCGCGACGACCGACATGACGTTTCCGGATCCGTCGGGCAGCGCGATCTCACCGAATTCGCCGGCCCGGATCGGCGCGACCACTTTCGCGTCCCACCCGATGTAGGTCGTGAGCGAGTTTCCTTTCGATGGCCCACGTAGCAGGTGGTCGGTCCAGTCGATGCGTACGGCGGCGGTGATGGCGGCGAAGGCGATCCCCAGCACGAACGGCAAGCGGCTGCCGGAGAGCGCGCCGCCGAAACGTGACGGCGGGACCGGGCGCCCCGGCGGACCGGGAGGACCGGGGGAGTCGAGCTGGGGTGCGATGAGAGCGCCGATCCCGAAACCGATGAGGAAGGCACCGACGAGCTCGGTGAACAGAACGTCGCCGACCCGCAGCGCGACGAGAGATTCCCACCGCGTTCCGTGGCGGCGCGCGGCCCACCGCGCGAGCACGATGAGCCCGATGCCGAGGACGACGACGAACGCGTAGAGCGGCGCGTCGAAGATGCTGGGTGGCATACGCGCGAATGTATTAGCAGCACTTGATCAGCGAGCGCTCGCACGGCCTCTGGGCGGGCGGGAATTCAGTCCGCGATCGCCTTCTCCGCCAGCGTCGTCGGCAACATGCCGGCGGACGTGATCGCGTCGTGGAACGCCCGCAGCGCCGGACGATCCGACTTGCCGCGCCGCGCGAGCCAGCGCGTGCGGATATCGATGATCTCGAGCATGCCGGTGAGGTAGCTCGACGCCTGCGTCGGCCAGCTGCAATAGCGGCCGACCTCCGCGCGCGCGTTGGGCTCGGTGAGATTTCCTTTCTCGACCATGAACTTCACCGCATCGTCGAAGGTCATCTCGCCCATGTGCAGGCTCGTGTCGACGACGATGCGCGCCGCGCGAAAGATCGTGGCCTCGTATTGATAGAGGAGGTGCTTCGGATCGGTGAAGAAGCCCTGCTCACGCATGACCCGCTCGGCGTAGAGGGCCCAGCCCTCGCTGAAGTACGGCGTACCGAAGATCCGCCGCGCGTGCGACGGGTTGGCCTTGGCCATCACGAGATGCCAGTGGTGACCCGGATACGCCTCGTGCACGGCCGTCGTCGGGATGCCGGCGCTGCAGTTGCCTTCGAGCCGCTTCTGCACCTCTTCCGGTGACGTGCCATCGGGCGGATAGGGCACGAAGAAGTGACCGTGGAGCGTGTCGCGGAACGCCGGCGGCCGCTGGTACGAGGCGACCGCCAGCACCGGGCGCTGGAAGGGAGGTGAGGGCTCGACCGTGCACTTCTCGCCCGCCGGCAACGTGACGAGCTGGGTGTCGCGCAGGAACGTGCGCGCCCGCTCGGTCCACTCGGCGTACTCGTCGCGCATCGCGTCGGGCGTCGGCGCGTGGATCTTGTTGAGCCGGTCGCACGTCTTCGCCCAATCGCCCGAGCCGTCGATCTCGGTGGCGATGCGATTCGCCTCCGTCGAGAGGAGCGCATGCTGCTCGCGACCGCGCTCGCGCAGCTCGGCGGCGCCGAACGGCAGGAGCTCCTTGTCGCGCAGGAGCGCCGTGTACAGCTCCTCGCCGACCGCCCAGTCGCCCAGCGCGCGCTGCTTGTTCGATTCGAGGTACGCCGCGAATTCGTCGAACGCGCGCGCGGCTTTCGCGCCGGCCTCGGTGAGGCGTTGTTTCGACGAGGCGTCCTTGACCTCCGCGGGAACGAGCTCGCGCGCGTACCGCGCCGCGGCTCTGGCCTGACCGATCGCCCGCTCGGCATAGACGCGCGGCGTCCGCGCGAAGTCGAGATTCGCGATGCCGTCCTTGATGTTGGTCGGCACGCCTTCGAGCCGCGTCGCCGCGGCGGCGGCCAGCTCGCGCTCGGGGCGCAGGCGGTGGAGGAAGAGCGAGAACACCCCGTTCAGGCCGGGGTTCAGGTAGTAGTTCGGCTGTCGCTTCCACATCTCGAGCGGCTGGTAGAGCTCGCGCCCACGCAGGACCGAGACGAGCAGGTCCCGGTCGATGCTCTCGGCGGGCGCCAGACCGTCGCCGCCGACCGCGCGGAACTTCCGCAGCCACTCGAGGTCGGACGCGCGGCGCCGCTCGTAGGCGGCCGCGCTCGTATCGTCGAGGCGCTCGTCGTACTCGGTGAGCCCGAGGCTGGAGGCGAGGGTCGGGGAGTCCTCGTACTCCTCTTTCAGGAACGAATCGACGAGCGACGCGAACGCCGACGGCACCATCGCACCTCCCCGAGAATTGGCTGGAGCCATAAGCGTGAGCCTCGAGGAATACCAGCGCAAACGCGACTTCAAGCGGACGCCCGAGCCGAAAGGCCAGCGCCCGAAGCAGGAGCCTACCCGCCGCTACGTGGTGCACCGGCATCACGCGACGCGTCTGCACTGGGATGTTCGGCTCGAGATGCGCGGCATCCTCGCCTCGTGGGCGGTACCGCAGGGCCCGCCGCTGGAGGGCGGCAAACGCCGGCTCGCCGTCCACACCGAGGACCACCCCATCGAATACCTCGACTTCTCGGGCGTGATCCCCGACGGGTATGGCGCGGGCTCGATGACGATCTGGGACCAAGGGACCTACGACCTGCTCAAGGACAGCGAGAACGAGTACAAGGTCGCCTTCCACGGTCGGCGCCTCGATGGCGAGTGGGTCCTCGTGAAGACGAAGCAGAACGAGGGCCGCGACTGGCTGATGATCAAGCACGGCCCGGTCGTGAAGGACCACCCGCTCGACGCGAAGGTCGAGCCGATGCTCGCGATCACCGCGGACGAGCCGTTCGACTCGCCGGACTTCGCCTTCGAGCCGAAATGGGACGGCGTGCGAACGCTCGCGTTCGTCGATGGCGGCGTGGTGCGTCTGCAGACGCGCAACCTGCTCGACTGCACGTCGCAGTACCCCGAGGCGCACCAGATCGCCGAGGCGAACACCGGCGGCTACCAGGCGATCTTCGACGGCGAGGTCGTCGCGCTCGACGAGCGCGGCGCGCCGTCGTTCCAGCGGCTCCAGCCGCGGATGCACGTACGCGACGAGTCGGCGGTGCGCAAGCTGCGTCGCACGACGCCCGTGATCTACGAGGTCTTCGACCTGCTCTGGCTCGACGGCGACGATCTGGGCCGGAAGCCGCTCCGCGAGCGACAGCGCCTGCTCGACGAGGTCCTCACGCCGATGGGCGCGATCCGGCGCTCGGAGCAGTTCGTCGGCACCGGCGTCGCCCTCTTCGTGGCCGCGAAGGAGCAGGGGATCGAGGGGATCGTCGCGAAACGCCTCGACGCGCCGTACGTCCGGGGGCGCTCCGCGGCCTGGGTGAAGATCAAGGCCTTCCGCACGATGGAGTGCGTCATCGGGGGCTGGACCGAGGGCGAGGGCGGTCGATCGAAGGCGCTCGGCGCGCTGCTGCTCGGCATCTACCGTGAGGGCAAGCTCATCCCCGTCGGTCATGTCGGCTCGGGCTTCGACGAGCGCACGCTCAAGGAGCTCCTCGCGACGCTCAAAGAACGCGAGTCGCCGACCATGCCGTTCGCGAGCGAGCCGCGCGTGAACGCTCCGGCGCACTGGTGTCTGCCCGAGCTCGTGTGCGAGGTGCAGTACGCGGAGATGACGCGCGAGGGAACGCTGCGGCACCCGAGCTACCGCGGGCTGCGGGCCGACATCAGCCCGGAGGAATGCACCGGCGAAGAGCGCCGCGAGACGACGAAGAACGCGCTACGCGAGGCCGCGCGCGTGTCCCAGAGCGGGAATGGTGCGGCGGCGAGCGCCCCCAAGGCGCGCGTGCCGTCGATCCTGCACATCGACGGTCACGACCTCCGGCTCACCAACCTCGAGAAGGTGATCTTTCCGGAGGATGGCTACACGAAGGCCGATCTCATCAGGTACTACACCGAGGTCTCGCCGTATCTCCTGCCCGCGATCACCGATCGGCCGCTCACGCTGAAGGTGATGCCCGATGGGATCGCGGGCCCGTTCTTCTATCAGAAGGACAAACCCGAGTTCACGCCCAGGTGGATCAAGACCTGGGTCGACAAGACCGCCGAACGCGATGGCGGCATCGACTACGTGCTCGGGAACGACCTGGCGACGCTGGTATGGCTCGCGAACTACACCGCGATCGAGATCCATCCCTGGCTCTCGCGCGTCGACGATCCCGATCATCCGGACATCGCGATCATCGACCTCGATCCGTCCACCGGGGCGACCTGGGACGATGTGAAGGAGGCCGCGCGGGTCGTGCACGAGCTGCTCGACGCGATGGACCTCCAGGGCTTCCCGAAGACGACCGGATCGCGGGGGATCCACGTCTGGGTCCCGATCGCCCGGAAGTACACCTTCGACGAGTCGCGCAACTTCGTCCTCGAGCTCGGCAAGGCCGCGCGTGAGCGCGCGCCCAAGCTGATCACGGTCGAGGTCGTGAAGGACCGCCGGCGCGGCGTCTACATCGACTTCCTGCAGAACGTGCGGGGGAAAACGACCGCCGGGCCATACAGCGTGCGGCCGATCCGCCGCGCGCCCGTCTCGGCGCCGCTGCGCTGGGACGAGATCGGCGCGCTCGGCCGTCCCGACGCGTTCACGATGGCGAACATGTCGGCCCGCCTTGCGTCCGTAGGCGACCTGCTGGCGCCGGCGCACGATCTGGCGCAGAAGCTGCCGAAGATCGGCGCGAAATCGCGTTGACGCGGGCCGCCGTTCTCGCACCGGGTTACGGCGGCACCGCGGAACAGCCGATCCTCCGCACGCTCGTGAAGCGACTCGCGTCGTACGGCATCGCGAGCCACGCGGTCACGTTCCGAACGCGGGGAAAGCGGCCGAGCCGCGAGTACGCCACCGAGCTCGACGACCTCCGCGCCGCGCGCGACGTCTTGCGCGCGGAACACGACAGGATCGCGCTGATCGGTCGCAGCTTCGGCGGACGCATGTGCGCGTTCCTGGCGGCGCTCGAGCCTCCCGACGCGCTCGCGATCCTCGGCCATCCGATCTCTCCACCGGACCGTCCGCGCCCTGCCGACGAGGAGGCGCTGCAGGGCATGCGGTGCCCGACGCTTGTCGTTCAGGGCGAGCGCGACGAGCTCGGACCGCTGGCGGTCCTGCAGCGCATCGCACTCGTCAATCCGCTCATCGATCTCGTCGTGGTCGAGGGCGCCGGCCACGACTTCGGAGCCAAGGAGTCGTTGGCCATCGATCAGGTAGCGCGCTGGCTCGACGCGACGCTGCGCTAGAGATCGCGCGACAGCTCGTCGCGATGCGCCTCGATGTAGGCGATGGCTTCAAGCAGGTACGAGTCGTTGGGGAACCAGCTCCAGATCTTCGCGAAGCCCGGATCACCGCGTGCCACCTGGTCGCGGGCGAACTCTCTCCCGGCCTTCTGGCGATCCAAGAGAGCGTCGATGACCTCCTTGCGCTCGGGACCGAGACCATAGGCGTCGCAGAACAGGCGGACGCGCGCCGCGCGATCGCGGACCGTCGGATCAGAGTCGTTGTAGACAGGCACCCAGCGCCAGATCCCCATCGCAACGTCCCACAGGCGGCGTCCGGGTCCGGCGTTGTCGAAATCGAGCATCGCAAAGAGCTCGCCGTCGCGGAAGACGGCGTTGAACGGCGCGACGTCGTTGTGGCAGATGACTTCTCCCGAGTTGCTCGGCCATCGCCAGGTCGCCGGCGCAGGTGGCGTGAAGCCGGCCTGCGAGTCGTGGTACCGGCGCAGCAGCCTCGCCGCGGCGATGAGGTTCGAGTCGCGCCAGACGTACTGGGGCATCGGGTCCGGCCAACCCGTTGGTCCGTCGCCCCCGATGTACGCCAGCACCTCGCGGCCGTGCTCGTCGATGCCAATGACGCGCGGCGATCCCTCGAACCCGACGGCCTCGAGATGCCGCAGCAGCGCGTGCACCGCGGGGGTCCAGGGCCCGGCCCGGCGGCGCACCGTATTGCCGACGCGCAGGGCATCCGAGAGATTGCCGCCGAGCGCGACCTCTTCGCTCATGTAGCACGAGTTTGCCGCACCGCCGGAGGTCTCCGCCGTGTCTTCATAACGGCTTCACATGGCCGAGCGACTCTTCTCGTCGAGACACGCAACGAAAGGGGTTCACCAATGAACGGTCTCAGGGTCCTCGCCGTCGCGGTCATCGCGTTGATCGTCGGCGTGTTCGCGTATCAGCTCGGCCTGTCACAGGGCCTCGCCACCACCATCCCCGCCGGCGCGGCGCCGGTCGCGTACTACGGGTACCCGCACTGGGGCTTCGGCTTCGGTTTCCTCGGACTCCTGTTCCCGCTCTTCTTCCTCTTCCTCATCTTCGGCGCGCTTCGCGCCGCGATGTGGGGCGGACGGGGCGGGTACGGCGGTCGCGGATGGGGCAGCGGACGCCAGCGGATCGAGGATCTGCACGACGAGCTGCACCGCGAGAAGCCGAGCAGCACGGACCGACCCTCCTCGACCAGCACCTAGCATCGCGAGAATGAAGACGATCCTCGTCGTCGACGACGAGCCGAAGATCGTCCAGCTCGCGCGGGACTACCTCGAGCACGCGGGATTCGCGGTCGTGAGCGCCTCCGATGGAAAGGCGGCGCTCGCGACCGCGCGTTCGTCCCGACCGGATCTGGTGGTCCTCGATCTCGGACTGCCCGAGCTCGACGGCCTCGACGTCGCGCGCACGCTTCGCCGCGACTCCACCGTGCCGATCGTGATGCTCACCGGCCGCGGCGACGAGGCGGACAAGATCGCGGGCCTCGAGATCGGCGCGGACGATTACGTGACGAAGCCGTTCAGCCCGAAGGAGCTCGTCGCGCGGATCCGCGCCGTGCTCCGGCGCACCGAACGGCCGCCCGACGCCGGCGACATCGTTCGCGCGGGCGACGTCACGCTCGACGTGCCGCGCATGCGCGTGCGCGTCGGCGATCGTGCGGTGGAGCTCACGCCGACGGAGTTCCAGCTCCTCGTCGCGCTCGCGCGCGCGCCCGGCCGCATCTTCACGCGCGCGCAGCTGCTCGACGCGGTGCACGGCGTCGAATTCGAGTCCTACGAACGCGCCATCGACGCGCACGTGAAGAACATCCGCCGCAAGCTCGAGCCCGATCCCCGCGAGCCGCGTTACCTGTTGACCGTGTATGGCGTCGGCTATCGCTTCGCCGACGACCAGACCTAGCCGTGCCGCCCGAACGTCGCCGCGGAACGTGGGGGAGTCGCTCCTGGACGACGGGGAACCGCCCGCCGTGGTGGCCACAGGGAGAAGCCTGGCCGCCAAGCGGACCATCCGAGCGCTGGCGCATGAGCAGGCGCTTCGTGCGCCGCGCCGCGGCCTTCGTGTTCTTGGCGTTCCTGTTCTTTGCGTTCGTCGTCGCGTCGTTCGTCGTGCTGCTCATCAACGCGTTCAACTCTCCCGGCGCCGGCGGCGGATCCGCGATCTTCGTGCCCCTGGCGATTCTCGCCGTCGTCATCGTCGCGTTCGCCGTCGCGCGCGGCATCCGTCGCCTCGTGATCCCGCTCGGTGACCTGATCGACGCGGCGCAGAGCGTCGAGGCCGGGGACTACGGCGCACGCGTGCGGCCGCGCGGTCCGCGGGAGCTGCGGGCCCTCGCGCGGGCGTTCAACGCGATGAGCGAGCGCCTCGAGACGAGCGAGGAGCAGCGTCGGCGGCTGCTCGCTGACGTAACGCACGAGCTGCGAACGCCGCTCACGATCATGCAGGGCAACCTCGAGGCGCTGCTCGATGGCCTGTACCCGGCGGACGCTCAGCATCTCGAGCCGATCCTCGACGAGACGCGCGTGATCTCGCGTCTGGTGGACGATCTCCGCACGCTGTCCCTCGCGGAAGCCGGCGCGCTCACCCTCCATCGCGAGCCAACGGACCCCGCGCAGCTCGTGACGGACGCCGTCGCGTCGTTTCGCTCCCAGGCCGACGCCGCGGGCGTCGACCTCCTCACCGCCATCGACGGCGCGCTGCCGCAGTTGGACGTCGATCCCGTGCGGATGCGCGAGGTGCTCTCGAACCTACTGTCGAATGCGCTGCGCTATACGCCCCGCGGCGGAAACGTCCGCGTTGGAGCGTCGACGTTCGATGGCCACGTGCGCGTCTCCGTCCACGACACCGGGCCCGGCATCGCCGCGGAGGCGCTGCCACACGTGTTCGACCGCTTCTACAAGTCGGAGGAGTCGCGCGGCGCGGGCCTCGGGCTCGCGATCGCCAAGAGCCTGGTCGTGGCCCACGGCGGTGAGATCGAGGCGATCAGCGCGGCGGGTCAGGGCACCGACATGCGTTTCACGCTGCCGATCACGCCCTAGACCCGCGCTCTCTTAAGGCGCCTTGCCCCCGTCGGCGTCCATCTGCGCGCGCTGGAGCTTGCCCGAGTAGTCGACGTAGATCGACTTCCACTCCGAGTACACGTCGAGTGCGGCGCGGCCTGCCTCGCGGTGCCCGTTCCCGGTGGACTTCATACCGCCGAACGGCAGCTGGATCTCCGCGCCGATCGTGCCCGCGTTCACGTACACGATCCCCGTCTCGGCGTCGCGCATGAAGCGGAAGGCGCTGTTGATGTTGCGCGTGTACACCGATGACGAGAGGCCGTATTTGGTGTTGTTGAGCACCTTGACGGCCTCGTCGACGCTCTTGACCTCGATGACCGAGGTCACGGGCCCGAAGATCTCCTCCTGAGCGACGCGCATGTTCGGCTTCACGTCGACCAGCACCGTCGGCTCGTGGAAGAATCCCTTTGCGAGAGCGCCCTCGGTCGGGACGCGACCGCCGGCGGCGATCGTCGCGCCTTCCTTCTCCGCGATCGGCATGTAGCTCGCGACCTTGTCCTGCGCCGCCTTCGACACGACCGGTCCCACGTCCGTCGTCGATTCCAGGCCGTGTCCGAGCCGCAGCTTCTTCGCGCGGCCGACGAGCTTGTCGATGAGATCGTTCGCGACGCCGTGATGCGCGATGACGCGCGAGGCGGCGGTGCAGCGCTGACCCGACGTCCCGAACGCGGACCACACGATGCCGTCAAGCGCGAGATCGACGTCGGCGTCGTCGAGGACCACGATCGCGTTCTTGCCACCAAGCTCGGCCGAGACACGCTTCAGCAGGCGGCCGGCGATCTCGCTGATGTGCGCGCCGGTGTCGCTCGATCCCGTGAACGAGATGAGGTCGACGCTTGGATGCTGCACCAGATGATCGCCGAGCGCGCCGCCGGGCCCGAGCACGAGGTTGAGCACGCCCTTTGGAAGGCCGGCTTCCTCGAGGATCTCGACGAGCCGCACCGCCAGCATCGGCGTGTACGACGCGGGCTTGAAGACGACGGTGTTGCCGAGGATGAGCGCGGGCATGATCTTCCAGGTCGGGATCGCGAACGGGAAGTTCCAGGGCGTGATCGCGGCGATGACGCCGTGCGGGTTGCGCATGCTCATGGCCCACTTGCTCGGCAATTCGGCGGGAACGACATCGCCGAACTGGCGGCGGCCTTCGCCGGCGATGTAATAGGTCATGTCGATGCCCTCTTGGACATCGCCTTTGGATTCCGCCAGCACCTTGCCCATCTCGAGCGTCATCTCGCGCGCGAGGTCGTCCTTGCGGTCGAGCATGATCGCGCCGGCGCGGTAGAGGATCTCGCCTCGCTTCGGAGCCGGGAAGAGCCGCCAGCTGTCGTACGCCCGCCGCGCGGACTCGACGGCCTTGTCGACGTCGGCGGTCGTTGATTTCGTCGCGGTCGCGATAATGTCGCCGTTCGCAGGATCGGTGTCCTCGAAGGCGTCTCCCGAGGACGAATCGACCCAGCGGCCGTCGATGTAGTTCTTCAGATGTGTCGTGGCCATGGCTTGCCCCCTTACTGCGTCGCGCGCGGTCGGCGGCTAGAAGCTCGCTCCGTAGAAGAGCCAGATCGTCAACCCGCCGACGAAGATGATGCCAAGGAAGATGAGGATGAAGGCGATGTTGGCCTGCCGTTCAGGGTCATCGCTCGAGAAGAAGCTCACCAGGTCGAATTATGCGGTGGCGCGGTCGCGTCGTCCTTCGCTCATGGAGCGAGACGATCGCTGACGGTCGGGCTTCACAACCCGATCATCAGATCGGATAGCCGGTTCACGACCGGAAGGGTCGTCCAGCGCAGGACGTGAGAGCGGATCGGCCACAGCGTGGTTGCCGGCGTTACCGACGACCGTCGGGTGACCAGACCGACCAGGTCGTCGACCTGCAGAGCGACGGCGGTGAGCCGCGCGGCTCGACGATCCCCATCGGCCTCGTACTCGATCTCGAGATCCAGCGGCTGCCGCGGGCGACGGAGACGCGCAAGACCGACGCGGATCCCGCCGGGCATCGCGTCGGTCAGCTCCGGCCAAGCGTCCACCGGCACCAGTTCCTGGTCTGCCGCGTCAGCCACGAGCATCGCGGTCTTGGTGAACCAACGACTGAGCGTTCGACGCGTCGGCTCGGACATGTGTTCAGGGCGCGACCGAGCGAAGACGGCGCGACGGAAACTGTCCTCCAGCGCGCTCATCCATCCGGCGTTGCACGTGCCACAGACGTTCGTCACGAGGCGGGCGAGCCGTGCGTCCGCCGCCGCGTCGGCCCGAATTCGGGCCGTATGCGTTGCACGCCATGCGCCGAGGCGTTCGACGAGCCAGCGCGCGAACACGTGCTCGCGCGTCAGCGCTACGTCGTCGCGCAAACAGAACCGGCAACGTCCGGGCGCGAGCGACGCCGAAACGCGTCGGCCAGCTTCGGCTCTATCCACTCCAAAGCCATTTTGGCGGACGACGGCCTCGCAACTTCATAACTCCTTCACACCCCGGTGCCACGCTGCCGTCGAAGCAGGGAGGGCAACATGGTGGAATCCCCCGTGGCGGTGCATCCCACGCGGACGATGAAAGCGATCGTCCAGGATCGGTCCGGCTCAGAGGAAGTGTTGCGGCTTCGGGACGTCGACACGCCGATCCCCGCTGACGACCGCGTGCTGTTGAGGGTCCGCGCGGCCTCGGTGAATGCGCTCGACTGGCATCAGGTGCATGGCGGACGATTGGTCCGCGCCATCGCGTTCCTCTTGCGCCAGCCGACGATCCCCGTTCGGGGCGTGGACGTCGCCGGGCAGGTGGAGGCGGTCGGCAAGGACGTCACGCGACTGCGGCCCGGCGACCTGGTGTTCGGCACCGCCAGAGGCAGTTTCGCGGAGTACGCGAGCGCGCGCGAAGACCGCTTGGTGCCGATGCCTCGCGAGCTCACGTTCGCGCAGGCAGCGGCCATCGGCGTCGCGGGCGTGACGGCGCTGCAGGGTCTGCGTGACCGAGGCCAGGTGAGGCCGGGGCAGCGCGTCGTGATCTACGGCGCGGGTGGCGGCGTGGGCACCTTCGCGGTGCAGATCGCCAGGGCGCTCGGCGCGCACGTCACCGCGGTGACAAGCACGCGGAACCTGGACCTCGTTCGCTCGATCGGCCCCGACGAGGTCATCGATTACACGCAGGAGGACTTCACGCGGCGCGGGCAGCGGTACGACGTGGTGTTCGACGTCGCCGCGAACCGCTCGTTCGCGGACCTCAGGCGCGTCCTGACCCCGAATGGGAGGGTCGTCCTGGCCGGCGCGGCGAAGAAGAGCTGGTTCGGCGTGCTGTCACGTTCGCTGATGTCGCTCGCTCGGTCGCGCACGGGACTGAGCCCGTGGCTCGTAACGCTCCTGGCCGCTGTGACCTATGAGGATCTGGTCGTATTGAAGGAGCTCGTCGAGGCCGGAAAGCTACGCCCGGTGATCGACCGGGAGTACACCCTCAGCGAGGTACCCGAAGCGATCCGATACCTGGGAAGCGGTCAAGCCCGGGCCAAAGTCGTCATCAATGTGAGCTGAGGGAGATCGCCGACGGTCGCGGGAACCGTCGCTACTCAGCGACCGGGCGCACCTCGACGGCCCCACCGGCCGGCCAGCGCTTCGCGATCGCGATGGCGTCGTCCTCGCTCTCGACCTGCACGATCGCGTAGCTGCCTACGCTCTCCTTGGCCTCGATGAATGGGCCGTCGCTGACGAGCGGCAGGTCCTTCTTGCGCACCCGCCCAAGCCGGATCGTCTTCGTGCCCCGACCGAGGCGTCGGCCTTCGACGATCTTGCCCGCTCGCGCGTGCTCCGCGAACCACTGCCCGATCTCGGCGATACCGGCGCGCCGCTCGTCTTCCGCCAGCGCCATCCATTCATCCTCGACCGCGTAGAAGGTGAGCATGTACAGCACTGCGAACCTCCGGCCAGCCTCTTTGCGGCTGCACGATACCGACGAAGACCGGGGGTCGGAATCGACAAAATGGCATGACCGAGATCCGCGACCGCAGGCGCGGCAAACGGCCTACGACTTGGAGTTGCGGTTTCGTGCTAAGCGTGTCTTCTCCGTCAAAGGCCGCTTTCTCGACGGACGGCATTGGCCATGCGCATCAGCGCCGACTCGACCGCGGCAGCTTCGCCGTCGTCGATGTATGCCGCGAAGTGGCGTTTGACGTGGTCCAGGTGGATCGGTAGTGCCTGCCGGTACTTCTTTTCGCCCGCGTCCGCCAGCGCGATGTGCAAACTCCGCCGATCGCCTGGGCGGGCGAGTCGCTTGACCAACCCGGCCTCCTCCATGCGGTCGATGAGCCTCGTCAGCCCGCTCTTGCTGAACAGGAGGGCGCTAGCGAGTTGAGTCATGGTGAGGCGCTGGGCAGGTGCCATACGCAGTTGGGCGAGTGCATCGAACCAAGTGAGCGGCAGCCCACAGGCCGATTCGAGCTCCCGACTGAGAATGGTTTCCAGCGCCTTGTGCGCCGTGAGGAACGCGCCCCAGGCATTCAGCCGCGAGACGGTTAGGAGCCTCCGACCGACCTCCGAAACATCCGCATCCTTGGCATGCGGCCTCGGGGAGGGTTTGCCCGCTGAGCCCGTCGCGACTTTCCGGCTGACCACCTTCACCGCCCAAACCTAAACCATTGTTTGTGCTGCGGACAGTTCCCAAATGATCCTTACGCTTGACGATAGTACTCATAACAACTATTGTGTCCGCACCATTTATGGAGCTATCCAGGAGGACAGACATGAGCTGGACAGTCGATCCGATGCACACCCAGGTTGAGTTTTCAGCCAAGCACATGGGCCTGATGACCGTGAAGGGGCATTTCACCGGCGTGCGAGTGTCGATCGATCTGAGCGAGGACGACTTCACCGCCTCTTCGGTGGAAGCAACGATCGATGCCCACTCCTTGATCACCAACGACGCGCGTCGCGACGCGCACCTGAAGTCCCCAGACTTCCTGAACGTCGAGCAGTTCCCGACCATCGCTTTCAGGAGTACCCGCATCGAGCGCGCGGCGCACGACCACTACAAGATGACGGGCGACCTCACCATCCGGAACGTAGCTCGGCCGGTCACGCTGGACGTCGTGTATTCCGGTCAGGCGAAGGACCCGATGGGCAGCATGCATGCGGGTTTCAGCGCCAATGCGGCCATCAACCGCAAGGATTGGGGACTGACCTGGAACGTCGCACTCGAAACCGGCGGCCTGCTCGTGAGCGAGGAGGTCAAGCTCGCGCTCGAAGTCGAAGTGATCAAGGCCGCTGAAGTAGCCACCGTCGCGTGAGCGGTCACGGCCCGATGGAGACGAGCAACGGCCGAGCCAAGAGGATCCGCGTGGGCATCATCGGCGCCAATCCGGACCGCGGATGGGCGGCGCAGGCACATATTCCCGCGCTCAAGTCGCTGCGGGACGATTTCGAGATCACGGCGCTCTCGACGACGCGACGCGGATCTGCTGACGCCGCCGGCAAGCTCTTCGGCATCCCTGCCGCGTTCGACAACCATCAAGAGCTCGTGAACAGCCCGACCGTGGATGTCGTCGCCGTGACTGTGAAAGTGCCCCATCACCTCGAGCTCGCGAGCGCGGCGCTCGTGGCGGGCAAGGCCGTGTACTGCGAATGGCCGCTGGGCAACGGCTTGAAAGAGGCGGAGACCCTGGCCGCGCTGGCGAAGAGAAAAGGCGTACTCGCGGTGGCTGGTCTGCAGGCGCGCTCCGCGCCGGCCGTGGCGTACGTACGGGACCTCATCAAGCAGGGCTACGTCGGTGAGGTGCTCTCGACGACGCTCGTCGGTTCGGGCATGGGCTGGGGACCGACGGTCGAGCCGTTCAACGTCTACCTCAACGACAGGAAGAACGGCGCGACGATGCTGTCGATCGCGCTCGGCCACGCGGCGGACGCGCTTTGTCACTGCCTCGGCGAGGTCCAAGAGCTCTCGGCCACCATGACGATGCGCCGGAAGTCCTTCACGGTCGCTGGGACCGGCGAACGCAAGCCGATGGCGGCGGATGATCAGGTGGCCGTCAGCGGACTGCTCGAGGGCGGGGCCGCCTTCTCGATCCATTACCGCGGCGGGATCTCGCGCGGCACCAACCTGCTCTGGGAGATCAACGGCACCGAAGGCGATCTGCAGCTCACCGCCGACGGCGGCCAGGCCCAGCTCTTCGAGCTGACCGTTCGCGGCGGCAAGGGGGCGCAGTCATCGCTCGAGACCCTCCGCGTGCCAGCGGAGTATCGGTGGGCCCCGCCGCAACCCGGTCTCGGCACGAACGTCGCCCAGGCGTACGCGCGCTTCGCGCGCGACTACCGCGAGGGAACGCACCTCTGCCCGACCTTCGAAGACGCGGTCACGCGCCATCGCCTGCTGAACGCGATCGAGATGGCAGCGGCGACGGGTGAGCGTCAAAGGCTCAGTTGATCTCGCGAACTCTCACTGCGCAGAGCCCCGACCGCATCTTCACGCTCGGTTTCGTGCTCGTCGGCCTCGCCACGCTCGCGCAAGCGTCCTGCCTGATGCTCGTGAACACCTCCATCGGGCTGCTCGTCGTGCGCGAATTCGGTCTGGGTCCGCAGGTCGTTGGCGCGGTCATCGGGATCCAGGCGACTTGCGCGCTCGTGGCCCGTTTCCCAGTCGGCTCCTGGAGCGACCGGTACGGCTCGCGGGCCTTCGCATTCGGCGGCGCCGCGATCATGGTCGTCTCGTGCGCCCTCTTCATCCTCTCCATGTCGAACCGCGTGGCCATCCCCGTCGGCGGTGGCGTCCCGATCCTTCTCGTCCTTGCGTCGATGCTCAGCGGCGTCGCGCTCAGCACGTTCTCCACCGCGGCCAGCACGTACATCGCGTACACGGTGCCGATATCGCGGCGCGCCGAGGCTGTCGGCTACTACGGCGTGCTCCAAGGTCTCGCGCAGGGCTTCGGTGCGGGGGTCAGCATCGTCATCGTCGACGGCGTGGGCTTCGGTGCGCTGTACGCGATCGCCGCGGTCGCGACGGTCGTTGCCGCACTCCTGTCGCTGGGTCTGCACGAAGGGAGGCGTCCGGAGAGCGCGACGCCGATGAGGATCGGGTTCCGGCTCCACCGCGGCGTCCTCGCGCCGTCGCTGGCGCAGTACGCGGTGATCGTGGGCAACGGCGCCGCGTTCAGCTTCATCCCGCTGCTCGGCATCTCCCGCGGCGTCGCCAACCCCGGCCTCTACTTCACCGCCGTCGCGATCTCATCGATCGTCGCGCGGCTGCTCACGGGGAGGATCGCCGACCGGCGCGGCCGCTTCGCCGCGATCGTGCCGGGCATGATCGTGACCGCGGTCGGCATGTACATCGTGTCGAGCGCCGCCAGCGCCGAGACGTTCATCCTCGCCGGCGTGGCGGTCGGTATCGGCTTCGCGACGGCCCAGCCCGCGCTTCAGGCGCTCGCGATCGATCTCGCCGAGCCGGCGGAGCGAGGCGCCGCGATGGCGACGTTCTGGGCCTTCACCGACTTCGGCGTCATCACCGGTTCGTTCGTCTCGGGCCAGATCGCTTCGGTATCCGGGTTCGGGACCGTCTTCGTCGTGTCCGCTGTGATGCCCCTGGTCGGCGTGACCGGGCTCCTCGCCTGGCGCCAGCTGAGGCGACCGTCCGCTGTCGCCATTTGACCGCGGGCGCCGAGACCTTCTGGTCAGGCGATACAGAGTTAGGGAGGCTGCCCCGAGATGCTTTCGCCGCGGACCTTTCCACGCACGGAATTCCTCTCGGCTGACTAAACGCGCGAGGATGGCCGCGGGTCTTCTCTAAGGAGACCCATTAAGGAGGCCCGTGAGCCGAGAGGACTGGCTGCGAGCATGCGAACAGGCTTATCCAAAGGTATATCGGTCGCTCATCGCGATGGGCGCAGCACCGGCCGATGCCGCCGACGCCCTGCAAGATGCCTGGGAGCGCGCACTGAAGCAACAAACGACGGTGTCTCGGCCAGACGGGTGGCTATTCGTGGTCGCCCTGCGTCGGTGGAGGACAGCCCGCTGGCGCAACCGGCTCTTCGTCACGCTCGGCGACCGGTCACTCGGCGAGGTACCGCCGCCAGGAGTGGATGCGGTGACTCTCATCAGCGAACTGCGGCGGCTACCACGGCGCCAGCGCGAAGTGATAGTCGCTCGCTACATCGTCGGCCTATCTCAGCACGAGACCGCCGATTCGTTGGGGATCGCAGTTGGGACGGTGGCAGCGACCAGCGCCCAAGCAACGAAGAAGCTGCGAGAGCGTCTTGATGCAACCGACTGATCCTGGTCGCGATCCCATCTTGGCGCATTTCGTTGAACGTGCCGCGGCGCAGATCAGCGTCCCACCGCGCGACGCTCCTCGGCCGCGTCGGGTCATGTTGCTGCCGCTCCTCGGTACGGGCGCGGTTGTGCTTCTCGTGATCGCAAGCGCGCTCGGCATTGGCCGTGCCATCAATGAAGCGCGAAGCGGTGTCGCGTCGCTGCCCTCGCCTACTGCTTCTGCGACAGCGCCAAGCGGCACGGCCCCGGGCGCGCAGGCCACACCGTCCGCGAGCCGTCCAGTGCATGATCCCGCGAATCTCGACCCGCTGCCCTGGGAGGGCGCGATAGTCGACGCTCTCAGCGCGGCAGGCATGCCCGTGCAAACGATCGGTGCGTCGGTGGAGGAAGGCGCGCTGGGAGTGCTGCTTCCCGCCCGTGCCTTCATCGTCACTCCGGGGCCTGTCTCGGGCGGCTTCGGGCAAGGTGCCGACGTCGTATTGGTGAAGAACGCGCCGTTCGTGAAGGGCGCAGGAGGTGCAGTTTTCGTCAGCGCGGACTATTTCGTAAGGGCGTACGACACGCGGACGGCCGACGCGCTCATTCGCGCGCTCGGCGTCTTGCCGGCTCAATGCCCGGACCGCGTCAGCATCGGCGGGCACACCTACCGCCTAACCGCGGACCTGTGGCGCGACTTCATGCCTGTGACTCCACCAGGCGGCCGGCCGCTCATGGCCAGTCTGATGCTCGCCTCGGAGGATGGCAGTACGTTCCCGGCGTCGATCACGGCTGACCATGTTTGGGTCTTTAACTCGAGCTGGGTGGTCACTTCGAGTCCATCGAACCCGACTCCCGCATCATCCCCGGCTCCCTCTGCGGTTTGGGATACAGGAGTCATCGAGGTGCGTCGGGCGCCGACGGCCGGAACTCCCGCCAATGCGATGGAAGTCGTGGCGTTCGACGGACCGAAGTGGGATCCCGGTACGCGCGTAAGCGTGATTCTTCGTCTACAGGTCGGCGGGGTTCAGTACCTCATCGGTCTTCACGACGTAGAGATCAAGTCGTCTTCGTAAGGCCGCTCGCAAACACCGCTGGGCTTACAACGTCAACGTGCAGTGCGCCAACGACCCCGCGATTCTGTGGAGCTGAGGGGGATCGAACCCCTGACCTCTTGAGTGCGATTCAAGCGCTCTCCCAGCTGAGCTACAGCCCCAGAACCGGCTGCGCCGGTTCTGGGGCTGTAGCACCTTTGCGAGCGAGCGAAGTTCGCGAAGCAAGTGGTGCAGACACAACCCTAGATACGGCGACAACCGCCTCAATCGTAACCGAGCGGCGGGAGCGTAGAGTCGGCCGCGTTCGTGGGGAGGTCGTCGTGCAACTAGGAACGCACCATCGCTGGGACAAGATTCCGAAAGAGCGCATGACTGCGCAGATCGACCGCCGGTTCGTGCACGGCGAGCGCGCGATGGTCGCGCAGGTCTTCCTCAAGCGCGGCGCGATCGTCCAAACACACACGCATGAAAGCGAGCAGATCACCTACATCCTCGAGGGTGCCCTCCGTCTGTGGCTGGGCCGCAGCGGCGAGCAGGAGGTCACGGTCCGTGCGGGCGAGATCCTCACGATCCCTTCGAACGTCCCGCACCGGGCCGAAGCGCTCGAGGACACGCTCGACATCGACGTGTTCAGCCCGCCGCGGCAGGACTGGATCGACAAGACCGACGATTACCTGCGACGCTGACCGGACTCAGGCGATGCGGAGCACCACCGGTGCATCGCCCCAGAGACGTTCGAGCCGGTACAGGTCGCGCTCTTCCGGCACGAAGACGTGCACGACGACGTCGCTGAGGTCGATGAGGATCCAGCGGCCGGCGCTGTAGCCCTCGACGCCAAAGGGCTGCTGCCCCGCGGCCTTGGCCTTCTCCACGATGCCGTCCGCGATCGCCTGCGCCTGCCGCTCGCCGCGAGCGCTGCAGATGACGAACAGGTCGGCGATCGTCGTGACCTCGGCAACGTTCAGCACCAGGATGTCCTCGGCCTTCTTGTCGCTCGCCGCTTCGACGACCAGGTCGGCGAGCGCGCGCGGCGGAAGGTCAGCGCGTGCGGAGGCCGTCACCGATAGAGGCCGTGCCTTTTGATGTGCTCCCACACTGCGTCCGGAACAAGGTACCGCAGCGACATACCGCGAGCGGCCCGCGCCCGCAGCTCGCGCGAGCTGATGTCGAGACGCGGCGCGTCGAACGTACGTGCACCATGCATCGCATCCGGTTCCGGCGCACCGGGTCGCGCCGCAACGAGGATGGTCGCGAGCTCACGGATGCGATCGGGAGCGCGCCAACGCGCGAGATCCGCTAGGGCATCGCTTCCGAGAATGAGGAACAGCTCTCCCTGCGAACGCAGCTCCTCGAGCGTGTCGACGGTGTAGGAGACGCCCTCACGCTCGAGCTCGGCGCGCGAGAGCGCGAAACGCGGCTCGCGGGCGATGGCGGTCTCGAGCATCGCGACCCGATCGGTGGTGCTCGCGAGCGGGTCGCGGTCCTTCAGCGGCGAGCGCCGCACCGGAACGAACAGCACGCGGTCGAGCGGAACGGACTCGAGCGCCGCGAGCGCGATCGCGAGGTGGCCGACGTGCACCGGATCGAACGTGCCACCGAAGACGCCG
The DNA here is from genome assembly GCA_005882255.1 of Chloroflexota bacterium. Taxonomy (GTDB): domain Bacteria; phylum Chloroflexota; class Limnocylindria; order P2-11E; family P2-11E; genus CF-39. Next base: position 34,163 of record VBEZ01000124.1, on the reverse strand, counting down.
ATGCGCGCCGTCAACGCTTCTTCTTCGCGCCGGGTGCCGCAAGCTGCTGCGGCGCGTCCGTCCATTCGAGCTCGAGCTCCGGACTCTCCCAGTCGATCCCCGTCGCGAGGCGCTCGAGGCGATCGCCGCGCACGCGATAGGCGACGCCCTCGCGCGACACACGCACGTCCCTCGCGCCGCCGGCGAAGACGATGCGCCGTTCTGCTGGCGCGGCAGCTTCCGGCTTCGGCCGCGCGGCGCACAGCGCGAAGATGCGCTTGTTCAGACGATCCACGCCCTCGCCGGTCGCGGCGGAGACGGCCACGGACTCACGACCCTCCGCCTCGAGCGCCTCGACGATCCGGGGCACGGAGTCGCGAGCTTCCGCGAGATCGATCTTGTTGAGCGCGAACAGCTCGGGCAGGGCGTCGAGCGCGTGTCCGTACGCCGCGATCTCGGCGTCGATCGTCGCGATGGCCGCCAGCGGATCGGGCAGCGCGGCGTCGACGACGTGGACGATGAGGCGCGTGCGCTCCACGTGCCGCAGGAACTCCTCACCGAGACCCGCGCCTTTGCTTGCACCCTCGATCAGGCCGGGGATGTCCGCGATCACGAGCTCGCGGTCATCGAGGCGAGCCACGCCGAGGTTCGGCGTGAGCGTCGTGAATGGATAGTCCGCGATCTTCGGTCGCGCGCGTGTGAGCGCGGCGAGGAGGCTCGACTTGCCGGCGTTCGGCAGCCCCGCGAGACCGACGTCGGCGATGAGGCGGAGCTCGAGCTCGAGCTCGTGCTGCTCACCGGGCTGACCGTCTTCGGCGATCCGCGGTACGCGACGCGTACTCGACGCGAAGCGCGCGTTGCCGCGCCCGCCTTTTCCGCCGCGCGCGACGATGATCTCCTGGCCCGGCGTCACGAGGTCCGCGACGACTTCGCCGGTCGCGATGTCCTTCACCGTCGTGCCCGGCGGGACCTTCAGCGTGAGATCGCCGCCCGCCTTGCCGGACTTGTTCGACCCACCGCCGGCACCGCCGCTCGTCGCCGCGTGCGTTTGCCGGTTGCGGTAGTCGCCGAGCGACGCGAGCTGGTCCTCGACGCGGAGGATGACGTCGCCGCCGCGCCCGCCATCGCCGCCATCCGGACCGCCGCGCGGAACGTGGGCCTCGCGACGGAACGAGATCACGCCCTTGCCGCCGTCGCCGCCGCGGATGAGGACGCGCGCGCGATCGAGGAACACTCAGATCCTCGCGAGCGGGCGCACGAACGAGCCGACCCGCAGATGCGGCAGCTCCTCGCGCAGGCGCTCGACCGCGCGAGCGACACCGATCGACGGCTCGCGACCTTTCATCAGGGCGAGCGCACGGAGCGGATCGGCCGCGAGATCGCGCAGCAGGATCGCGCTCCCCTCGCGCAGCTCGCCGGCGAGAACGACGAGCGCCGCGACCTCCTCAGCGCGATCGAAGACCCCGGGCAGCACCGGGATGAGGAGGCTCGTCGCGAGGCGCTGCTCGGCCGCGACTCGGAGCGAGGCGCGCACGTCAGCGAAGCGATATGCCTCGGGTCGATGCAGCGTCTCGTAGGTGTCGGCGCGCGCCGATGCGATGCGGATCGTGACCGCGTCGAGCCCGGCCGCGCCCAGCCGTCGGAGCGCGGCGGGAACGGAGCCATTCGTCTCGAGGTGGATCGTGCCCGAGCGCGTCGTCCCCCGGATCAGACGTATCGCGTCCTCGACGAGCCGCGCGGAGAGGAGCGGCTCTCCCTCGCAGGCCCGCCCGAACGACACGAGCGTTCCGCCGGCGGCGATGTGTTGCGCCGCGAGACCGGCGACCTCCTCGGCCGTCGCGTGGAACGCGGCGGGCTCGCGCGGCTCGGCCTCACCGTCGAGGCGCGGCGCGATGGCCGGCAGGGGATGCTCGTTCGCGGGGGCTGCGATCGGTAGCGCGCACTCCCAGCGTCCGTAGAAGGCGTTCGCCGCTGCGCGGCAGCCGTATTCCCGTGCGCAGCGCGCGAGCTGCCTGACGAGGCGGTCCGCCGGCCGCGACCGCAGCGCGTCGTTTACCTTTGCGGCGATCTCGGCCTTCGGATACGCGTCGATATCGCGGGTGGGATCGCGGTCGATGAGCAGCGCCGCGACCATGAGGTCGCCGGCGTCGTCAGCCGCTACGGCCGCATACGCCCGCGGCGGCAGATCGGGTTTGTCCGTCTCGTCGGCGTACGCCGGCAGCTGAGTGCGCAGATGACCGGGTGGGAGGATGGCCGCGACGGCGAGCCGGCCCGCGCCGACGCCTCGCGCTCGACCGGAGCGGTCGACCGTTTCCGCCTCGCGCTCGATATGCAGCACGGTCGCGCCGGTCGGGAGTCGCACCGGATCCGCGAACGGCACGGTCGCGGCGCCATCGAATCCCGCCGCCGCGTAATCGGAGACGATGACCCGCCCGGCCCTATCCGCGTGGACTGCTCGGTACACATACCGAGTATGGGCAGGAGCGAATGTCGAGGCAGCGAGAGGGGTTCCGAACGCGAACGAGGTCGAGGTCCGGCCTTGTTAGGGAGCGAGGGATCAGCGGCGCCGGAGAGAACGGCGGGCACGTCGCGAACGAGAGTCGAGGCCGCGGTACTAGCGAGCGGGAGAGAGGACAGCGGAGCGGGCCCGTTTTCGAGTGAGCGACGTGCCCGCTGTTCTATCGAACGCCGTTAGTACCCGAGCGGGTCCTTCGGCACCCCGTTGACTTTGAGCTCCCAGTGGACGTGCGGTCCCGTCGTGACACCGGTCATGCCGATCGAAGCGATGAGCTGACCGCGAACCACGTTCTGCCCGGGGCTCACGAACACCGCGCCGGTGTGGTAGTAGCAGGTCTGCAGACCCTCGGCGTGCTGGACGCAAACGCGCAGCCCGCCGACCGCGACCCAACCGGTCGCGACGACGATGCCGTCGTCGGACGCCCCGATGCCCGTGCCGAACGGCGCCGCGATGTCCACGCCTGTGTGGCCCCACCAGAAGTACTGCGTGATCACACCGTTGACCGGCCAGCCGAGACGACCCGTGCGCGCCGGCAGCGAAGCGGTCGAGGGCGGCGCGATCGACTTCGTCCGTTCGGTCCGCTTGAGCGCGGGGAGCGTCGCGCCGGGCACGAAGATCGTCTGGCCGACCGCGAAGTGCTCGGGCTCGAAGTACACGCCGTTATAGGAGTAGATGACGGCGGGATCGACCTTGAAGTGGGCCGCGACGTCCTCAACGGTGTCGCCATCCTTGACCTTGTAGAGCGCGCCCTCGCCCGGCGGGATGGTGAGCTCGTGGCCGATCGATAGGACCTCGTCCTCCTGGCTGATGCCGTTCGCGTAGGCGAGCGCCTCGAGCGAGAGGTCGTAGTAGTTCGCCATCGTCGAGAGCGTGTCGTCCTTCGCGATCGTGCGGACGAGAACGGGGCGTGACTCCTGCGCGGCGACGGTCGTTGGGCTCCGCGTCCCCGCGATCACACCCCGTGCGGCGGTCTGCGCGCGCGCGATGTCGTCGCCGGGGACCGCGGCGAACGACGGGGCCGCCACGTCGGTGGGTGACGCGTCGGCGCGTGCCGACGTCGCGGCGGTATACGGAAGCAACAGGACGAGAGCCGCGGTCGCTGTGTTGAGCACCAGGCGAAGGCCCTTCGCCCCGAAATACGCGCCGAGCGCGCGCGGCACGCGGCGCGTCGTCACGTGCACGAGTCCGTTCTTCGTGTGCTGACCAAAGGTGAGCAGCGACGTGGCGCTCCGCCGGACCGTCCTTCGCGCGCCGAGCGTCAGCGAAGGTGTCGCGTGCGCCCTTCTAGCGTTCGTCGCCAATACCCTGATCCCTCCCGCAAGTAACGACCAAATCTTGTACGCATTGCGTACTGCTCTGTTCTGAGCCGGGGTACCGTACCCACGAGGTCAAACGCTGTCAATTGCAGGAGCGTCACGTTTGCTGACCCATTAGTACCTCCGTAGGCTAGGCGCGTGCCCGACTACAACCTCTCCTATGTCTATGTGTTCGCGTTCTTCGTAGCCGGAGCTCTGGTCGTCACGGCGATGATGCTGCTCAGCCACCTGCTCGCTCCGTGGAAGCCCACGCGCGAAAAACTCAAGACGTACGAGTCCGGCGAGGAGCCGGTGGGGCAGGCCTGGGGTCGTTACCCGACGCATTTCTACGTGTTCGCGCTCCTCTTCGTCGTGTTCGACGTCGAGGTGATCTTCCTGTTCCCGTGGGCGGTCCTGTTCCGCGATCTCGGCTGGTACGGCCTGGTCGAGATGACGATCTTCATCGGCATCCTGGTCGTCGGCCTCGTCTACGCCTGGAAGAAGAAAGCGCTCAATTGGTACTGAGCACTCCGCGCGCGACCATCGACCTCGCATCCGCGCGGGAAGCGCTCGCGAAAAGTCTTGGAGAGCGAGCACGTGTGTCGACCCTGCACGACATGGTCGTCGTCGACGTCGATGCCGCGCGGCTGGTCGAGGTGGCAACGGTGGTGCGCGACGATCCCGCTACGCGGTGCGACCTCTATTCGGTGAACGCGGGCGTCGACACGGGGACCGAGCTTCGGAGCGTCACGTTCGTCCGCGGCATCGAGACGCACGTCTTCGTCATGCTCCGCACGCCGTGCGACTCAGGCGAGCCGCACGTGCCATCGCTCACCTCGGTGTGGGACGGCGCGAACTGGTGCGAGCGCGAGACCTACGACATGTTCGGCATCGTGTTCGATGGACACCCGGATCTCCGCCGCATCTTCCTCGAGGAATCGTTCCCGGGACACCCGATGCGAAAGTCGTTCCTTCCTCCACGCAGCGACGCCCGCGGGGGCTGATGACGCTGTGCCGGTAGGTCCGTTCGGCATCGATCCCTTCATCTGGGCGCCGCTGCGCTTGGTCATCGCCGTGTTGCTCGTGGTCGGTCTCGTCTTCAACGGCGCGCTGGCGCAGATCTATCTCGAGCGGAAGATCCAGGCGGTCATCCAGGACCGCCTCGGCCCACTGCACACCGGGCCCTGGGGCCTGCTCCAAACCTTCGCCGACGCGATCAAGCTCCTCGGTAAGGAAGACATCCGCGCGCGGCTGACCGACAAATGGTTCTTCCTCGCCGCGCCGTCGATCGTGTTCAGCCCGATGCTCGCGAGCTACGTCGTGATCCCCTTTGCGCCCGGCATCGTCGGCGCCGACCTGAACGTCGGATTGCTCTACATGACCACGCTTGGTTCGATGACCGTTCTTGGGATCGTCATCGCCGGCTGGGCTTCGAATAACAAGTACTCGCTCATGGGCGGCCTTCGCTCGGCCGGCCAGCTCATCTCGTACGAGGTGCCGCAGATCCTGTCGCTCGTGACCGTCGTGCTCGTCGTCGGGACGCTGTCGATGGTCGGCATCGCCGAGAGTCAGCCGGGCTGGCAGCTGAACGTCCTCGTGCTGCCACTCGCGTTCGTCACCTATTTCATCGCCGGACTGGCCGAAACGAACCGCGCCCCGTTCGATCTGCCGGAGGCCGAATCCGAGCTCGTCGCCGGGTTCCTCACCGAATACTCGGGGATGCGCTGGGCCATCTTCTTCCTCGCCGAATACGGTGAGATCACGGTCGTGTCGTCGATCGTGACGACGCTCTGGTTCGGCGCGTGGCACGGCCCGTTCGTCGAGGTCTTCCCGCTGATCGGCGTTCTCTGGTTCACGCTGAAGACGTACTTCTTCGTGGTCGTCTTCATGTGGATCCGCGCCACGCTTCCCCGACTGCGGATCGACCAGCTGATGTCCCTCTGCTGGAAGGTGCTCATCCCATTGACGCTCACGAACCTCGTGGTCACGGCGACCCTGCTGCTGGTCTTCCCGAGCACCCTGGTGCCCGTGGCGATCGCGAACTGGATCCTCCTCGCCGCCTTCGTGCTGCTGCTGCCCTACGTCCAGCGTCGTCGGCTCGTCGCGCTCCGCGAGCGGCTGCGGACCGCGGCCTGATGGTCGACTTCATCGAACCGGCGCTGTTCGCGATCCTGACGATCGCCATCGTCGCGGCGGGTGCGGGCGTGGTCCTCGCCAACCGGATCACGACCTCGGCCCTGCTCATGGCCTTCACCTTCCTGAACATCGCCGGCATGTTCGTGCTGCTCGGCGCGGAAACCATCGCGATGTTCCAGGTCCTCATCTACGTCGGCGCCATCACCGTCCTGATCCTGTACGGCGTGATGTTCACACCGCAGTCTCCCCGCGCTTACGGCCTGTTCTTCCAGACCCAGAAGTACTGGGCCGCGCTCTTTGTCGTGCCGATCGCGATCTTCGTCGCGCTCGTGGCGTTCTCCTTCCGCGATTCGGCGACGCTGGGCGCCAAGGGCGGCGACCTCCTGCCGCTCGCGACGAGCGTGTTCCGCGACTTCGCGTTTCCGTTCGAGGTCGCGTCGGTCCTTCTCCTCGCGGCCATGGTCGGCGCGATCGTGCTAGTGAAGCGGGACGAGGACTGAATGGCCGTTCCGCTCGGAGCGTTCATCGCGGTCTCGGCGGTGCTGTTCTTCATCGGCACAGCCGGCGTTCTCGTCCGGCGCAACGCGGTCGTGATCCTCATGTCCGTCGAGCTGATGCTCAACGCGACGAACCTCGCTCTGGTCGCATTCTCACGGCGCTATTCGTCGATCGACGAGCGCGGGAGCGTGTTCGTCGTCTTCGTCTTCGTCGTCGCCGCGGCGGAGGTCGCGGTCGGCCTGGCCATCGTCCTATCGGCGTATCGCAACAGGCCCACGGTCGACGTCGACGAGATCCGGCAGCTCAAGGGTTGATCGCGTGATCCAGAACGTCTGGCTCATCCCCGCGTTCCCGCTGGCGGCGTTCCTCATCGACGGCCTCTTCGGTCGGCGATGGCTCCATAGGTGGACCGGCATCATCGCGTCGTCGGCGGTCGGACTCTCGGCGATCGTCGCGATCGGCGTGTTCCTCGAGGTCCTCGGCGGCCAGACTCGGACGACCGTCAACCTCTATGAGTGGATCGGCGTCGGGGACTTCCACTCGCGCGTCGCCGCGCTCGTCGATCCGCTGTCGTCGGTCATGCTGCTTGTCGTCACCGTCGTGAGCTTCCTCATCTTCGTCTACTCGAACGGATACATGGAGCACGATCACGGCTTCCATCGTTTCTTCACCTGGCTGTCGCTGTTCGTGTTCGCGATGCTCATCCTGGTCATGGCCGACAACTACCTCCTCATGTTCGTCGGGTGGGAGGGGGTCGGTCTCTGCAGCTATCTCCTGATCGGGTTCTGGTTCGAGCGTCCCGAGCCGTATGTCGCGGCGAAGAAAGCGTTCGTGATGAACCGGATCGGCGACTGGGGCTACACGATCGGCATGATCACGACGTTCCTCGTCTTCGGCTCGATGCAGTTCACCGACGTGTTCGAGCACGTTGGCATCGCGACGCAGGCGAACCTCACGCTCATCTGCGTCGCCTTCTTCTTCGGCGCCACCGGCAAGTCGGCGCAGCTGCCGCTGTACTCGTGGCTGCCCGACGCGATGGAGGGGCCGACGCCGGTGTCGGCCCTGATCCACGCGGCGACGATGGTCACCGCCGGCGTGTATCTGGTCGCGCGCTCGATGCCGCTGTTCGCGGCGGCGGGTCCCTCGCTCGCGGTCGTCGGCGTCGTCGGCGCGATCACCGCGATCTTCGCGGCCACGATCGCGCTCGTGCAATTCGACATCAAGCGCGTGATGGCCTATTCGACCGTGAGCCAGCTCGGCTACATGTTCCTTGCGCTCGGCGTCGGGGCTCCGGTCGCGGCGATCTTCCACCTCGCGACGCACGCGTTCTTCAAGGCCCTGCTGTTCCTGGGTTCCGGCTCCGTGATCCACGGCCTCGGTGGCGAGCAGGACATGCGGAAGATGGGCGGCCTGCGGCGCAAGCTTCCGGTGACCTACTGGACGATGCTGCTCGCCGGCGGCGCGCTCGCCGCGCTGCCACCGCTCGCCGGCTTCTGGTCGAAGGATGAGATCGTCGCCGCGGCCTTCCTGGGTGGCTATCCGGTCCTGTGGGCGGTCGGCATCCTCACCGCCGTCCTCACCGCGTTCTACGTGACGCGCGCGATGTGGCTGACGTTCCACGGTGAGCCGCGCGATCACCACCTCTACGACCACGCGCACGAGTCGCCGGCGGTGATGACGCTGCCTCTCGCTGCGCTGGCCGTCGGTACCGTCGTGCTCGGCGTCGCGATCGGGTTCCCGCCCGAGACGGGGTTCATCCACCGGTTCCTTGGCCCGGTCGCCCAGGTCGAGGGCATCGCCGAGCACGCGCCGGAGGCCGCGACGATCCTCGTGCTCGCCGCGATCTCGGTGGCCGCCGGCGTTCTCGGGATCCTCGTCGGCCTTTCCATGTACGTACGTCACCGGCCGGACCCGGCCGCGGTGTCGCGCGCCGCCGGCCCGCTCTACCGCGTGCTGGTGAACAAGTACTTCATCGATGAGCTCTACGACCGGCGGATCGTCGAGGCCTTCCGCGCCGCCTTCGGCGCGATGTGGGCCTTCGACGTCCACGTGATCGACGGTCTCGCGAACCGGCTCGGCTGGCTCGCGGCCACCGGCGGAAGCTCGCTGCGTCGCGCGCAGACCGGCATCGTCGGGAACTACGCGCTCACGATCGTGGCGGGCCTGCTGGTCATCCTCGTCGTGTACGGCGGCTACGCGTCGGGGCTCTTCACGCGATGACGATCGACCACATCCTCACCCTGCTCCTCGCGGTGCCCGCGATCGGGCTCCTGCCGCTCTACGTCTTCCGGAACGACCCGCGCTCGGTGAAGCAGGTCGCCGTCGTCACGACATTGTTCGAGCTCCTGCTCTCGCTGGTCATGCTCGCGCAATTCCACGTGGGCGACGCGGGCTTCCAGCTCATCGAGCAGGCGGACTGGCTTCCCAGCCTCGGCATCCGTTACCTCGTCGGCGTCGACGGGATCTCGGTGCTGCTCGTCCCGATGACGACGCTGCTCACCTTCATCTCGGTGCTCTACTCATCAGGGGGCGCGATCAAGGACCGTATCGCGTCATTCATGGCGGCGTTCCTCATCCTCGAGATCGGCATGGTCGGCGTCTTCGTCTCGCTCGATCTCTTCCTCTTCTACGTCATGTTCGAGCTGATGCTCGTGCCGATGTATCTCATCATCGGCATCTGGGGCGGCCCGCGTCGCATCTACTCGACGCTCAAGTTCGTGATCTTCACCCTTGCGGGCTCGCTGCTCATGCTCGTGGCCATCGTCGCCGTCTGGCTCGCGTCCGGCGACGAGGGCGCGCGCACGCTCTCGCTGCCGGAGCTGCTCGCGTCTCGCGGGCGTTTCTCCGCTGACTTCCAGTTCTGGGTCTTCCTCGCGTTCGGACTCGCGTTCGCGATCAAGCTGCCGATGGTCCCGTTCCACACCTGGCTGCCCGACGCCCACGTCGAGGCGCCGACCGCGGGCTCGATCATCCTCGCCGGCGTCCTCCTGAAGGCGGGTGGCTACGGTTTTCTGCGCTTCGCGCTGCCGCTCTTTCCCGTGGGTACGCAGCTCTGGCTGCCGGTGATCATCGTGCTGTCCGTGGTCGCCATCCTCTACGGCGCCGCCGTGTCGACGGTACAGAAGGATCTGAAGAAGCTCGTCGCGTACTCCTCCGTCGCGCACATGGGCTTCGTGACGCTCGGCATCTTCGTCCTGAACGCGCAGGGCGGCGTCGGCGCGGTGCTGCAGATGCTCAACCATGGGTTCGTCACCGGCGCGCTCTTCCTCTTCGTCGGGATCCAGTACGAGCGCACCCACCGACGTCTCATCGCGGATCTCGGGGGGCTCGCGAACCGCTGGCCGTTGTACACGACGTTCTTCGGGATCTTCGTGCTTGCCTCGCTGGGCCTGCCGGGCCTCAACGGTTTCGTCGGCGAGTTCCTCGTGCTGCTGGGTACCTTCAAGTTCAGCGGCGTGCCGCTCGGCGGCCTGTTCTGGGGTCCGGTCGCCGCACTCGGCGTGATCCTCGCCGCCGTCTATCTGCTCTGGATGTTCCAACGCGTGATGTACGGACCCGTGCGTGAGGCGTATCGCGCGCTCCCCGACCTGTCCCCGATCGAGGTCGTCTGCGCCGTGCCGCTGGTCGTCCTCACCGTGCTGCTCGGGGTCTTCCCGCAGCAGGCGATCGCGATCATCGAGCCCTCACTTCAGCAGGTGCTCCGGCTCGCGACCGACCCCGGATTCCAGGTCGCGATCAAGTGACCGCGTTCCTCGACACGCTCATCCCGGTCCTGCCCGAGGTGCTCGTGACGATCACGGCCTGCGTCGTGCTCGTCGCCGACGGCCTTCTGCCGCGCGGGCAGTCGCGCGGCGTGCTGCCCGCGATGACCGTCGTCGGTCTCGCGCTCGCGTTCCTCGGCGGGCCACTCGCACCGCCTTCGGGCCAGTACTTCGGTGGCTTCGTCCAGATCGACACCTTCACGACGTTCTTCCGCGCGGTGTTCATCGTCCTCGCCGTCTTCGCGACGCTCGTCGCGCCCTCGTACCTCGACCGGCGCGGGATCCCACCCGGCGAGTACTACGCGACGATCTGCTTCTCCACCGTCGGAGCGATGACCATCGCCCTCTCCACCGATCTCATCACGCTCTTCGTCGGCCTCGAGCTCATGACCATCCCGATCTACGTGCTCGCGGGAATGCAGCGTCGCGATCGTTTCGCGAACGAGGCCGCGCTGAAGTATTTCCTCCTCGGCGCGTTCAGCTCGGCGCTTCTGGTCTACGGCTTCGCGTGGCTCTACGGCGTGACCGGCTCGACCCGCTACATCGACGTCGCGACCGAGCTGCAGCGCATCGGTCTCGCGAACGGGCCCACCATCGTCGCCCTCGCACTCGTGACGGTCGGCCTCGGATTCAAGGCCGCGGTCGTCCCGTTCCACCAGTGGACGCCCGACGCGTACGACGGCGCGCCGACGCCCGCGACGGCCTTCATGTCCGTGGGCCCGAAGGCGGCGGCGTTCGCCGCGATCCTGCGCGTGCTGGTGAGCGGCCTCGCGCCGCTGCAGGTCGACTGGAGCACGGTGTTCGCGGTGCTGGCCGCGGTGACGATGACCGGTGGGAACATCGTCGCGCTGGCGCAGACGAATACGAAACGGATGCTCGCGTACTCGAGCATCGCGCATACCGGCTACATCCTCGCCGCGGTCGCGGCGTCGGCCGCGGGACCGTCGGCGACGGCGGCGGTCCTCTTCTACGTGTTCGCATACGGCGTCATGAACCTCGGTGCGTTCGCGTGCCTGCTGTACTTCGATATCGAGGGCTCGCGTGGGGCCACGCTCGAGGAGCTGAACGGCTTCGCGCGTCGGCAGCCCCTGGGCGCGTTCGCGTTCGCGATCTTCCTCTTCTCGCTCACCGGGATCCCGCCGACCGTCGGCTTCGTCGCGAAGTTCCTGGTCATCCAGCCGGTGCTCGACGCCGGCTACGCCTGGCTCGCGGTGTTCATCGCGCTCAACGCCGTGCTCGCGGCCTTCTACTACCTCCGCGTCGTCGTTCACATGTACATGTACGACCCCGACACGGGCGCGCCGATCGTCGCCAGCACGCGGCTCCTTTCGACCGCGCTCGGCCTTTCGGCGCTCGCCACGATCGTGCTCGGCGTGCTGCCGAACTCCTTATATGCGTGGGCGCTGCAGGCCGCGAACCCGCTGCTTCGTTAGCCACCAGCGCGCGCGCTATGTCTTGGCGCCCGGCGACGATGGAAGGAGCCGCTCGCCCAAGAGACCGCCAATGAGGCCGAGCACGGCTGCCGCGCCAAGTGGGATGAGCAGGTCCGGAAGCCCGAGCACCATCAGATCGCCGAACGAAGACACCGGCGGAGTGTTCGGTCGGAACGCCTGATGGAGCTGCGTCGCGATGATGCTGCCGATGAACAACGAGAACAGCAGTGCGACCGGTGACGCGACCGCGCCGAGGCGGCCCGCGATGAGACCCGCGCAGAACAGGATCGCCGCGGGCACGCCGAGCAGGATGACCGGCGGCACCGGCAAGGGCTCGGTCAGGCCCCACCAGAAGGCGAGCCCGACGGACGTCGCGGTCACCGCCGCGATGAGCCGCGTGCGCATCAGATGCGCGCCATCGCGCGACGGCGCAGCCAGCCACCGGCAGCGCCCGCGAAGGCGCCGCCGACCGCGTACGGCAGCAGCTCGATGAGGAGGCGCGCCTCCCAGCTCAGCAGATCGAGGCCGGTGGCACCCAGGCTCGCGCCCTGTCTCCACAGCGAATACACGCCATAGATCACGGCGCCGATGAGGACCGACAGGAAGCCGGCGAACGCCGAACGCCGCATCGCGAACCAGCCCGCGCCGAACGCGGAGAAGAGCAGGTACGCGATCGCGCCGATCGCCGCGACGCCGAACCAGTTCGGGACGGCGAGGAACGCCGCCAGGTCCGCGATCGCCGCGGCGACCACGGCCAACCAGAAGCGCAGCGGGCTACCGGACGATCGCGAGCGCGTGATCCGCTCGGTTCAGCGGCTCGGCGCGACCGTCGTCACCGAGGATCGCGATGTCCTCGATGCGAACGCCGAACCGACCTGGGATGTAGATGCCGGGCTCGATCGAGAATGCCATTCCGGGCTCGAGCTTCTCGTCGTTGCCGCGGACGAGATACGGATGCTCGTGTCCGTCCAGGCCGATGCCGTGTCCGGTGCGGTGGATGAACCGCTCGCCATAACCGGCCTCGTCGATCACGTGCCGCGACGCCGCGTCGACCGATGCCGCGGTGGCGCCGCTGCGCGCCGCCGCATAGCCGGCCTCCTGCGATCGCCGCACGATGTCGTGGACCTTTCGGACCTCGTCGTCGACGTCCTTGCCGACGTGCACGGTGCGCGTGATGTCGGAGCAATACCACTCACGCGTGCCACCGAAGTCCAGCACGACAGTGTCGCCGCGCGCGATGCGCCGTTCGCCGGTCTCGTGATGTGGCGACGCCCCGTTCGGACCCGACGCGACGATGGTGAACGTGACCTCGTCGTGTCCCTCGTCGCGCAAGAAAGCCGCGAGCTCGGCGCCGACCTCACGTTCTGATCGCCCGGCGAACTCGCGCTCGAGGAGGCGCGGGTAGGCGCGGTCCGCCGCGGCGGAGACGGCGCGCAACGCATCGCGCTCGTACGCGTCCTTGCGCATTCGCAGACCGCGCGTGATGTCCGACGCGAGCTGGAAGCCGCGGCCGCGAAGAGCCGCTTGCAGCCGCAGCACGAACAGCGACCACATCTGATCCGCGACGGCGACGTCGCCGGGTGCGGCCACAAGACGCGCGACGAGCGCGTACGGATCGTCCGTCTCATTCCAGGTGCGCTGCGGGAGGTCGGGCGCCACGGCCTTGGCGCGCGGCGATTCGAGCTCGGGGACGACGAGCGTCGCGTCGCCGTCCGCGCTCACGACCAGACAGGTGAGACGTTCGCTGGCGAAGACGCGGTAGCCGGCCAGGTACGCGAGATCCGAACCGGGCGACAGCAGCAGCGCGGCGAGGCCGCGGGCGCGGAGTCCTTCGCTCGCTCGCTTGCGGCGTGACTGGTACGTAGAACGTTCGGCGGGCATCTGGTGTGCTCGGGAGTATGCCCGTGAATCGTTGGATGCCCGCGGTCAGTGTCCTCACGCTCTGCCTCGGCCTCGTGCTCATCGTGGCGTCCCGGCCGGCGCCGCCTGCGGCGCTCCTGCCGCCCGCGGTCGCTGCGGTGACGATGTCGCCGGCGCCAAGCTCGACCGTGAGTCCGATCGATCCGACCGCGACCCCTGTGGCGGCGATCCCGCCGGGTTATCGCATCAAGATCCCGCGGCTCGCGATCGACCTACCTCTCGCGGAGGGCGACCTCGAGCGCGATGCGGGACGACAGGAGACGCCGGAGAACTTCGCCTTCCATCTGCCCGGCAGTGCTCTGCCCGGAGGATCCGGCAACGCGTACTTCTACGCGCATGCCCGACGCGGGATGTTCCTCGCACTCTGGGACGCACGCGAGGGCGATGAGGTCGTGATCGCCACACCCGATGGACGTGAGCTCCACTACGTCGTCAGCGAGGTACACCCACGCGTCGACCCCAGCGACGTGTCTTGGGCTGGGCCGACGTTCGGCGCACGCCTCACGCTCCAGACCTCGACCGGCCCGGATCCGGGAGACCCGCGCTTCGTCGTCATCGCATTACCGTCCTGAATCACTGCGCGCTGCGAGAAAGAATCCCAAGCGAGCGAGCGCTCGCCCCGCATGTCATGTCGGCCACGTAACGGTATGTCAACAGCAGGGACACAGGCTGGAATCGGTCGTGCACAGCGGCGCGGCCAGTGGGGCGGCGACCGCGACCGGTTCCAGGGCGGAACGAATGGTTCTTCCGCTCGCTCTGCGCGTTGCTCGTGCTGCTCTCACCGCGGCGCGCGACGGCCATCGCGCGCGCGGGCGTCGCGGTGTTCGGGTTCGCGATGGTCCTCCCGATATTCCTGTCAGACGTCGTCGCGCATACCAGCGCGCCGGTCATCGTCGCGGCGACGACCGAGCTGCAGGTCACGGCCGCGTACGACCTGCCTCGTCTGCCCGAACCGGTCGCCCGGTCGCGTCACGTAGCGCCGACGGAGGAGCCGGCCCCGCAACCGGCCTCGCCAGCAACGGTCGCGGCCGTTCCCGCCGTCACGATCGAGATCACCGCGGTACCTCCGTCGGCGAGCGGCAGCGTCGTGACGGTGTCGTGGTACGGGCCTGGTTTCTACGAGAACCGGCTGCCGTGCTGGCAGTGGCTCGCGGCGAACGGTCTGCCGATCCAGCTCCTGCCGGATACCTGGGGAGTCGCGCACAAGTCACTTCCGTGCGGGACGATGGTCACCCTGACGCACGGCGCGAACACCGTGACCGTGCCGGTGGTTGACCGCGGGCCTTACATCGCGGGCCGCGAGTTCGATCTCTCGCCTCGTGTGAAGGCGGCGCTCAATTGCACGGACCTGTGCACGGTCGTGATGCAGATTCGTTAGCAACCGTCCGCTTGCCGCCCGGACTGCCTGCACGGCGCGTGCGCCTGATGAGACGCTCGGCATCCGAACAGCCGAGCGATGGCATAGGACTTGCAGCCTGCCTCGCTACTGAGCGGGGGAGACACGGTGCCCCCGTCAGGCATCGAAGGGAGACAGTGGATGACGCGCAACAAGGGCGCCATGACCGTCGCGGAGGCTGGCCGGCGAGGCGGAGCGACCACAGCGCAGCGTCACGGCCCCGAGTTCTACGAGCAGATCGGTAAGAAGGGTGGCCGCACGACCGCAGCCCGCCATGGGTCTGACTTCTACGAGCAGATCGGAAAGCAGGGTGGGCAGAAGGTCAAAGAGCTCTACGGCCCGCGCTTCTACGGACGCATCGGAAAGATCGGCGGCGACACTGTCTCCGAGAAGTACGGACACGAGCACTTCGAGGAGATCGGTAAGAAGGGCGGACAGAAGGTCGCTGAGTTGATCGCTCGCGGCCGGCAGGCGGGCTAGCAAGCCTCGAGACAAACTGAGTCCGCGTTGAAATGAACGACTCGACTTCGACGCACCCAACGCCGTTGACACGACGGTGGCAAATCGTATCGTCGCCTCCTGTACGCGAACGTGACGAAGAATCCCGTTCGTGTACCGACATCCGGACGGCACGATTCTGGGCGCGAGCGAGGGAGAAGGCGTTGGACGGCGGCACGGTCAGATCAGAGACACCACTGGTCGCGGTCGAGTGGGAGGACATCACCGCCTACTCGCGGACCGCTATCCCTGAAGACTTCGAGCCCTACCGTCTGCGAAAGCTCACCTGCGGGATGCTCTGGAAAGACACCACCGAATACGTCGTGATCGTTGGTGACTATGACCTCACCAACGAGGGCAAGGACTACCGGCACAACGACTTCCACATCATTCCCCGCGGCGTCATCCGCAAGCTGACCTACCTGACGGACGCGGGCTCCTTGGTCTCCCTCCAGCTCGAATCCGCCTAGCTCCCAGGGCCTGCGAGCCCTCGCGTAGCCCTCGTTCGGACCGGCCCGGCTCAGGGGGAGGGGCCCCTGTCAGCGAGCGGAGCGAGCGTGCGGCCCGGTCCGTGCCCCATTTGACGGAACGAGAACCGGCCTTTTCGGGTAATGGAACACAGAAGGCCCTGGCGCCGTTTTTGGGGTGGGTCCTTTGGAGGTCTTTCGTGGCTGTTCGCGCTGAGCTCTACTGCTATTTCTGCGGTCATGGACTGGGTGAGGTCCTGGTGCCGACGCGCGCCCGCCGTCCGTCGCTCGAACAGCTTCGCACGGCCTACGCCACCGGCGGCCGTGAGGCTCCGGTCTGGGACGACTCGGATCAGCCTCTTTGTCCGCGGTGCGGCGGGCAGCTGTTCCTCGAGCGGTTCGAGCACGAGGTCATCCGTGCCCATGAGCGCCGCACGCTGAAGCGCGCCAGCTGACCTAGCGACCGACGGCGCAAGCCGTCTCCGCTCGTTCCTCCGTGGATGTGCGCGGACCAGCGTGGCTCGCGTTCGGCGCATTCGTCGGTTGGTCGGTGTCGCGTCGCGTGCTCCTGGGCCGCTCGCGCGCCGATTTCGCCCTAACAGACCGACAGATCGAGATCCTGTGGCTGGTCGCTCGCGGACTGACGACGAAAGAGATCGCACGGCATGAGGGCATCAGTCCGCATTCGGTCAGCACGCACATCCGTCGCGCGTGCCGCACGCTTGGCGTGCCGACGCGCGCAGCCGCCGCGGCGATCGTATGGCGCGGGACCGATCAGCTTGCGGTGCCGGCGAGACCCAGCCGCTCGGCGGCATCGCTGAGCGCGGCGATCACTTCGCTCGTGAGCTCCTCGAACGGGATCGCCATGTCATCCGCACCCTTCAGCATCATCTCGCGGCTCACCGCGCGGGCGAAGGCCTTGTCCTTCATCTTCTTTCGGACCGCGCCGGCATCGACGTCGCGCACAGCTTTTGATGGCCGCACGAGCGCGACGGCCGTGACGAACCCGCAGAGCTCGTCTACCGCGTAAAGCGTCTTCTCCATCGGCGTCACGCGCGGGACTCCGGTGTGATCGCCGTGCGACTGGATCGCATGAACGATGGTGCCGGGGACCCCGGCTTGCTCGAGGATCGGCTTGCCGTTCTGCGGGTGTCCGTCGGGGTCGCGTTCGTAGTCGAAGTCGTGGAGCAGGCCCGTCACGCCCCACGTCTCTTCATTCTCGCTCAGCTTCCGCGCGAAGTGGCGCATCGCCGCTTCCACCGCGAGCCCGTGCTTCCGCAGGCTGTCGCCCTTGGTGTGTTCGCACAGCAGCTCCCAGGCTTCATCGCGGGTCATCGGCGTACCTCCTCGGTCGTGACTGCCAGCGATGCTAGGCTCGGTCAGGCGTGACCGGTTGCGGGTGCGTGCTCCTCATCGCTGCGCTCGTCGGCCTAATCCTCTTTCTCGTCTTCGGCTCGACCGATCCCGGCGAGCCCATCGAGACCGCGGTCGCCCTCCTGCTTCTCCTGTCAGGACAGCGGCTGGCGCTCGTGCCAGGGCGTGGCGTGCTCGTAGGCTCGCGCGACGCGTAGCAGAAAGCGCTCGCGCCACGGCCCCGCCGCGAGCTGAAGCCCGATCGGCAGGCCGGCCTGGGTGAAGCCGCAGGGGATCGAGACCGCGGGAAGGCCGGTCAGGTTGAAGGGCGCGGTGTTCGCCGTCAGACGCTGGGCGGCCGCGACGGCGTCCTGGCCCTCGCGCGGCGGCGCCGCGATCGGCGTCGTCGGCGAGAGGATCACGTCGTGCTCGCGCAGGACGGCGAGCCATTCGCGGCGCAGCTCGCCCTGGTCGCGCCGCGCCTGCGCGTAGTCCGTGCCGGTGAAGGTCTGGCCGGTACGAAGCCGCGTGAGCACGTCGGCCCCGATGTCGGCGGCGCGCTCGCGGAGATGCTCGCGGTGATATGCGGCGGCGTCGGTGAGGAGGATGGCGCGCTGCGCGGAGATCAGGTCGGCGCGCGGGAGCGCCAGCTCCGTCACGGACGCGCCCAGCGAGGCGAGCACAGCCACGGCCGCGCGCACCGCGGCGTCGACCTCGGGATCGATGTCATCGAAGAAATGGTTGGTGGGGACGATCACGCGAACGTCCTTCGCGCCGTCCTCGATGCCCGCGGCGTAATCGTCGCTCGGCGTCTCCGACGACGAGGGATCGAGCGGGTCGTGACCCGCGATCGCGCTCAGCGCGAGCGCGAGATCGCCGACGGTCCGCGCGAGCGGTCCGGAGTGGTCGAGCGTCCACGCGAGCGGGATCACACCTCGCAGGCTGACCCGGCCGTAGGTCGGCTTGAGACCGGCGACGCCGCAGAGCGATGCGGGGATGCGGATCGACCCACCGGTGTCGCTCCCCGGAGAGACGTAGCAGAACCCTGACGCGACGGCGATCGCGCTGCCACCGCTCGAGCCACCGGGGATGCGCGTGGTGTCCCAGGGATTGCACGCGGGGCCGAAGTGCGGGTTCTGATTCGTCACGCCGAGCGCCCATTCGTGGAGGTTGAGCTTGCCGAGGAACACCGCTCCGGCGGCTCGCAGCCTCTCGACGACGGCGCTGTCATGCTCGGGAACGCGGTCGGCGAAGATACGCGAGCCAGCCGTCGTCCGGACGCCGGCCGTGTCGTACAGATCCTTGAGTGCGACCGGGATGCCGTGCAGCGGGCCACGATCGACGCCGTTCGCGAGGTCGGCATCGGCGCGTTTGGCCTCGGCCAGCGCGCTTTCCGCGGTGAGCGTGATGAACGCGCCGAGCTCGCGCTCGTGCCGCGTGATGCGATCCAGGCACGCGCGCACGAGGTCGACGGACGATGCTCGACGGGAATGGATCAGTGCGGACGCGGCCTCGAGCGGTAAGAGCGCGACGTCGCTCACGGCGCTGAATGGTATGAGCACCGTATCGTGCTCGGAGTGGACGATCGCTCCTTCGCGCGCTTTGGTGGCCTCGCGGCGATCCTGCTCGCGCTCACCTCGTGGGCCGCGGTGCTCGCGTACGCCGCTCTCGTCCAGCCCGGCGGCAGACCGCTCGGTCCACAGATCTTCCAGTTCCTGTATGCGCTCGTGGCCTTCTGGGCACTCTTCGCCATCGTCGCCGTCTATTACCGCACCAGGTCCGTCGGCGAGGCGTGGGCGTTCTTCGCCACGCTTGTCGGCGTCGCGGCGTCCGTCGGCACGATGGTCGCCGCGATGTACGAGGTCGCGAACCTGCGCCAGAATCCGCCGCTCGCGGCCGCGTCGCCGGCGAATCCGCTCGGCATCATGACCTTCGCCCTCACCGGTCTCTGGTTCCTCGTGGCCAACCTCTTGCTGTGGCGCACGCGGACGCCGCGCGTCCTCGTGCTACTCGGCTTCGTCGCGGCGGCCGATCTCGTCGCGGGATTCGTCGCGGGTCTCTCCGAGAACGGCGGTGTCGTGTACCTCGCCGCGCTCATCGCGGGAGCGATCGGCGGTCCGATCTACTGGCTCTGGCTCGGGCGGCTGCTGCGCCGCGACGCCTAGCGCGTGTCGTCTCTGGCGCGGCTCGCGCTTCTCGCCGTCGTGATCGCTTTGGTGTTCCTCCTGGTCCGCGATTGCGCGCCGTCCCGTGTGGTCTTCCCGTCGCCGAGTCCGACCGCTTCGCCGAGCAGCGCACCGCCCACGCGCTCGGTGCCGCCGCTGCCGTCGGCGAGCGGAACCGCGACGATCGCACCACCGTCGACGTTCACGCTCACCGTGACCGACGCCGAGCTCACGAAGGCCGCGGCGTCATCGTTCCCGCAGACCGTGAGCGGCGTCACGGTGCGAGATCCCATCGTGCGCACCACGACGACGAACGTCCGGCTGACCGCGTCCGCGCGCGTGTTCTTCGGCACGACTGAGTTCGTGCTGACCGGAACGCCGTACGCGAGCGCGGGCCGCGTCGCGGTGCGGGTCGACTCGGTCACGCTCGGTGGCTTCGGTCTCCCGGACTCGGTGCGAGCGTCGAGCGCCGCCGCGGTGGAGACCGCGATCGGCCAGCTCGTGCCCTCGACCGTGACAGTGCAGAAGGTGACGCTGGGCGAGGGCACCGTCACGATCGAGGGCGTGACGCAGCGTTAGCGCGCGAGCGGGTCGATGAGCTGACCGAAGAGGTGCGCTTCCCAATGGACGTGCGGGCCGGTCGTGACACCCGTCATGCCGACGAGCGCGATCGGCTGACCGCGCACGACGCGTTGCCCGACGTTCACGAGCGTGGCGGAGGTATGGAAGTAGCAGGTCTCGAGCCCGCCACCATGTGACATACACACGCCGTTGCCACCGACGCCCTGCCATCCGACCTTGGTGACCGTTCCGCCGTCCGCGGCCACGATGATCGAGCCGACGGGCGCCGCGATGTCGATACCGGTGTGCGAGTACTGCAGGAACTGGGCGACGTCACCCGCGGCCGGACGGACGAACCGCAGCTCGTCGCCGTCGATCAGGCCGAGACGCGCGGCGGCCTCCGGGTCTCCGCGAAGGTTCCATTCATCGTCCGACCAGGTGCCGCAGCGGTAGAGCTCGAGCCGCGTCGTGTCGAGTCGCTCACGGCTGAGTCCGATGAAGTAGCGGCCATCCGGGCTGAAGGTGCGCGCGCCGATGAGATTCGGCAGGGTAGCGACGGGCTGAGCCTGCGCTCCGCCCCACACCGCGAACTTCTCGAAGGCGTCGCCGGCGGGGATCGTCGACGCGATCCGTCCGACGAGAAGAGAACGGCCGTCCGCGGTCCAGGACGCGATCGCACCACCGAAGCGGCTCAAGGGCGTGCTCTGCGTCGCGCCGTCGGGCCCGATGAGCTCGAGTTTGTTCGGGTAGCGCACCAGCAGTGTGTTGCCCGTCGGCGACCACTCGGTATAGGTCGCGTTCGGCGCGTCGATCAGGTCCACCTCCGCGGTCGCGGTCTTGCCCATGTAGCGCTCGATGGTCCCGTCGTATGAGTAGCGCGTCATCGTGAAGCGCGTGCCGTCCGCGCTCCAGTACACGTCGTCGAGCGGATACGCCGGCTCGAAGTCCTTGTCGAACCGCGCGACGGTGCGCGTCTCGCCATTCGACCATTCGCGGATGTCCCGCTTATAGATGTACAGGAGCTTGTCGCCGACCCAGCGCACCTCGGGGATCGACATCAGCAGCTTCGCCTCGACCTTTCCGCCGCGCAGCACGCGCAGGTCCTGGTCCCTCGGCCAGTACGAGAGGTACGTACCCGTGCCGGACCACTCGGGCCGGATACCGAACCCGACGGGCGACAGCGAACCGGTGCGGACGTCCACGGTGTAGATGACCTCATCCTCTTTCCAACCGACGGGAGACGTCGTCGATGGAGTGCGTTGCCCCGCCGTGATCGCGAGCGTCTTGTTATCCGGCGACCACTTCGTTTCGATCGCGTTCTGGATCAGCGGGAGGTCGACCCGTCCGGTGCAGTTGAGGCCGGGCTCCCACGCGCCTGCGGGGTCGTCTGGGACCTGCGTTGTGCCCACTGGTCCGGTAGGCATCCAGGCGCAGAGAACGAGCGACAGCAGCGCGAGGGCAAGCTTCGCTCTCATCTACGAAAGTCTAGGAGCGTGGTCATATCGGACCGAGCGTAGTCTCGGCCAATGCAACGACTTCGAGACGGAGAGATCGACGACCTCGTTCGCAACACGATCATCTGGATCGCGGTCGTGATCTGGCTCGCACTCGGCTACCTTCTTCAGACTCCAGCGGGCGGCCCCTACACAGACGGACTCCGCCACGCCTTCACGATCGTTCTCGCGATCGTGATCCCGCTCGTATCCGCGATCGTGATCGCAGCGTGGGTCGGGGCACTGCGAAAGCGCTGACCCAGGTGAGTCGTCCGGTCGCGGTGCTGTATCAAACGCATCGCGCGATCCGAGCAAAACGCGGAGATCCGCCCGCTTAACGCACACGGCGCGATCGGCCGACCAATGTTTCGTGCGGGCGAGCACGCTTGATCGTATGACGGTCATACGGCCCCTGTTCATCTTGATCGTATACACGCCAGGCTGGCGGTATCCCGCTACGCGAGTCAGGCTTCGGCGCGGTGGGGAAGAGATGGGCCCGTCATACGCGCCGCAGCGCGGCGTTCCGCACTGTAGTGCGGACCCCCTCACCAGTCCTCATCCGGATCGCCATCGCTGCGCTCGTCGTCGCTACCGTCGTTCCCTTCGACGGCGGTCCGACGAGCGCCAACGCGCGAGCGAGCGCCGATGCGGAAGCCGCGGCGCAGCGCGCTGTCGCGATCGCGCGTGGTGATGCTCAGAGCGCGGCCAATGCCGCGGCGACCGAAACGAACTCGACCGTTACGTACATCGGTTATCCCAGCGGCACCGCGCGCCCGGGCCAGACGGTCACGATCCCGGTCGCGCTGCGCAATCGCGACACCGTGAACTGGCCCGCCGTGGGCGAGCAGGCCGTGAAGCTGTCGTATCACGTGTACGACGCGACCGGTCACGTCATCGCGTGGGACGGACTGCGCTCGAGCCTGCCCGACGATCTTCCGGCCGGCGGCGGCGACGTGATCCCGATGACCGTCGCTGTCCCCGCGCTCACTGGCACGTACACCGTGAAGCCGGATCTCGTTCGTGACGGAGTCGGTTGGTTCTCGTCCGGTGGCGCGGCGCCGGGCTCGTTCCCGCTGCGCGTCACGTCCGATCTCGACGCAGGCTACGGGGCGACCACCGCGCCGGCGGCGATCATTCCCGGCGGAGAAACTCCGGTCGAGGTGAACCTCACCAACACCGGCCTGCAGAGCTGGCCCGCCGGTGGAGGCGCTCCGGTGCGTCTCGGGTACCACTGGCTCGACGGGAACGGCAACGCGGTCGTCTGGGACGGTGCGCGCGTCGCGCTCCCACGCGATCTCGCCCCGGGGCGCGAGATCACGCTGACCGTCAACGTGCGCGCGCCAGATCGCGACGGTGACTACGCGCTGGTGTGGGACATGGTCCAGGACGGCGGGATCGGCTGGTTCTCGGGTCACGCGGTGCCGACGAAGAGCGAAGTGGTCGCGGTCTGGCAGGGCGTGACCTTTTACGGCAAAGGCTGGGGCCATGGGATCGGCCTCTCGCAGTGGGGCGCGCAGGGTTGGGCCGAGGGCGCGGTCGGGCCGCGCCTCACCGGCGAGGAGATCGTCGCGCGGTACTTCCCCGGGGCGCGGCTCGCGAACCAGCCGATCACGCGGCCGTTCCGCGTGCTCCTTTCAGCGCCGTCGACTGCATGCATCGGTCGCACCATCGCGAATGTCGCGCGCATGCGATCGGCGGGCGGGATGCGTCTCGTGAACAACGCGGACCCGAGCGTCGTCTACACCGAGACCCTGCCGAATCAACCGCTGCGGTTCTGGAACGATGGCGGCTCCCTGGCCGTGCGGAACGACTCGAACAACCAGATCGTCTTCTTCGGCGCCGACACCGTCGTGCTCATGCCGAAGCAGTTCTGGGATCCGATCTACATCGACCAGAAGGATCTCGGCTACCGCGGCAACATCCAGGTCGGTCTCCGCGAGGAGGGCAACCTGCGCGTCGTGAACTTCGTCTCGTCGGACGACTACATGCGCGGCGCGCTGCCGGGTGAGATGCCTGCACATTGGGAGATGGAGGCGCTGCGCGCGCAGGCGATCACCGCACGCACGTACGCGGCGTGGCGCCAAGCGACCGCCGGGGACCGCACCTGGGACGTGCGCGACGACACGGCAGACCAGTGCTACGGCGGAGATGGCTTCGAGAGTCCGCGCACGACCGCCGCCGTCGACTCGACCGCTGGGCTGATCCTCACCTACGACGGGAAGCCGATCCGCGCGCTCTACTCGTCGGCGAGCGGCGGCATCAGTGAGAACGTCGGCTGCCTCCTCGACGCGGAGAGGATCGGCGAGACCTGGCGGTGCGCGCAGGGCTGGCCGTACCTGCAGGTCACACCGGATCCGGCCGAGACCGCGGCGTACGACAAGCGCGGCGGGATGCCGCACGGCCTGTGGTCCACCCACTTCAGCGGCGCGGAGATCCGCAAGCAGATCATCGAGGACTACGACGTCGACATCGGGAGCTTTATCTCGTTGGAATTCAACGAGAGCCCCGGCGGCCGGCCGATCTCCGTGCGCGTTCAGGGCACCAGCGCCGCGGTGGATCTGAAGGGCGACCGATTCCTGCGTACGACGCTCGGCCTGAAGAGCACGCTGGTCAGCACCACGCCGTTCTAGCTCGGCGAAGTCGCTTGGTCAGTCGCCGAGCTAAGTAAGAACTTGCTAAGGGTGCAATCTTCCGACCGCATACTCGGTATTAGTCGTATGGCGAACTCTGCGCGGCGCGGTCCGGCATTGGCGATCGCGACGGCGTTCGTTCTCGCGGCGTGCGGAGCGATCGGCGGGTCGGGGCCGAGCGCGACGCTGTGCCCACCCGCCGCGCTCGAGTCGGTGACGGTCGACACGAGGACGGTTCCCCCGGTGACGTATGCGATCCTGATCGATCGTGCGTACACGGGCGACGCGAAACGATCGCCCTCGTATCCGTGGCCGCAGCTGCCGCGCACCGCGCTGGAGACGGTCGCGGCGGCGCTGCCAAAGCTCGATCTGCGCTCCGGTGACGCCGTGTTGGGTGCCTGGATCAGCCACAACTCGAATCAAACGAGCGAGATCTTCCTTCCGATCACCCAGGTGGCGCGGGCGCCGATGCCCGATCTTCCGACCGCGCCGACCGCACCGAAGCTCCCATTGAACAAGCTCGAGTGCAACGAGTACGCGGCGAGCGTGAGGACCTTCAACGAGGCAGCGACAGTCTGGCGGGCCAAGGTGACCGAGCTGCAGCAGGGCGCGATCGAGCAGGATCAACGCAACGTCGCCTCCTTCGTCGCCGCGACCTCGGCGGCGATCCGCGCCGCTGCGCCCGCGCAGGACCCCGTCGGCACCGACATCTACGGCGGCCTCGCGGTCGCCTCCGGCGTGTTCACCGCGAATCCCGGGACCCACAAGCTCGTCGTCTTCTCGGACATGACCGACACGATCGGCAATCCGGTGCGCCCGGACCTTGCGCAGAGCGAGGTGTTGGTCGCGCTGTACCACCGTGATGACGCCAGCGACCAGGGCAAGGGACAGAAGGACTGGGAGGCCACGTTCAAGGCGCTCGGCGCGCGCGTTCCGGTATTCCTTCCGTGGGCCGCCACGACGGCGGACAAGCTCGCCGAGCAGCTGAAGGGAAGTGCGCGATGACCGCGAGCGACATCCTCGATTGGTTTCAGCCGATCCTCGACCGCTGGCCGCTCGTATTGATCGCGCTCGTCCTCGTGACACTCCTCGGCAATCCGACGCGGAATCTCGTCGGCGCGCTCGCGATCGTGCTGCGCGTTCCGGCGCAGTTCACGCGCACCGACATCGATCCGGCGCTGCGCCGCGTAATGCCGTCCGCTCCGAATCGCTTCCTCCGGAATCTGCGCGGATATTTCGGTCCGGTGCTGGATCGACCGGCACGCACCCTGGGTCGCGCGATCGTCGCCCTCTTTGGGACCGCCACGCACGCGCCGCGTTGGCCCGTCGCGCCGATCACGAACGCGATCGTCGGCCTCGTGAGCCCGCTCGTCGATCAGGCCGCCACGCACGCGGAGAACGGGAGCGACCGTCTGGCGGCGCAGGCGCGCTCCGCGGCGGCGGAGCTGCGCGGGCGGTCCGGTCGCTGGGCCGGCTGGCGCGTCATCGGCGGGTTCCTGTTCTTCGCCGGACTGTGCCTGTTCCTCTATGCGGACGCCGCCCTGTCGATCGCGAGCCATGAGAAGGCGATCGGCGCTCCGGTCGCGTTCCTGCCGGACTGGTTCAGGGAGATCACGCTCGCGTACGCGATCGCGTCGTTCGTCGGCGCGCTCATGCTCGGTCTCGTGTTCTTCGATCTCATGGGCATGACGCATCTGGGGCCGTGGGACGATCTCGAGACGCGACCCCGCCTGTGGCTCACGCGCATTGCGGGCGCGCTTGCCGTGTCGTTCCTGTTGCTCGCGCTCTTCCTCGCGCTGTGGCGCGCGTCGGTGATCGTGCCCACGTTCATGCCGCCCGAGGTCGCGGACAAGCTGCTCGGCATCGCGCTCACCGCTCCAGTCCCGCTCATGCTCCTCGCGACCGCGCTCATCGCGTGGGGCGCGATCGCGATGCCGTGGCTCGCGTGGATCCTCGTCGTCGGCGCGCTCGCGCTCGCGATGCTGCTGGTCGCGCTCGTTCTGCGCGCGGTGAGTCGGGCGCTACCGCCCGCAGCGGTGCTCCTGGGCGGACTACTCCGGATCGTCGGAGTCATCGCGCTCGGTGCCGTGATCGGATCCCTCGGTCTGGCTGCGATCGCCTACTTCGCCGTCAGCGTCATCGCCGTCGCCACCGTTCTCGTGCTCGGCGCGGTCGGCCTCGCGGTCTGGATCGCCGCATGGCTGGCGGCCGAAGCGGTCGTGTACGGTCTGCGGCTCCTCGCGCGCGTCACCGATGGCCTCGGCCTGGTGATCCAGCGCGTGATCGACGTCCTCGTGTATCCCGGAAAGACGCTGTGGAACTGGTTCGCCAGCTTCGACCGCGCACGGGAGTTGCACATTCAGCCGATCTCCCGCGCTGAGTCGCGCGTGATCCGCGTCGATCCGGTAGAGGGCGATGTCCTGCAGGAGGCCGCCGTCCGTTAGATGCGCGGTCTCATGCCCGCATTTTTTACCGCGCGTAGACCGTAACAAGCACGTAACCTGCAGCGGTCCGCCCTCCGGTAATCGCCGACCTCGGTCGGCCGATCGGAAGCGGAGGACCCATGCGTTTTCTGCTCGTGCTCGGCGCCTCGCTCGCGCTCGCTCTTTCTACTGTGCCCTTGATGCCCCCCGCGAGCGCGGCCGCGGCCGGAACGTATTTTTTCCATGGCCAGACGACCGACCAAGCCGACAAGGCGAACGGTGTAGCCAACGCGAGATTTGACCAGACAGCCCCAACTGGGACCTTCCCGGTCGTGCAGACCACGACGGGAGTCGCGAACCAGGACTTCATCGCGAACCCACTCACCGCGTACTGGCACGGCGCGTTCCCCGCCGGGACGCTCACCGGTCAACTCGTGTTCGACTGGTGGTGGACGGCTCCGGCGGCGACGAGCGTGTCGGTGACGGTGTTCGCCGATCCCGACTACGCCGCGCCATCGAGCGTGCAACCGGAGAAGATCATCGGCCGCGGTGTGGTGCAGCTCGCGCCCGCCGGAGGCGCCAGCGAGATGCACGGCGCGATCTTCATCAACGGCGCGGTCCAACGGGAGCTGCTGATCCAGGTCGCGGCGACCTCGATCATCACGGGCAACGGGATCCACGTCTTCTATGACGCGACCACGACGCCCTCGAATTTCAGCTTCGTGAGTGGCCCGCTCCCGGTGACGCCGACCGTCACCTTCGATACGGCCACGCCGTTCGCGTTCGCGCCGTCGACGACGGTCTCGGCGAGCTTCTTCGGTGCCGAGCCGCAAACCACGCTCGAGCGTCCGATCGCGGGCTCGCAGAGCGGACGCGTCGACCCGAACCGGATCTTCATCGACTGGCCGCTCTCATCGCGTACCGGCATCGGCCAGCTGTCCCGGTCACTTGACGGCGGCGATTCGTTCCGCCTGCTCTACGACCGGACCTGCGCGCAGCGCAGCCGTCCGAACTGCCTCACCGAAGGGGGTGGGGACACCGAGGACGAAGTGAACCTGATCAACGGAGATCTGTTCTTCGCCGATCAGGAGGTCGTCGCAAACGAGGCGCTCGCGTCGTCGATCGATCATGGCGACACCTTCCCGGCGGCGCGCCAGTTCGCGGTCTCGAACGCCGGCACCGCGGTCGACCGCCAATGGCTTGCCTGGGCTGACCCCACGTTCATCTCCATCGCCGGCCAGTCCATCGAGGCGTTCTTCTCTTATCACGTCCCAGCGCTCGCGGTGCACGTCATGGCGATCACCGCGTCCGGCACACCGATCTTCCAGCCGGTCCCGCAACTGACCGACGTGAGCCAGTCCGGGAATCTGCGGGTCGACAACACGAGCGGCCCCGGCCGCGGCTGGATCTACCTGCCGTACCGGAACGGCGGCGGCTACCAGGTCGCGAGCGCCCCGGTGGCGAGCTACGCGAGTGCGGCGTCGTGGCAAGCGAACCTCGTGGCGACCGACCAGCCCGCGATCTTCCCGTGGCTCAACCTCGACGCGCGCGGGAACGCGTACGCCGTCTGGGTCACGAACGGCATCGTGTATCTGTCGGTCTCGCCCATCGACGATGCGCGCAACAACCCGCATGCGACCCCGCCAGGCCGACCCGCGACCTACTGGACGCCGAAGGTGCGCGTCACCCCATCGCAGGTCACGAGCGCGGTGTTCCCCGCGGTGACCGGCGGTGACACCGGCCGTATCGCCATTGCGTACATGGGCAGCGAGGACTGCACCGGTGTTTCCGACAACTGCGCCGATGCAGCGCACTGGAACACATACGTCTCGGTCCTCACGGACGCGCTTTCGATCGCACGCGGCGGACCCACCACGATCCTCGCTGGCAAGGTGAACCACCGCATCGATCACCGCGGACAGGTGTGCACATCAGGAACGACCTGCAGCGGAGACAGATCGCTCCTCGACATGCTCGATCTCGGATTCGACCAGACCGGCCGCATCGGCGTCGTCTTCATGGACAACAACAACGGTCTTGCGGCCGAGCCTCGCACGAACCCATCGAAGGCCGGCCCCTTCACCCAGTTCGCGAAGGAGGTCGCCGGACCGTCGCTGCTCGCGGCCACGGTGACGGGCATATCGGGGGTCTCGATCTCGATCCCGCAGAACGGCCGCACCGACGCATCGGGTGACGCGACGTGGCCGAATGTGGCCGGTTCGGCGAACCTACGATCCCTCGACCTTCTCGGAGCGTCGGTCTTCGTGAGTGGGAGCGACCTTGTCGCGCGGATCCCCCTCGCCGATGCGACCCGCGCGGGCATGGCGCGCGATCTCGCGGCATACAACGCGGTACCGCAGTCGACACCGCCCGCCGATCGTCTCCAGTACGTCTTCCGGTTCTCGACCGCT
This sequence comes from Chloroflexota bacterium, assembly GCA_005882255.1. Taxonomy (GTDB): domain Bacteria; phylum Chloroflexota; class Limnocylindria; order P2-11E; family P2-11E; genus CF-39. Next base: position 5,226 of record VBEZ01000124.1, on the reverse strand, counting down.
GAGGATGTGTTCCACCTCTCGATGGAGTACGACTCCGACGGGACCGTCCGTTTCTTCGGCGGAAAGCTCGGAGCGAACGATTCGATGTCGAACGGAAGCTCGTCGCTCGGCGCCGTGTACAACACCGACGCCTCCTTCTCCGGCATCGGAACGCTCGACAACGGTGCGCTCACCCTTCGCGGGCCGCTCAGCGCCTTCGGACTCGCTGTCGGCTCCGGCCTCACCGGCGCGTCGGCGTTCTCGATGGCGGGGCCCGCCGAGCCGCTCGACGGAACGATCCTCATTCCGATGCGGACGGTCGACGCGTCCCCGCCGTTCGACGCGACTCTTGCCACGCAGCCCGCACCCGCGCCGGTCGCGGTCGACTGCACCGATCCAAACATCCAGAGCGCTGGTGGCTGGCACGTGTTGAACGACGCGAAGGCCACGAGCGGCACGCTCTGCCGCGACGTCGGCACGAACAAGACGAGCGACTCTCTGAAGCTCCAGTTCACCGGTACCGGTATCGACATCGTCGTCGCGAAGGGGCCGCGCGGCGGGGTCCTCGGCTTCAGCGTCGACGGCGTGAAGCAGGAGATCAACGAGTACGCGGCCTCGACGGCTTCCGGGCCGCCCGACCAGAGCGGGCGAAAGGGACTGACCTACAACGTCGTCATCCATCGCAACGTCTCGTCCGGCATGCATAGCGTGGTCGTGACGAACGACTCCACCGACAACCAGCGCGACATGGTGTATGTCGACGGGTTCCAGATCTACGGCGGTGACATCGGCACACCGGCGGGCCACTTCGTCCAGGAGACCGCCGGTCTGGTGGTGAGCACGGCGCTTGCCGGACTCGACTCCGTCAACGAGCTCGTCGTGGATCCCGCGACCCAGCTCATCGATGTCGTCGTCGAGACGGTCGCCGGAACGACGGTCAGCATCAAGGACCCGAGCGGCAAGACGCTCGCGACGGCCACGGTCGATGACGGCGGCGTTCTGGATCTGCAGGCCTTGCCCGATGGCGCCGGCGCATACGCGCTCGTCATCCACGACGGCACTGCTGGCACCATCGCGTTCCAGGCATGGGAGGTGTTGACCGAGAGCCGCTAGCCTCCAGCCGGTGAGTGCGGTCGCGAGAAAGGCGAGCCTTGCGACCGCGCTCGTCAGTTCGCGCCGCGGAGCTCGAAGGAGAGACGGTCGATCTTTCCGCCGTCGATGACGAAGATCCACGTCGTGTAATTCGCGAACACGCCAGGAGCGCGGGTCAGCGTGGTGATCCGCACCTCGCCGTCGCGCTCTTCCTCGTCGCGCACGCTTTGGAGGAACTGCGGCGCCATACGGATCATCTGGCGCACGCCTTCCTTGCCGCGCAGTGGTGCGTCCGCACCGGGCAGAAGGACCTCGACCGCCTCCGTGCAGAGCTCGGCCGCGGTGTCGGCGTCACGCTCACGCACCGAGTTGATGAATCCCCGGGCGACGTCGAGAGCGGTCATAGATCGATGTTAGGGAGGGTGGGGGCATCCAGGAGCGCGGCCGTCATCTCCGTTACGGTCAGAGCGTGCGCCGCGTCGGCATCGTGCTTCTGCTGCTCCTCGGCTCCGAGTGCGCGCCTGCGGCATCGGACAACGCGGCCGTTGAGCGTGACTACGCCGAACAACGGTCGACCGTCGAGGTCACCGCCGACGGCGTGGTCACGCGTGTTCTCGCGGATGACAGCGGTCCGTCCGGTACGCATCAGCGTTTCATCATTCGACTTGCCGGTGCGACGCAGACGGTGCTCGTCGACAACAACGTGACCATCGGACAGCGGGCTCCGGTGATGCCGGGTGACAGCGTGATGGTGCACGGCGAGTACGTGTGGAATGACCAGGGCGGGCTGATCCATTTCACACATCACGATCCTGCGCCGGCCCATGAGGGAGGATGGATCGACTTCAAAGGGGTGCGGTACCAATGACGTCAAAGCCGCGACGCGATTCTGCGGTCCCGACCGGGGTCTGAGCCGCAATATCGCGCGTTAGGCGGGGGTGGTAATCGAAGGCATCAGCCCGGAGCTCCGTTTACCCGGACTGATCACCGGCGCATCGAGTGTCGCCTGAAATTCCGCGTGCCCCGATTCGGCGTCACGCATTTGCGACTGAGAAGGGCTTAGGACAGATCGCGTGCCCGCCGACAAGAACAAATGGTCGCGAATGGAGATCCAGCGTTCACGGTGTTGTATCGCGAGTTCCCCACGTTTGTGTGACGTCCGTTACGGCTTCGACAGATTCAGGGCGTGCGACGCCTGTGCTTGGGCACGGTGCGTGCCTTGCGCCCGGTCGATAGGGAACGACATTTGATTGGAGGTCTTCGCCATGACGCTGGTCAACACGAAACAACGCTACGTCGCCTCGACGGTCTGTCCCATCGGAAGATTCGGAGAGCCCGACTGCGCCGAACTCGCGGGGCGCATTTTCGAAAACGACGCGGCAGCGTCCGCGGCGCTGGTCGAGCATCTCATCTCGGCGGAATCGCACAGCCGCGAGCAGCTCGCGCGTATCGTCGGCAGTGGCCGGGGCTACACGCATTCGTACCGGCTGGTATACGAAAGCCGGGTCGAGGACGGCTTCGCCGCCTGAGCTGTTCGGCGAATCGGAGCGCTTGCGGTCGCGCGGGGGACGATCGGCTAGAACGGCGTCGTCTGCACCAGCGTGCTCGGCAGACCGAGCGTGGCGCGAAGGAACTGGTCGCCGTTGAGGTCGACCGATCGACCGCTGCCGCGGATCATGACCGAGATTGGCCGGCCGCCCGGGCTCTCGTTGAAGGCCATCGAGACGAACGGCCCGATGTCGACCCCATAGTCCTCGATGATCTGCGCGCGGATCTCCGCGCCGCTGAAGTGCTCGGACCACAGCTCGGCGTAGGGGTTGGCGCCGCGCTGGTCGTAGGCGGCGAGCTCCGCGGGATCTTGGACCACGGTCAGATACGGCCAGCCCTCGGCGCAGCTCCATCTGTCGCCGACGCGTATGGCGTTGAACACGCAGCCAGGATTCTCACTCGCGCCACCATTCGCTGACGAGAACATCGCGCGGATCGGCTGGCCGTCGTACACGAGGAACTCGCCGGCGGTCGCCTCGACCGCGGTGTTGGTCCGCTCGGTCTCGGCCGTCTGGCCGCCGTAGCACTGATCCGAGGTGTCATCGCGGACGTCCCACACGCGCTCGATCGCCGTCGACTGGCGCCACGCCGCGTAGGTCCGCGCCGTGACCGCCTGCGCGCGCAGCGCCTCGAATTCCCAGAAGGGCAGCATCTCGCCGGGCAGCGAGCCGCGCACGTAATCGTCGGGTGAGACGACGTTGACCACCGTGAACCTGCCGCCCACCGTCTGCAGGCGCACGCTGCCGCGGTACGAGAGGCCCTTCTCAGCGATGCTGATCGGGTCCCACCATTGTGTGGGCACGACGGTGACCGGATCGCGGCCCGCGTAGACGACGCGGCGCGTCCATTCGTCGGTCACCACGACGCCGGTTCCACTCCGCGCCGCGCGCAGCGACTGGCCCGGCGCAGTTACCGCGTAGACGACGGTCGGATCGGCATCGCTGACCACGCGCATACCGCCCTGCGAGTTCAGGCGCGCGGCATCGCCGATCGTTCGTCCGACGCAACCGGTCGACGGCGCGGAGATGAGGACGCGGAACGGCAGCGCCGACGGCAGGCTGACAAGGTCAGCGCCCGGAAAATACTTGGCGAGGATCGCTTCGCCACTGAGGCGCGGACCCGTGGCGCCTTCAGCCCAACCTTGCGCTCCCCACTGGGAGAGCCCGACGCCGTGGCCCCAGCCCTTCCCATAGAAGGTGACGCCGTCACCCACAACGACGCGTTCGGTCTTCATCGCCACCGCGCTTCCGGAAAACCAACCTGTGCCTTCCTGCACCAGGTCCCACGCGATGGTGTACGTGCCGTTCGTCTGCGGCGCGCGCACGCTCACCTCGAGCGTCGTCGTCTGGCCGGCTGACACATCATCCGAAAGCGCGGCTCCTGTGCCATCCCAGAGGACGGCATTGCCGTTCGCGTCGTACCAGTGGTAGCCGAGGCGGACCGGCTGATCGCCGCTGGCGGGCCAGGGGCGCAGACCGGTGTTGGTGATGCGTACCTCGATGGGCATCTCTGCGCCGGCGATCACCGCGGACGGCGCAGTCGTGTGGTCGTAGCTCGCTCCGATCTCGGCTGGCAGGCGCTCGACGACCCGTGCTGCGCTGGTGCTCTTTCGCGCCAGCACCAGGTCGCCCGCGCGCGGGATCGCGTCTTGGATGGCGAGCGCGACGGGGGCCTCCGCGCTGTGCCGCGAAACGTCCGGCTGCATCGCTACGTCCGGCTGCATCGCGAGGATCGCGAGCAGAGCGCCGAACGCGATACGCAAGAGGACTCCGAAGCGCGACACAGTGATGTCCACCACTTGCGCCCAGCGTTGCTTGCAGTTGGAACACATCGGTGACTTGCGCCGTGCACGTTCTGCTGAGCAAGCGACGGCACGTCTACGAAGCGGCCGAGGGCGCGATCACGCGCAAACGGTGGCTACGATGAAAATATCTGGTCTGAGAGCGGACGAATTCACCCGTTCGAAGGGGTTCGGCGCTCCCACCTGATACCACATGTCCACCCATGCATGGCCGCGAAGCCAACGCCGCGCATTTCTGGGTCGCCGTCGAGGGCCTTCCGACTTTCTGAAGTTATGTGAAGCCATCGGTCTGACGTGTCGGTGTGTTCATCCTGTTTCTAGCGGCATCTCGCTGTCGCCGGGCTCGGGACGTACGCGAACGTGAAGATCGCGCTGGCTGCTAGGCCCGAAGCGCGTCGTGCTGCTTTGCTAGTGCTATCACGGCCGGACCACCGGCCTGTTTCGCATCAGCGTCGAAGTCGGAGACCTTGACCGGGCGGCCCACTGCTACGGCAAGTTGCTTGGCGTCGAGGGCGTAGGCAGGCGGGCTCTCGTTGCCAGTTCACCTGTGGCGCCGTGACGCTCCAAGTGCTCGATATGTCGTCCGTCCGGAAGCTACACCCGGCAGCGATGTCGCTGTACTTCACCGTGAACGACCTCGAGGCAATTTTCGCTCGCGCGAAGGCGCTCGGCTACCTTTCCCGCGATGACGCATGGCGAGATTGCCGGCGCGAACAGCGTACCCCCGTAAAACATCGCGAAAAAACGCATGAGGAGCAGGTCATGGTCTTTGGCGCACATGTGATCGTCTACAGCAAGGATGCGAC